>JAJCXY010000022.1 GCA_029263215.1 Acidimicrobiales bacterium
TTCCTGCAGGCGGGCCATGTGTGTGCTGATGTTGCCGTGGGTGAGTCCGGTCTTCTGGGCGAGATATACGAAGTCGGCTTCGTCGACGATGTAGAGGTTCGCCATGATGATCAGTCGGGCCGGTTCGTGGATGAGACGGTCGATTTCGAGTTGAGGCGGCTCTGGGTCGATGTCGGGTCGGTTCACGAAGCCTCTGTGAGTGGGTAGCGGTTGAGGAACCGTCTCGTCATCACCGATCCAGTCAGGAAGAACACGACACCGGAGGCGAGGAGCGGCCAGCCAAACCGTGCTTCGACCATCGCGAATATCGCTCCGGTGGCAATCAGGACTGTGGCGTACGCGAGCGTCCGCTTCGCCCCGACGATGACGCCTAGCACGACTGCGATGAGTGCCAGCAGCCAGGCGATGAGGGAATCGGGGCCCACGGCCCAGTCGATATCGTCGGATTGGAGAGATCCGAGGGGGCGGGCCATCAGCATGAACCCTGCAAAGAGGACTCCTGCGGCCGTGTACACCAGTCGTTCCCGACGCCGTCGGTGCTCTGTGAACTTCACGTACCCGGTCCGGGCTTGCACGAAACGCTTCCGCCTTACCGTCATCGGTGAAATCGACACCGCGACCAGAGCCGCTGCTCCAGGCAAGTAGTCCGGCCACAGGAGCCACACGGCACCAAGCCAGGCCGTTGAGATGCCAACGAAGACGTCGATCACTCCGTCGGCGTAGGCCGCTCCGTATGACCTTCGTTCGAGTTTTCTCAGTTCGGGTGAGTTCGTCATCGCTACACTTTCCAATGAAGATTACTCTGCAACACAAACCTACCCGTCAGGGGACACTTCGACAACCAGTCCAGCCGTCTGAGAGCCGCCACTGACGATGCGGCACGAGCCTGGCTCTCGCATGTAGGCACGAACACGAAACCCCGCTCAGAAGCGGCCTCAAGCGAAGCACCGATCGCGAGGTGGCGAAGGCACCCCGCCCGATGACTGCGCCCGGAATCACAGTCGATCGGCCCGAGGAGCCCCTAGGTATCGGCCCGTACCGAGCATCCGATAGCTCTCCGACTTCGGCGATCGCGCGAGGTCGTCCGATATCGGGTGGATCGGCTGCTGCGTAGCGCCGGCGATGCGGCGCGGGCGGACTGTTCGGGCATCGCTATTCCCGGGCGGGTGCTCGAGGACGAGGTAAATGCGGTCAGCCCGCCTTCGGGCATCCGAGTGTTCGACCGACTCTATGCACGGGAGTGCTTCTGGACCCGGTCGCTCGGTTCATGAGTGATGGGTCCGGTTGTTCACAGGTCCGGGAAGGAAGCCGGCTGCTTCGTTCCGGCGCTCAGTCCTGGTATTGGCGACGGCCCGGGAGGTCACCGTAGAACCGCTGCTTGCGGATCGCCTCGGTGATCTCGTCCTTTTGAGCCTGCGTTGGTCTCGGGCGAAGGCTTGGTCGCGGGTTTCGCAGAGAACGAACGAAGCCTTTGATCTGGTTGATTAGCTTCATAGATCCACAGTAGCTCGACGACAGACCTGTCACCGAGCGATTTCGCTACCTGACACCGACGCCGATCCGACGATCGATACCACTCGACCGCCTCACGCCGAAACTCCTCGGGATACTTCGATGGACGACTCATCCGGGCCTCCTTCCCGTGGACAGACATCCAGGATCGGGTGTCCACCAAGCCGGATCAACTCCCGACATCGTGGATTCGGTCAATTGTCGCTACGACATTGCAGTGGAGGTGGCAGATGACAGCCGCCCTGTCGAGCCGTTCGGCGTCATGTCGTTCGGCCCGACACTCGTTGCCGAGATTGATGTCATCGGGACAGCCGAGGTTGAGCAGCAAGCCCTTGACTGGTTGTTCGGTACTTGGTTGCGTTCCAGCGGCTACATCCCGGCTGACCTGCCCACGTTCGAAGCTTGGCACGGTCACCCCTCCGAGACTCCTCCCCGAAAGCTCGAGCTGACAATCCAGCTCCCCGTGACGAGGATCTCAGATAAGTGAAACCAAACACCGGAGAGCTCCGATCAGAATGCTCCGCTCGACACCCGTTGACACCGTTCGTACCCGGCAATGTGATCCTCCAATCACCGCCCGCACCCGCCATCGTCACCGACCGCAGAAACAAGCGGATGGATCACCGACATATCCCCGTTCTGTGGCGCGGGCTTCGTGTTTGGTGGGTGTCGCTACGAGTGGGTGTTTGCGCAAGCGAAACACCGATCGAAAGTGCCGATCCCGAGTGGGTGCCTGTGCCGCTGTAGGTCGCAATATGGGTGCGCTGGAGCCGGCCCCGATCACCTCGGGCCGACAGCAGCGGTCAGGCGACGCGTTCGAAGAGGTAGGCGAACGGTGACTTCGTGTAGGCCACGCCACGCCCGGTCTTGTGGAGTAGCTCGAGGGTGAGCTCGACATCTCGCTTCGAGACGAGGTAGGTGTCGAGCGCGTCTGTTCGCACCGAGTAGCGCCCGGCACGTGACACCACGACACCGTGGAGGCGGTACTGCGCGTTGAGGGAGGCCGCAGCGGCGTCCCCATGGCTGGGGTTGACCAAGAGGAACCCGCCGTGTCGGAGATGGCGGGTGCAGTGTTCGGAGATGAACCCGGCGTAGAGCGAGACGAGCAGATCGAAGGAACCATCTCTGATGTCGAGGTCGTCGGTGTAATCGGCCTGGATGAACCGCACGGCGTGAAGATCGGGATCGACGCCGTGCTCGACGAGCAGTTCGCCTACTCCCGCCTCGTCCGCGAAGAATCGTTCCGCCCGTCGGTCGACGTCGACGTAGGTCACCGAGGGCCAAGTGAACGATGGGGTGATGTCCACGTACGAACCTGGGTACAGAGCCGTGCTCACGTGAACTGCGTCCGAAATCGCATCAAAGAGTCCAGTTCGATCACCGACAAGCCGGTTCTGCTGCTCCCAAAGTTCGCGCGTCGGTTCGAGCATCAGCTGACCAACGTGGTTCGAGCGGTGGTGGCCGTGATGAGGTGAGCGGGCTGGTCTCCGAACTGGTCGACTCGTGAGGTCGTGGTGGCGAGCCCGGCTGCGCTCAGTGCGTTGGTCATTGTGTCGACGCCGTCGGCGAGACCGGTATGGGCCCCGTGGTGTCCGCCGGGTTCGTAGAAGCTGTGGGCGGGGTGTTCGAGATCTTCTTCGACGAACAGGATGCGACCGTGAGCCTTCAGCACTCGAACGAGTTCGCACGCCGCGGTCTGCTGGTCCTGAAGCAGGTGGACGACGTTGAGCGCGACAACGGCATCGACACTCTGGTCTGGAATGGGGAGGTCTTCGGCGACGCCATAGCGAACCGCAATCCTTCGACGATTCCGGCTGAGTGCTTGTCGGATGCGGATTGCGACTCTCATCATTCGTGATGGCTCGATCGCGGTGACTCGCCCGGCGGGTCCGGCCTGTCCTGATGCGGCGATGGTCGCGGGCCCGAGGCCGGCGCCGAGGTCCACAACGTGGTCGCCGTCGCCCACCTCGAGTCGTTCGATCGCTGCCCGGTGGACGTCCGACGCCCACAGGTGTGAGAGGACGTCGAGCAGAAACTTAGGCGAAGCGCGGTGGCGATGTTTGGGAGCGTGTCTGTCGGCGGCGTTCACGATTTCACTCCGGCTGCGCCGTCTTGATCGGGTTCGGCGAGGCTGGCCATGAACTCCTGCTTGGCGAAGTAGCCCTTGGCGGCACCCCAGCTCAGCGTGCCGAGCGCGTGACGGGCGAAATAGATGACGGTACCGGTCGCCAATGCGTCGAGGAACCACGCAGCCGGCGTCCCGAACCCGGCTCGATGATCGATGGTGGCCAGGGCGGACAGCGTCCAGATGCCCGTGAAGGCGTGCAAGCTGAGCGAGATCCAGAATCCGAAGCAGTACGCGCATTGCCAGCCGTCGTGCAGGTAACGCAGCGGGCGGGGCAAGCGGTCGATGAGCGCCGGGAACCAGCTTCCCCACTCGGGCAACTTGTCCCAGATGAGGATGTGGACTGCCAATCCCATGAGTGCGACTTCGAGATGCATGACGACATTCCTTTCGTACACGGCACCTGGCACGTGATCAGATCGTGATCGACTGACTGATGGTCATTCGAGTATGACCGATGGTCAGTCGAGACGCAACCCGTTAGGCTGTGTCCGATGGCACGCACTACGACAACCCCACCCGACGGGCGCTTCCAGAGCCCGGAAGTACGACGACGTCAGATCCTCGACGCAGCAGCCGAACTTGCCGTCAGCGAGGGCCTTGAGAGCACTTCGATCGCCCGAGTCGCCGAAGCGGCCGGGTTGGCAAAGGGTTCGATCTACCTGCACTTCGCCTCTCGCCAGGACCTACTGGCCGGTCTCCAGGCAGATCTGTGGCAACGGATGCTCGCCACGCCCAATGACATCGTCAGTGACGACACGCTGTCCTGGTCTACCCGCCTCAGTGCTGTTGTCGAGCACTGGATGCGCTTCGAGTTCGAACACCACGGCCTCTACCACTCTGTGTTTCACACCATCGCGACCGACAGCGACGAACCCCTCGAAGCAGCCCGATCACTTCTCGCTGAGTTGATCCATCGCGGCACCGATGCCGGTGAATTCCACACAGGCGGTCTCGACGCCGGCGTCGTCGTCGAGTTCCTGCTGAACGGCTATGTCGGACCGTGTTTTCACCACACCAACGCCGACACAGCCATCGACACCGTCCGACAGCTCTTCAACCGCGTCCTCGGCATCACGACAAGCTGATCAGCCAAAGCATCAGCCGCTCGGACCCCGGAAGTGACCGCGTACTCGGCGCATATCAACAACCACTGGCACCAATCTGACCAGCGCGAAATCCGGCAATGAGCTGCGGGTCGTGCCTGCCAGGCCGTCCTGGTCGACGTGCTCGATACTGCCAGCGCAGAATCTCGGTCACCGAGCCGATCGGGCCGCTCGGTATCGGCCCAACTGCAGCGCCCGGGAATGACGCGCTCGCTTTCATCGAGGGCCGAGAAGGTCCCATTTGTTGCCAGCGACATCGGCGAAGACGGCGAAGCGGCCGTACGGCTCATCGCGAGGTTCAGTGACGAACTCGACACCGTGATCGAGCATGCGCCGATAGCTAGCGTCGAAGTCATCGACGCGGAGGAAGAGTCCGACGCGACCGGCGAACTGGTTCCCAACTGCTGATCGCTGGCGCTCACCGTCGGCTTGAGCCAGCAGCAACCCGGTGATGGCGCCTGGTGGTCGAACGACGACCCACCGCTTCGGTCGCCCGTCGTTGGTGAGCGAGGGAGAATCCTCGATGAGTTCGAAGCCCAGTGCTTGCACAAAGAACTCGATGGCGCTGTCGTAGTCGTCGATGATGACCGCGGCTTGTTCAATGTGCATCTGCTGAACGTAGACGAACTCTCTACGCGCGGCCCGCACACTTCGACACGCAGAATCCCGAGCGGCCGAGACGCAACCGCGCTGCACTCCGGCCCCTATGCGGCGTCACTTAGTTCCTGCCCAGTCGTCCGACAACCTGCCGGCAACCCGAGCAAATGGACATCCACACGTATGCACCAGTGGTGCGGAGGTTGGTCGCGCAACCCGCCGACAATGCGCAACGCGTAAGGCGTAAGGCGTCGGCTCCAAAACCCGAACGGTTCGGGTCCATGAATCCAACCATCACATCGATGTCGCTATTTAATCTACGTGAGCTGTAGATAAGTTCGATAGTATCGACCACATGATCTACGAGGCGCCACCTCTGATACCGGCTGACCGGGTAGTTCTCGAACAGATCGATGAGCTGCGAGGGGAGCTGAAGTTCTACCTACACAGGCCACGACGTTGGTACGGAACGCTGCGGCGATCCACCTTTGCGCGCGCCGTCCAGGCCTCGAACTCGATCGAGGGTTACCACGCGAGTGTTGAGGATGTCGCCGCGCTCATTCAAGACGAGGAACCTCTCGACGCCAGCGACGAGACCCGCCAGGCGATCAATGGCTACCGAGACGCCATGACCTACGTCGTCCAACTCGCCCCGACATCACCCACGATCGATGCTTCTCTGGTTCGGTCACTTCACTTCATGATGATGAAGTACGACCTGTCCAAGAACCCAGGCCAGTGGCGGCCCGGAGCCGTTTGGGTACAGGACGCGCAGGGAGACACGGTCTACGAGGCGCCCGACTGGGAACTCGTTGACCCGCTGATAGACGAGCTCCTCGCCCAAGTCGCCGACGACACCCACGACACGATGGTCGCCGCCGCAATGGCGCACCTCAATCTCACCTTGATTCATCCATTCAGCGACGGCAACGGCCGAATGGCGCGCTGCGTGCAAACCTTCGTCCTTGCCCGAGATGGCATTCTCGCCCCCGAGTTCTCCAGCATCGAGGAGTACCTCGGTCAGAACACGCGCGACTACTACGACGTGTTGACGACAGTCGCTCAAGGCAGCTGGTCACCAACGCGAGACGCTCGCCCATGGATCGAGTTCTGTCTCACCGCTCACTACCGGCAGGCGACAATCCTGCTGCGACGTATCCAAGAAGCAGAAGCGCTCTGGGACCGATGCGAGCAGGCAGCCAGCACACATGGCCTCCCGGATCGGGTCGTCGGCGCATTGTGCGACGCCTCTCGCGGTTGGCGGCTGCGTCGCTCTCTGTACATCAAGATCACGCGATCGTCCACGGGGGACGGGATCAGCGACGCCATGGCAACGCGAGATCTCGCCGCAATGGCTGGAGCCGGGCTGCTCAATGCAGTCGGCGAGAAACGAGGACGCTTCTACGAACCCACTCCCGCCCTACACGCTGTCTGGCAGGAGATCCGCGAGATGCGGAAGACCCGGCCTAGCACAGACCCATACTCAGCAGCACACCAACCGCGCCTTCCCGGAGTCGAGTGAGACGGCGGCAGACCCTCGGAAGATCGTTTCGTGCCTACAACGTGCCTAGAAGAGACGAGAACGGGTGTGATCAGAGGGGACTTCTAGGGACCTTGGGCAGGCCCGAAAACCACCTCTGACCTGCATAAACGCAGGTCAGAGTAGATATTCGACTGACGCCGCCGGCGAGCTTCCCAAGCTGAATACGCGAGTTCGATTCTCGTCACCCGCTCCGCCGCAAGATCCCAGGTCAACGGCCTGGGCCGCTACAGGGTTATGGCTTCTCTGAGTTCGGCTTCGGTGCGGTAACCGATCTCGATCGCGTCGTAGGGCATGGGCCTTGCGAAGTGGAAACCCTGGGCGAGGTTGCAGCCAAGGTTGCGCACTACAGGGATCTGTTGTGCTTGTTCGATGCCCTCCGCGATCACCGTCATGTTTGTGTTCTTGGCCATCCCAGCGAGGGCCGCTATCACTGAGCGTCGTTGCGGGTCATGAACCACGCCGGCCACAAAGGACCGGTCGATCTTGATCGTGTCGATGGGCAACGTCACCAGGTGGGTGAGCGACGAGTACCCCGTGCCGAAATCGTCTACCGCGATGTGGATCCCAGCGTCAGCCAACGCTGCCAAGCTGGTCGGGATCGTCGATCCGTGGCGGTTGGTTCGCTCGAGCATCTCCCGCTCCGAAAGCTCGACGGTGAATCGGTCCGCCTCGATCCCGCCTTCACGGAGAGTCTCGGCAACAAGTGATGGATAGTCGGGGTGGGTTATCTCCGCCGCTGTGGCGTTCACGGCAACTCCGGGCGTGGCTCCCGTGGCTTGGCGGAGACACTGCATGTCGTGGGCCACAATGGCGAGCACGACCGTGTCGAGCCGCCCGATCTGGCCCGTATTTTCTATGATGTCCAGGAACTGGTCTGGTCGTAGAAGGCCTCGCTCTGGATGTTGCCAGCGGGCCAAGGCCTCGAGCCCGACCCAAGCTCCGGAGTCGAGCGCGACGATCGGCTGATAGTGCACCACAAACTCGCCGGCCTCGAGTGCGGTGGTCAGGCGCTCGGCCAGCTCGCGGCGCGCTCCGACTGCACGGTCCTGCACTGACGGTCTGCGGTTGTACTTCTGGGCATACATTGCGGCGTCGGCCTCGGCCAGCACCGTCTCCACATCTCGGCTCGGGTCGCATATGACCACCCCCACACTCGCCGAAAGGTGCACGTCACCGATCGACAGCTCGAAGTGGGGGGTCAGCGCGGCGTGGAGCCGTTGAGCCAATACGTCGGGCGCGTCGTGGTTCTTCATGTCAGCGACGATGACGAATTCGTCGCCGCCGAACCGAGCAACGAGGTCGTCGCCGCGAACCGCGTTACGCAGCCGCAGAGCGACGCTCACCAGCAACTCATCTCCGATGTCATGGCCATACAGGTCGTTCACCGGTTTGAATCGGTCGAGATCTATGAATGCGACCAGGGTTGTGGTTCGTCGATCGGAGCTGTTCAAGCGCCGATCGAGTTCTTCAACCAGCCGGGCACGGTTGGGGAGAGCGGTGAGGGCGTCGTGACCGGCGAGATGTTCCAACTCGATTCGGGCCCTACGCAACTCGGAGATGTCGTGGCCGGAAACGACGAAGCCTCCGACCGTGGGGTCATCGACCAGATCAACGATCGAGAATTGACACGGCACCGCCGGCCGGCCCGCACCGTTCAACACCACCTCGATTGTGATCTGGCGCTGATCGCCTGCCCGTAGTGTCTGGAGTGCGTCGCTGAGCGAGTCACGGTCGCCGGGTATGACCGCTTCGGTCAGGGGCCGATTCAGCACCTGTTCGGGTCCGCGGCCGGTCATCCGGATCAGTGCTCCCGACGCCGCCGTGACTATCCCGGCTGCATCGATGAGCAGGGTGAGGCTCGCGGAGTTCTGCATGAGTGCTCGGAACAACTCGGTGTCGTCGCCCGCCACCTCCCAGCCTCGTCGCCCGGTGAGATCGCGGGCCGAAAGCAGGATCCGTTGTTCGCCGTGTTCTTCGAACGGTGTGCCTAGCACCTCCACCAGACGCCACCCGTCGCGAGCACGCAACCGGAGTTCGATCGCAGTGCCGACATCTTTGTCAACGACAGTGCCCAGTGAGGCCGCCGCCCACTCAATGTCGTCAGGGTGGATCAGCTCCAGCAGGTTGCGTCCCTTCCACTCCTCCAGCGTCCACCCGTACAGCTCGCTCGCGGTGGCGTTGGCGGCATGTAGGACGCCCAGGCTGTCAATGACGACGGCCGCATCGGGGAGAAGATCAAAAAGGGAACCAAGCGTGTCGTTGTCCACATCACCGGATCGGCCAATGACCAACTACTCCTGAGCAGCTACCACCAATGGCCCTCTTCGGCGGGGGCCGTTCGGCCCAGAGGGCAGGCCAGTTCGGTCAGTGCAGGGGCTTGTTCTTGTCGAACGACTCGGCGTAACGCTTGTGGCCGTCGGCGACCATCTGTTTTCGCTGAGTGGTGCTCCCGCCGCCGGAGCCCCCCAAAACCATCCGGCGGAGCCGGCTCGTGCCAGGGTGGGGGCCAACGAATCCGGTGGTGGATGCCCTTGCTTTAATCGCTTCAGGGTCATATAGTGTTCGAGATGCCGGAAGCACTGCCAAGCGAAATGCTCGAACACGTGGCCGAACGTTTTCGCGTTCTCGGTGATGCGACGCGTCTCTCCATTGTCAGCACCCTGCTCGACAGTGGTGAACAAAACGTCGGCCAGCTGGTCGAGCTTCTCGATGCCGGCCAGGCCAACATCTCCAAGCACCTGAAAGTGCTGAGCAAGGCGGGTGTTGTTACTCGACGCCCAGAGGGCACCTCTGCCTACTACTCGGTCACCGACCCGAGCCTGATGGCTCTCTGCTCCATCGTCTGCACCCGCCTACGAGAACAGGTCTCAGCAGAGGCCCGCAACTTCGCCATCTGAACCGTCGACACGCTCGACGTTCGGGTGCACCGGCGCATCGCCGGTCGCAATACCAAGCTGTCCACCATTTCGTTCAATACATCACTAGATAGTCAAGGAGTCATGCAAATGACGGTCGATCACAGCCCCCTGTCCCGACTGGGCCGCTGGGCCCACCAATCTCGCCGGAGTGTCATCGCCACCTGGATCGTGCTCGCCGTCGGCCTGGGCATGTTCGCGCCAAGCCTCGAGCACGCACTCTCCGGAGCCATGTGGGAGGTCAACGGCAGCGACTCGCTCGCCGCACGAGACATCATCGACGAGCAGTTCGGCGGCCTCTCATCGCAGTCGGCGGTGATCGTGATCCACAGCGACTCCCTCAGCATCGACGCCCCGGAGTTCCAGCAGGCGATCGCCGACGCTAATGCCGTACTCGCCACCGAGGCCGCCTTCGGTGATCCCCTTCCCGCCCGGCCGGGCGCCGATGGCCAGACCGTGATGATCCAGGCCGGGGCCATGGTCGATCCCACCGAGGCGGTGAAGGCCGCCGAACGAATCCACGACGATGTCGGCGACCTTTCGACGATCAATGATGACGGCGATCTCACGGTGGCGCTCACCGGGTCACCCGCGTTCTGGGGCGACTTCAACGCCGTCAACCGCGAGGGCATGGTGAAGGCCGAGATCCTCACCTGGCCCGTCACTGCCATCATCTTGGTGATCGCCTTCGGCACCCTCGCCGCTGCAGGCCTGCCCCTGCTCCTGACCGCCGCCGGCCTCATGGCATCCATGGGGGTGCTGTTCGGAATCACCCAGTTCACCGACCTCTCGATCTGGACGCTCAACTTCGCGATGATGTTCGCCCTCGCGCTGGGTATCGATTACGCGCTCTTCATCGTCACCCGATATCGAGCGGCGTTGCATGCTCACCCCGATGATCGACAACACGCGATCGGCATCACGATGGATACGGCCGGAAAGGCGGTGTTGTTCTCCGGCCTTACAGTGATGATCAGTCTGTCGGCGGTCTTGCTGGTGCCCATACCCGCGTTCCGGTCGATGGCGGCAGGCATGATCCTCTCGGTCGGCTTCGTGCTCCTCGCGGCGCTGACCCTGCTCCCTGCCCTGCTCGGCCCCGGCATCGACCGTTTCGCCCTGCCTTGGCACAGTGTCGGCGATCACCGCAGCCCTGCCTTCGAGCGATTCGCCGAGAAGATCGAGGGCAAGCGCGCCATCGTCGCGGTCGGCGCTGTCGCGATCCTCCTCGGCCTGGCCACGCCGGTGCTAGGTCTCCAGACCGGGATGCCCAGCATCACCGTGCTGCCTGACGACGAACAGGCTCGCCAGGGATATGACCTTCTCTCCGACTCGTTCGGCCCCGGTGGCCCGGGTCCGATCCAGATCATCGTGCCCGACATGGCCGACTCAGCAGCTGTCGCCGACCAGGTCGAAGCAACCGGCGGCGTTGCGATGGCCTTCCCGCCCCAACCCGGCGCCGATGGCGCGGCGATGATCACGGTGATCTCCCAATTCGACCCCTCCTCCACCGAAGCACTCGACCTGATCGGAACCTTCCGTGACGAACTCCCGCCCGGCGTGCTCGTCGGCGGCCCCGTCGCCGAGAACTTCGATCTCGACAACACCCTCAGCGCGAAAGCCCCGCTCGTGATGGGGGTCGTGCTCGTTCTCGGATTCATACTCCTGCTGATCGCGCTGCAAGCGGTGGTCGTCGCCGCGGTCGGCGTGGTGTTCAACCTCCTGTCGGTCGGGGCCGCCTTCGGGGTGGGAGCACTCGCCTTCCAACACGGATGGGCCGCAGGTCTGATGGGCTTCGAGAGCCAGGGCTACCTCACCTCGTGGGCACCGCTCTTCTTCTTCACGCTCGTATTCGCCATCTCGATGGACTACACGGTGTTCCTCCTGGCATCGACACGAGAACACTTCGAGGGTTCCGGAGATTCTGCTGAGGCCGTGCGGGGGTCGATCGCTCACACCGGGCGACCGATCGTGGCCGCGGCCGGGGTGATGATCGGCGTCTTCTACACGTTCGCCATCGCGGGGACCCTGCCGATGAAGGAAATGGGGTTGATCCTCGGAACCGCGGTACTGCTCGACGCCTTCCTGATCCGCTTGGTGCTGGTCCCCGCCGTTCTCTACATCATCGGCGACCGCGCCTGGTGGCTCCCTCGTGGCCTCGCTCGGGTGCTGCCAAAGGTGGAATTCGCCCACTGATCCGAGCCTCAGCCAGTGTTAGCCGCTGGCTAACACTGGCTGTACGCTCCCCTGATGTCTCACATCGCCATCGGGCCCAGCGTCAGCAAGTCACCCTTCTACGACGCCACAGTGGATGCCGGTGCCACCGAATACACGATCTACAACCACATGTACATGCCGATGTCGTACGGCGATCCGCTGGGTGAATACAAGACCCTCACCACTGGCGTCTCGTGCTGGGACGTCGCCGCCGAACGACAGGTCGAGATAGTCGGACCCGACGCGGCAGCGCTCACCCAATACGTGTCCGCTCGCAATCTGGGAGGACTTCGTCCCGGGCGGGCCCGGTATGCGCCCATGTGCGACCACGACGGATGTCTCATCAATGATCCGATAGCGCTTTGCCTGGCTGAAGATCGCTGGTGGCTCTCGATCGCCGACAGCGACATGACCCTGTGGGTCAAGGCCATCGCGGGAGCCAAAGGCTTCGATGCCGAGGTGTTCGAACCGGATGTGTCACCTCTCGCGGTGCAAGGACCGAAAGCCGACGATGTCTGCCGCACCCTGTTCGGCACAGAGTTGATCGACTCGATCGGCTTCTTTCAGCATCGCTTCGCAGAACTCGAGGGCATACCCCTCGTGCTGTGCCGATCGGGGTGGAGTCGGCAGGGCGGATTCGAGCTCTTCTTGACCGACGGCGACCGGGGCATGGAGTTATGGGACCTGGTGATGGCCGCGGGCGAGCCCCAAGGCATAGCGCCGGGAACGCCCCACCGGATGGAACGCATCGAGAGCGGCCTGCTCTCCTACGGCAGCGACGTCGACCCCGACACCGACCCGATCGAGGCCGGGCTGGGCCCGTTCGTCAACCTCGACACCGAATACGAATTCGTAGGCAGGCAGGCACTCATCGCCCGCCAGACCGATCCGTCGAACCGACGTCGTCTCGTGAACATCGACATCGACGGACCCATGCCCGCACCCCAACACTCGTGGCCGGCCAGCGCGTCCGGCAAGCCAGCGGGTCGGGTCCGAGCCGCCACCTGGTCACCCAAACTGGGCCACAACATCGGACTGGCCCTCCTCTCTACAGATGCCGCCACCCCGGGAACGCCCCTCACGGTTGACGCCGACGATTCGGTACTGACAGCCACCGTGAGCCCCGTGCCGTTCGGAGTGTCGCTCTAGGATTCGGACTTCATGACCGAAGACGAGGGTCCCGAGCTCGACGATCATCAGTACACCGTGGCCGGCCTGAGGTCGTATGAAGCGGTATATGGACGCGACTTCGTGAGTCCCGGTGGCCGACGAACCACCGCCGAACTACTCGAAACTCTCGACTGGACGCCGAGTCGACACGTTCTCGATGTCGGCTTCGGACTCGGTGGCGCGGCATTCATGATGGCCACGCAGTACCAAGCGAACGTTCTCGGAGTCGACCTCTCGCACAATATGGCCGTCGAGGCCCAGCGGCGATGCGCCGACTACGGACTCGCCGACCTAGTCGAGCTCGTCCACGGCGACATCCTCAACCACGAATTCACCGATGAGTTCGATTTCGTGCACAGCCGTGAAGTCTTCCTGCACATCCATGACAAGGCCCAGCTCTTCAGCACCCTCCACCGCCTGCTGAAACCTGGCGGCCTGCTCTTGTTCACCGACTACTGCCGTGGCCCCGGAGAACCAAGCCAAGCCTTCGACGACTACGTGCGCGAGTTCGGCTACGACCTGCGCACCGTCGACGACATAGGTGATCTCCTCGACGAGGCCGGCTTCACCGGGATCAGTGCTGACGATCAGACCGAGCAGTTCATCGGGATCCACCGCCGGGAGCTCGACGAATTAGATGCCACCGGTCTCGATCAGGCCGACAAGGACGAGCTCCGGGCCGGCTGGCTCGCCAAGATCGACCGCGCCCAACAGGGTGAACAGCGCTGGGGCTGGTTTCGAGCCACTCGATAGGAGTCAGCGCAGGGCGACGATCGAGCGCCGCCAAGTGAGCAGCATCGTGATCCCGATCGTAGCCAGGCCGACGATCCGCATAGTGACCACCGGACCGACCGGGCCGGCCAGCAGGCTCGCGATCAGGGCCCCCACCGGAAGCCCGCCGATGAAGCCCATCATCATCAGCCCCATCACCCGCCCCATCATCTCGACCGGTGTGTGGCGCTGGATCAGGGTTCGATGACTGGTCATCGCAATCCCAGCATTGATCCCCCATCCGAGCATCACCACGATCGCCGTCCAGAAGTTGGTGGCCAGGCTCAACACGAACTGACCCAACCCGAGACCCACACCGATGTAGACGGCCAGATTGATCCCGTGAAGCATCGACTTTCGGCCCGCGAGAAACGCCGAACTGGAGAACATGCCCACCCCGAACGCCCCCAGCACAATGCCGGCACTCGCCGACCCCCGCTCGTAGACCTCCTCCACCACCCGAGGCATCGATACCTGCATCACCGAAAAAGAACTGCCGAGAACCAGGGCAAGCAACAGCAGGGTGCGCACCGGCTCGGCCGACGAGGCGAACCGCACACCCGACTTGATCGACTGCCAGATGCCCTCATCGGGCTCATCGATGGTTGGAGTGGGCCTCGGAAGGTTCACTCCCCGCATCAACACCATGGAGAGAAGGGACGCGACGGTCAGCAGGCCGAAACCGCCGGCGTCGCCGAAGACCGCTATGGCGATCCCACCTATACCCAAGCCCGCGAAACTTGCGGCCTGGCTGGCTCCGTTCTGCAGGGCCACTGCATTCATCAGACGCTCCGGCGCCACTAGCAGGGGCACCATGGCCTGAAGGTTGGGTGGATTGATGGTGACGGTGGTACCGATCACGACAGCAGCAACCGCCGCCCAGTAGGTGGTGGCCCACCCCACCGCAATCACCACCGTGAACACGGCCAGTGCTCCTGTATTGACAGCGGTCCACACCATGAACAGGCGTTTTCGGTCGACGCGGTCCGACCAGGCCCCGGCAGGAAGCGAGAGGAGCATCGCCGGCAGGCCGAGGGCTATCGCAACCAGGCCTTCCGCCGACGGCCACTCCGTGAGGGTCACCACGAGCCACACGAAGGTGAACCTGAGCGTGCCGATCACACCGCCGTACAACATCTGGGCGATCCAGAACCGGCGATAGTCGCGGTCGGCGAGCAGCACTTTCACCGGTGTGGTCATCTGCGGCGGACCATACCGGGGGTTTGCGTGTCGGCCTCAATATGCGGCCGTCCCGAGCTGTTCCCAGGAGCAATGCTCGGCCCGAGCAGGTAAACCAGTGGGGTGCTGATCGTCGTTTCACCCGCAAAATCGCTCGATTACGAGTCGCCCCTGCCCACCAAGAAACACTCCGAACCGCGAATGCTCGACCATTCCCGCGAACTCGTCGCCGCCATGGCGAAGAAGTCGCCTCGCGATATCTCCAAGATGATGCGAGTGTCGGAGTCTCTTGGCGAGCTCAACCACGAGCGTTTCCAGGACTGGGAGACACCGTTCACAACCGAGAATGCGAGACCCGCCCTGCTGGCATTCACCGGCGATGTATACATCGGCATGGATGCTCGCGGCAGCTTCGGCGAACGCGACTACACCCAGGCCCAGAAGACCCTGCGAATCCTCTCCGGGCTCTACGGAGTGCTCCGCCCCCTCGATCTGATGCAGGCCTACCGGCTCGAGATGGGCAGCTCGCTCGTAACCGGCCGGGGCAAGGATCTCTACGGATTCTGGGGCGGCCACATCACCGACACCCTCAATGCCGACCTGGCCGCCAGCCCCGGGGCGCAGGCACTCATCAACCTCGCATCCAACGAGTATTTCGGGGCCGTCGACGCTTCTCGGATTGATGGCCGCGTGGTGAGCCCGGTGTTCCTCGACTCCAAGGACGGCGGCGATTACAAGATCGTCAGCTTCTTCGCGAAACGGGCTCGGGGCGCGATGGCCGGATGGATCGTCCGTGAACGGATCAAGTCGGTCGCCGGGCTCAAGGCCTTCACCGCTATGGGGTATCGCCACGATCGCGAGCGGTCGACCGTCGACCAGCCCGTCTTCATCCGTGAAGATGGTGGGATGACCTGAGCTGTCCGATGGCCGGCTCTCTCATCGACAAGACAGCCCGCGAGCTCGCCCGTATGGTGCGCGAACGCGAGGTCTCGGCTCGGGAAGTGGTGACGGCGCACCTCGACCGCATCGACGACGCCAACCCCGGCATCAACGCTATCGTCGCCGCCCGCCCGCGTGACGATGTGCTGGCCGATGCCGACACCGCCGATGCCGGTGAAGTTGTCGGGCCTCTCCACGGCCTCCCGGTTGCGGTGAAGGACCTCGAGGACGTGGCCGGCATACCCACGAGGGCTGGTTCGCTGGTCACATCCGACCGGCCGGCCCAAGCCGACGGGTTCATCGCCGCCCGACTGAGGGCGGCCGGTGCAATCATCATCGGGAAGACGAACACGCCCGAGTTCGGGGCGGGCTCGCACACCTTCAACTCCGTCTACGGCCTCACCCGAAACCCCTGGAACCTCGATCGAAGCGCCGGCGGCAGCAGTGGCGGTGCCGCCGCGGCATTGGCTTCGCGCATGGTGCCCATCGCCGATGGCAGCGACTTCGGCGGTTCCCTCCGCAACCCCGCAGGGTTCTGCAACGTGGTGGGTCTCAGACCCGGCATCGGTCGGGTCGCGAGTCCGACAGAGCGATCCACCCACCTCGTCCGACTCGGGGTGCAGGGGCCCATGGCGCGCACCGTCGACGACACCGCCCTGCTGCTGTCTGTGCTCGGCGCGCCCGATGACCGTGATCCGCTCTCCACCCCTCTCGATCCTCGCATCGGCCCGCCGATCCACCCCTCCGACGGAGTCCGCATCGGTTGGGCGGGCGACTGCGGAGAGTTCGTGGTCGAGGCGGAAACACTCGAGATCAGTCGTGCCGGCGCTTCGCGCATCATCGACCACGGCGGAGCCTTCGCCGACATCCACCCCGACTTCAGCAACGCAATGACCGTCTTTCGGGTGATGCGGGGTCTCCAGTACCGGGATCTCGGCACCCGGATACCTCGTGAATCATGGGGCCAGATCAAGGACACGGTGGTCGCCAACATCGAGTACGGCATGGCGCTCGATCTCGAAGATGTGTTGCAGGCCGAACGGCTCCGAGCCGACCTCCATATCGAGATGACCCGGTGTTTCCGCGACCACGACGTGATTGCTCTGCCCACCGCCCAGCTCGCGCCCTTCCCGGCCGAGTGGGAGTACCCCACCGAGATCGCTGGTCAACCAATGGGCGACTATCTCGACTGGATGACCGCCTGCTGCATCATCACACCGACCGGCTGCCCCGCCATGTCGATACCCGCCGGCTTCACCCGTGACGGATTGCCGGTGGGTCTCCAACTGGTGGCGCCGGTCGGCAAGGAGCATCGCCTGCTCCAGATAGCGGCAACCCTCGAGACGGCCAACCCTCTGCACCACCTCGCGCCATGACCATCCGACTCATCGCCACCGACCTCGACGGCACCTTCTTCGGCCCCGACCATGTGCCGACGCCCCGCAACGTCGCAGCCATCAACGCAGCCCGAGCGGCCGGCATCACAGCAGTTGCGGTCACGGGGCGCAGCCATTTCTCCGCCGCGGCTCAGGCGATCTCCAACGGAGCCGACCTCCAGTGGCTCATCGGTTCCAACGGGGGCCACCGCTACAACTACGCCAGTGGTCTCATAGAAGAGCGACTCACCTTCCCCACCGACACCATTGTCGACATGGTCGGCCACGTCCGCCAGGAACTGGGCGATGTCGGCTTCGGTTTCGAGACCGCCGACAGGATCCTCTGGGACGCACGATTCCGCGAGCTGAGCCCATTCAACCTGGAAGGCAAGCCCCGAACAGGTGCCATCCATGATCCCGCCACCCTCGCCGACGTCGGGAAGCTTTTTGTGGCCCATCCCGAACTCACCACCGTCGACCTGGTGAATCGCCTCACCCCCCACCTACAACCCGGCCACAACGTCACCACTTCGGGAGCACCGTTCGTGGAGGTCACCCCCGAGGGAGCCGACAAGGGCGCTGCCCTCTCACGCTTGTGTGATCAGCTCGGTATCGCGGCCCACGAGGTGATCGCGTTCGGCGACAATCAGAACGATCTCACCATGCTGCGCTGGGCCGGCCGGGGGGTTGCGATGGGCAACGCCTTACCGATGGTGAGCGATGCGGCCGATGAGCAGGCGCCGTCCAACACCGACGACGGCGTAGCCCAGGTGGTGGAGGCAATGCTCGCCGCCGCGCCCTAGCCGTTTATGTCGACGGGCAGGAAGGGATCTCGAGGGTTGGGCGGAGGTGTCCAGTCGTCGATGAGAGTGCGTTCGGCCCGGTCGGAATCAAGCGGCTCGAAAGTCTCGACATAGTCGTCGTTTCCACTGTCGGAGGAACCACCGACGAACGACCGACCCACCGTGAAGACGGCCAGCAGTACGCAGATGCCCAGTACGAACATCAACTTCCGGGACGGTTTCTGGGAACTCATCCATCCCCACCTTCGTCGCCTTCGAGAGCGAAGAAGTCGTCTTCGGACTGGGGCTCGGTGGTAAGAACCGCGGTGGTGAAGATACGAAGCTCCAGGTCCAACACGACCGCGTCCGAGTCGCCTTCATCAGCCCGAAACTCAATGGCATCGACGAGCACCAGCCGCTCCATCGCGGTGAGTTCGTCCACGAAAGACACGAGATCGAGATAACGGCCCGTGGCACCGACGCTCACCAGAACCGAAGAAGTTCCCACTGGTAGCGAAAGCAGGCTTTCGGGGTCGGTGTCGGACGACACGGCCAAGGGTGCGATCTGCCCGACGCTGATACCGGTGCGAACACCCGCCGCCCCTGCATCACGAACGAACCGACCCATCTCAGCGGTGGAGGGCACGGCAGCTTCGGCCACCGCTATCTCGAGATCCAACTCATCGGTGACATCGCCCAACGAGCGGGCGGCTTCCAATTCATCGGTGAGGAGCTCGAGTTCGGCCTGAGCGTCCTGCTTGCGCTCATCTACCGACGAGGTCTGGGTGGGCACCCAGCTCCCCGCGAACCAGATCCCGACCATCAACAGGCACGGACCGGCGAGCTGAGCCGTTGTACGAAGCCTCATGGGTCGACCTCCAGATCCTGATCGGGATCAGCCACACCCACAACGACAGCATCGATTGTGAACACCGCGCCGACCCGCTCGCTCGTGTCGTAGGGGCCGATCGATGACTGGGCCAGCCAGACCCCATCGAGCACTGGCACCTCCTGGACCGACTGCATCCAGCGCCCGACGCCGTCGAGGTCGCCGGCCACGCCGGTGAGCGTCAGCATCGCCTCGGGTGGGGGGCCGCCATACCCTGTCGGAGCTTCATCGGGGCCCGCTCGCGACAGGCGCAGTGCGAGCAAGAAGGTGTCGTCGGGCATGGCCTCGGCCACTTGCTGGACTACCGCACCCATTGGGAGGTCTTCCTCGAGAAGAGTCTCAACGCGCGAACCCTGCTCGAGCGCTAGCGTCACCCGCTCTACGTCGTCGTCGAAGGCCAACACCTCGCCGCGTAGTTGATCGACGCTGCGTTCTATGCCTTCCGCGATCCTCTCCTCGTCGACGATCTGATCTCGTCGCTCCAAGGCATCGCCGAGCAGGACGGGGGCAACTGCCACCGACGCCGCGACGCCGAGCGCAAGGCTGATTCTGTTGACCCGTCCCTCTCGGCGAACCCTGGGGACCAGGTCGAAGGCGCGGCCCGCTCTCGCCGTCGCCGCGTGGGCGACGGCGACGGCTTCATCGAATTCATTGGGCCGTCCGTGGTCTTCGGGCCACTGCTCGCGGGCATGGCGAAACACGCGGGCGCTGGGAAATGAACCGGCCAGACCGTGAGCCAGCCCCGCCACATCGCACTGGGCACCGCAGAGCACGATTCGGGCAATCGGTCGAGAGTCGACCTCGCCGGTGTAGTAGCCGATGGTGCGGGTGACGCCCTCCATAACGGTGGCAATTTCAGGAGATGCGTCGGCGGGGCCCGATTCGGCCTCGGATACACCTGACGCGGCGCCGAAACCGGCGAGCATCTCCAGTTCCATCTGGAGCTCGTCGGACAGCGATGCCTCGGCTCCTACCCCCGCGGTGACCACCCTCGACATCAAGAGTCCGTCGGTGTCGTGGATCATCACATTGGTGACCAACTCCGACACATCGACCATCACGCCGATGGTGCCCTCTGGGAGGGGGTCCGGCTCACTGATGGAGGAAACCAGCGCAGCCTGGATCAGCTGGGTACTCACAGGCCTGAGGCCGGCATCACGCACCGCTTCCCAGGCATCGACGATCACCTGCTGCTTTGTCGCGAGGATCAGAGCGTGCGACGAGTCGGGCCGGGCTTCTCCATGTGGATCGACCCTCAGCACCGAGATCAGGGCGTCGGTGAGTGGATAGTTCAGGAGATCGCTCACCTCAAAGGCAGCCGCCTGCTCAAAATCTCTCTGATCGAGCGCTGGTAGCTCGGCGCGGCGAATGACGGTCGCCCGGGCATCGAGACCCACAGCAACCCTTTTGGTGGAGAACCCACCGTCGGCCCACAGGGTCCGCAAGCTCCGGGCGAACGCTTCGGTGTCGACCACTTCACCGTGCTCGACCACCCCGGGAGCGAGCTCGATCGTGGAGGCCCTCACGACCTCCACGCGGATCCGACTCCGGCGACCGCGGACTTTCAGCTCCGCGGCTCGCACCACCTCGTCGTCCCAGGCGAGACCGACGATGTGTTCAGCCATGAGGATCACCTACCGAGGCAGGTTCATGACCGGGGAGGGGCGCGGACCGAAATCTCACCCGTACCTATCGGGGTGAAGCCCAGCGGGTTGAGCATCCAGACCCAACTTCTCAGTCGCGGAGCGAATCCGCCGATTGAGACTGTGATGAGATCTCACGTTTCTGCCCGCGCGCGAGGAGCGAGTGATCGAGGCACGACCGTCATCGAGATGATCGTCGCCACGATGCTCCTGGGAGTCGGCGTGCTCGCCGTCTTCTCATCGCTGGGCGCGGCCGGGAAAGCCACCTCGGTGGCCGATCACCGCAGCACCGCGGTGAGGGTCGCCACCAGCGAGCTGGAAATCATCCGGTCCTGGCCCTACGACGAGGTCGGCATCAGCGTCACCAGCCTCGGCTACCGCGCCCGGTTCGAAGGGCGCCCAACAGTTTCCGACACCGACATGAGGGTGGAGGCCGGGGGTGAATTAACCATCGACAACACCGTGTACACCATCACCCGTAACGTCACCTGGGAATCCATAAGGGTCGGCCGCTCGGTGACCACCCAGGGCTACAAGCTCGTGACCGTCGTGGTGAGCTGGGACGACGGCGTGGGTGATCGCTCTGTCCGTCAGGACACCGGGCTCTACAGCCCTGATAGCGATGCCTGATCCGCGTCCGGACCGAGGCACTTCGATGACAGAGGTGCTGGTGGTGCTCACGATCACCGCGATCCTCATCGTTCCCCTCCTCACCATTCTCCGCACAACCAACCGGTTCGACGACTCCCAGGTCAGTGCCATAGATGCCCGGGCCGAACTCGACTGGGCCCTGACCCTCATCGCCAACGACATTCGAGCCGGTACTCCCACCGCCCGCCCGCGGGTGGGTGCCGCAATGGCAACCACGCTGCCGGTTTCGATCGTCGACGATTCCGGGGACGCAGCCATCGTTCACTGGAGGGTCGGCGACAACGGGCTCGAACGCATCACCTACGACGCCACCAACTTCCGCGAGCTGACCCACGCCGTCATGGTCGCAGCGGTGATGGCCGATGAGGCCACCGTACCTTTCACCTATCACGACCTCGATGGCGATCTGCTCGACCCCACCAAGGTCGGCGCCGACACCGTCGTCGACTGCACGACCCTGATCGACATCACCCTCGCCGCTGAGACATCCGACGATCCGGTCACGGTCTCCCTGTCGGTTGCACTCCGGTCGCGCTCACTGGGAGCAGGCGCATGCTGAGACGACGCTCCGGTGAGCAAGGCAATGTGCTGTTGGCAATGCCCGTACTCATGATCGTGACACTCCTTGCAGTGGTGATCTTCGCCGACTCCCACCGTTCCCTCGACCAAAGCCGCGTCGACACCGACGAGTCGCGAGCAGCAGCCGCCGCCGAACTCGCAGTTCATGAGGCATTCGCACGGATCGATGCCGGCGAAACCCGGGACTTCACCGGCAGCGGCACCCACGACGACGCCATCTTCGAATACCGATCTGAACCCCTTACGACCCAGTCGTGGGAGGTACACGCTCAAGGCACGAGCGGCCCGATCACTCGAAGGCTGGTCGCAACAATCGGCCGCGAGGCCGAGTATGCCCACAGCCTGTTCGCCCTCGAAGAGTTGACCGTCGACCAGAACGCGGGCCGGATCACCGGAAGGGTCGGCACCAACGGCGCCATGACCGTGTTCGGCCCATCGCCCGGCTCCCAACAGGAGCTCTACGGACCGGACGCCTCCTGCACCGGTTGTCTCAACCCTGTGGTGTTGGATGGTCCTCGCCCGTTCGCGGAAATCAGCGAACCAGAGGGGAAAACCCGCTCCTGCCCCAAGGACGGGGAGTTCAGCGGAGTCGTCAATGGTCGATCCGGTGTGCCATTCGTGTGTGATGACGACGACCAGGTGGTGTTCGACGGAGACATCCGAATCATCAACCCACCTCTCGTGGTCTTCCTGTCGTCCGATGCCGAGCTGGAATTCGATGATGCCGAAGTGAATACCTCGGGTCAGGCCGCCGACTTCCAGCTCTTCGCCGAGGGCGACGAGGAAGACGACGGCGACTCCATCTCCGCCGAAGAGGCCGACATCACCGGAGTCATCTACGCCCCGGGCCGCTCGCTGGAAGCCGACTCGCTGGATCTCGTGGGTTCGTTGACGGTGAGGACGCTGACGGTGCCTCGAGGCGCTCGGGCCGACATAGCCCCCGACACCACGCTCGGGGCCGTGGGCAACTCCCCCTGGCGCATCATCTCGCTCAGGTGATCACCCTGAAGAGTTCCTCGACGGTGGTGAGTCCCATCTTCACCTTCCGGAGACCATCAGAGCGCAAGGTGCTCATGCCCTGCTCGACCGCCACTCGCTCTACATCCTCGGCGCGGGCATGGGCGAGCACCAGATCCGAGATCTCCTCAGACATCGACAGGACCTCGTGGATGGCGAAGCGGCCTCGGTATCCGGTGTCTCCACAAGATTCACACCCCACCGCCCGGTAGCCCTCGAAAGACTCACCCTCGCTGAGATCCGCCGGAAGTGCCGCGAGCACTTCGTCGCTGAGGCCCAGCTGGCGAAGGAAGACCTCCTGAGGCCGACGGCACTTCTCACACAGGCGCCGAGCCAGCCGTTGGGCCAGAACCGCCGATACCGATGAGGCCACCAGGAAGGGCTCCACTCCCATCTCGACGAGCCGCATCGGGGCGGCCGAACTGCTGTTGGTGTGAAGGGTCGACAACACGAGATGGCCGGTGAGCGCAGCCTCGATCGCGATCGTGGCTGTCTCGCCGTCGCGAATCTCCCCCACCAGCATGATGTCGGGGTCGGCACGAAGGAAGGAACGCAGGGCCCGGGCGAAGGTCATGCCCGACTTCTGGTTGACCTGCACCTGCTTGATGCCGTCCATGCGGTATTCGACGGGATCTTCGATCGTGATGATGTTGCGGGTCGGATCGCGGATCTCTTCCAGGGTCGCGTAGAGGGTGGTCGACTTACCCGAACCAGTGGGTCCGGTGACCAGAATCGCCCCCCAAGGCCTCTCGTAGGCGGTGCGGTACAGATCAAGTTGGTTCGGAAGAAAGCCAGCACCCTTGATGCCCCCTCGAGCCATGCTGTGAAGTATCCGCAGCACCGCGGCTTCACCGTGAACGGTCGGGATGGTCGCGACCCTGACGTCGTACTCCTTGCCATTGACCTCGGCTGTGAGGCGTCCGTCCTGGGGAACTCGGCGCTCCGCTATGTCGATCTCGGCCATCACCTTGATGCGACTGATGATGCCGGCCATGAGTGACTTCGGAGGCGTCATCGCCTCGTGCAGCACGCCGTCGACCCGGAAACGAATCCTGAGGTCGTCGGAGGTGGGTTCGACGTGGATGTCCGACGCGTTCTCCTGAACGGCTTTCGCCAAGAGAAGGTCGATGAAGCGAACGATCGGGGCATCACTGCTGCCCTCGGTATCCGCCCTCGCATCGAGGAGTTGGGCTTCGTATTCACGGTTCTCGCCGACCGCGGCCTGAATGGTCTCTCTTACCCGCGAGTCGCTGTGGCCCAGACGCTCGATCGCATCCAGGATCTGGGCGGCCTCGGCCATCACCGGCTTGACCTGGCGGCCGACGAGGGAGCGGATGTCGTCGAGCGCCAACACATCGACCGGGTTGGCCATGGCGACGACGATCTGCTGGTCTTCCCGCCACACCGGGAGAGCCCGATGTCGCTTGGCGAGCTGCTGGGGGACGAGCTGGGAAACCTCGATGTCAATGGGCCGATCGCTGAGATCGACGAACGGCAGATCGAACTGGACGGCCAAGGCCCGCACGAGATCGCGGGGCTGAACCAAGCCCTCCTGCAGCAGCACCTCCCCCAATCGTCGTCCGCTCGAACGTTGGGCTTCGAGAGCGCGCGAGATCTCATCTTCGTTGACAATCCCCAACTCGACGAGGACCTCACCGATTCGCCGCCGCGCGGCAACCGCTAGCTGTGCCATGTCCCAGCAATCGGCCACCCGGTGGGAATTTTGAGCGCCACCGCCGTCGTTCCCGACATCCGGGTCGAGTCGAGGCCGGCGAATCCTCAAAAAGGGCCCGATTCGACCGACCGGCAACGCGTGGAGCCCAAACTCGGAAACGACTGGCAAGCACTGGATGCCGACAGCCGGGCCTTCCTCGCCGACGCTCTTTCGGCCGACGAGGATCCCGCCCCTGACGGCCTGATCAAGCTGCTCCAAGCCGCGGTGAGTGCGGACGCGTCCGACCTTCATCTCTCCTCGGGCGTCGCTCCCCACATCCGTGTTCGCGGTGAGCTTCGCCCCCTGGCCGGCACCGCGGCGATCTCCGCCGGTGAGATGGAATCGATCCTGCGGGCCCACCTGAGTCCTCGCCAACAAGAGACCCTCTCGTCGAGGGGCGATCTCGACACCGCCATCAGCTTCGGTGGCGACGGACCCGACCAACTTCGATTCCGCGCCAGCGTGTTCCACCAATCCGGAAGTCTCGCCGCCGCCATCCGACTCGTGCCCAGCGACATCCCCGAACTCGATGACCTCGGCTTACCTCAGGTGGTCAACCGATTCGCCGAGCTCACCAGCGGCCTTGTTCTCGTCACCGGACCAACGGGCTGCGGAAAGAGCACGACGCTGGCGAGCATGATCGAACAGATCAACGTGAGCACGGCCGCCCACATCGTGACGATCGAGGATCCCATCGAGTACCGCTACCAGTGCAAGCGGTCGGTGGTCCAGCAACGCGAAGTCGGAACCGACACCGATTCCTACCTCTCTGCGCTTCGGGCCGCGCTACGCCAGGATCCCGACGTGATCCTGATCGGCGAGCTCCGCGACCTCGACACCATCCGCGTCGCCCTCACCGCCGCCGAAACGGGCCATGTGGTCTTCGCCACCCTTCACAGCTCCAACGCCACGAGCGCCATCACCCGGGTGATCGACGTATTTCCCGGTGATCAGCAGAACCAGATCCGCTCCCAGCTCGCTCTCTCCATCGAGGGTTCCCTAAGCCAGCGCCTCCTGCCCTCGAACTCAGGTCGACAGGTTCCCGCAACCGAGGTGATGGTGGCGTCGTCCGCTGTCCGCAACCTCATCCGGTCCGACAAGATCCACCAGCTCCCGTCGGTACTCGAAACCGGCGGGGCCGAAGGCATGCACACCTTCGACCAGTCACTTGCCGCGCTGGTTCGGCGCCGTCAGGTCGATCCCTCTGTCGCTCGCGCCTCCGCGGCCAACGTCGCCAACTTCGACAGGCTGATCCAGCAATGACTACCAGCACAGGCACCGAGAAGGAATCCACCTTCCGCTACAAGGCTCTCGACGACGACGGCGGGATGCAGGTTGGCGAGATCGTGTGCGATTCCGAGAGCACAGCTGTGAGCCGGCTTCGTCAGCAGGGCCTCCGACCGATCTCGATGAGTGAGTCGCGGCCCTCGACGTTGGCCAGGGAGTTCTCCATCCCGGGCTTCGGTCCGAAGGTGAAGGGGGCCGAACTCGCAGTGCTGGCCCGCCAGTTCTCCACGATGGTGAACGCCGGAGTGTCGCTACTCAGGACGCTCGATGTTCTCCGTCAGCAGACGAGCAACCCTCTGCTCGCCTCGACCCTCGATCAGATTCGTCTCGATGTCGAGGCCGGCGGCTCGCTCAGCGAGGCGATCAGTCGCCATCCCAAGGTGTTCGATCGTCTCTTCGTCTCTATGATCCGGGCCGGGGAAACAGCCGGCGCTCTCGACACCGTCCTCCTACAGTTGGCCGACACACTCGAGCGCTCCGTGGCCATGAGGCAGAAGATCCGTTCCGCACTCGCCTATCCGATCGCGGTGTCGGTGATGGTCACCGCGGTGATCCTCATCATGCTCGTTTTCGTAGTCCCCACCTTCTCCGGCATCTACGACGACCTCGGAGGCACCCTCCCCCTCCCCACCCGAGCCCTGGTGGGCGTCTCCAGTCTCATCACCAACAACCTGTTGCCGCTCGTGCTCACCGTGATCGCCGCCACGCTGGGGTTCAAGCGGTGGAAGCGAACCGATGCCGGTCAGTACCGCTGGGACTCGCTCAAGCTCAGATTGCCGCTCATGGGCGACCTCCTGGTCAAGAGCAGCGTCGCTCGATTCGGTCGGACGATGGCGGTGCTCACCAAGTCCGGGGTCCCCGTACTCGAGACCCTGCGCATCACCTCTGAGACAGTCGGCAACGCCGTGATGTCACGCGCGCTGATCCAGACCCGTGATGCGGTGAGGCGTGGTGAGCCCCTGGCTCAGAATCTGGCCAAGGAATCGATCTTCCCTGCCATGGTGATCCAGCTCGTCTCGGTCGGCGAGGAGACCGGCGCCCTCGAGCAGATGTTCGACACGATAGGCAAGTCCCTCGAAGAGGAGGTCGAAACCGCCGTTGCGGGCTTCGCGGCCCTGATCGAACCGGTCATGATGGCCTTCATCGGACTCGTCGTGGGCGGCATGGTTGTAGCCCTGTATCTACCCATGTTCAGGGTGATCGACCTAGTCCAATAAGTGACCATCGTCATCTCATGCGGCAGCCGGACGCGCCGAAGGAATTACATACGCAATAGCGCTGGCCGGGAGCCCGGACTAGGAGGAACAATGATTCCAACCAAGAGACTTCGCTCGAGTGATCGAGAGGCAGGTTTCACCCTCATCGAGGTGATGGTCGTCGTGCTCATCATCGGGATCTTGCTCGCCGTCGGCGTCCCTACCTTCCTCGGGGCCCGCAGCCGCGCCCAGGATCGTTCCGCCCAGACCAGCGTTCGTGTGGCCCAGTCCGCCGCGCTCATCGTCTACACCGACGATGGCGACCTCGGAGACGTGACCACCTCATCGATGAGCGCCACCGAGCCTGGTTTCACCTGGCTCCGCAGCAACTCCGCATCGCGGGACGACAAGCAGGTCAGCATCGCCACCAATCGCGGTGGCACCGAATTCGGCGCAGCCGCCATGTCGGACTCCGGCACCTGCTACTACATCCGCCTTCGCGAAAGTGGATCAACCCTCTACGGAAGCTCCACCTCAGCATCGTGCACCGGCAACTCAGCTCTCAGTCGAGCACGCAGCTCCGAGTGGTGAGCTAACTCCCTGCTCAGATTCACTCCGAACGAACGTGGGATCCGAAGGGATCCCACGTTCGCCGTTTCGGGCAATGTGAGTTTCGAGCAGGCCAGCCGGTCAGGCGAACGTCTCTCGGTAACCGAACAGGGCCGGCGTGCCTCCAGTGTGTATGAAGACCACATTGTCATCGCGACCCCAGCGATCACGGCGCACCAGCTCCATCAGGCCCGACATCGCCTTCCCGGAGTAGACCGGATCGAGCAGGATCGCCTCGGTGGCCGCTACCAGCTCCACGGCTTCACGCATCGCATGGGTGGGCATCCCGTACTCGTCACCCACATAGGAGTCGTCGACGATCACCGCGTCGGCCGGGATCGTGCGGTCGAGGCCCACCCGCTCGATCACCCCTTCGGCGAGTTCGTGCACGATGGGCGCGAGGTAACTCGACGGCGCACCAGCGCTGATGCCATAGACACCCACCGATGAACGACGGATGGCGAGTCCGGCCACCAGCCCCGCTTGGGTGCCGCCGCTGGCGGTGGCGTGAACGATTTCGCGAATCTCGAAGCCGAGATCATCGGCCTGGCGAAGGGTCTCCACCGCCGCAGTGCGATAGCCCATCGCTCCGATCACCGATGAGCCGCCGAGTGGGATCACATAGGGAGTGCGACCGGCTGCCTCCAGCTCAGCGGCGCGGGCCTCGAGGGCCGCGTCGCGGTCGGTGCCGGCATCGAGATCGATCACGGTGGCACCAAGAAGGCGATCGAGAAGGATGTTGCCCCCGGCCTGGTATTCCACTCCCCAATCGGGGAACCGATGCTCGATCAGCAGCTCGCACTCGAGCCCGGCCCGTGCGGCCGCGGCCGCGGTCTGGCGGCAGTGGTTGCTCTGGGTGGCACCTGTGGTGAGGACTACGTCGGCCTCCCGTTCGACTGCATCGGCGATCAGGTATTCGAGCTTGCGGGCCTTGTTGCCCCCCATCGCCAGCCCCGTGGCGTCGTCGCGTTTCACCCACAGCTGGGGTCCACCAAGCTCTCGGGAGAGCGCCGCCATCGGTTCGAGCGGTGTGGGCAGGTGGGCGAGGGGAATGTGGGGGATCGCGTTGGCGGGCATCAGGGCACTTCCGGGTCGGGTTTCATTTCGAGATGCAGTTCGGTGCCCGTCCACGGATTGGCTCGGGCCACCTCCTCGTTGAGAGCGCTGCCGATGCCGGGTTCCCGCGAGGGCACGACATAGCCGTCGTCCCACTCGATCGGATTGGTCAACAGTTCGGCGTAGAAGCCGCTGAAGTCCTGGATCGATTCGAGAATCAGGAAGTTCGGTATACAGGTGGCGAGCTGGATGTTGGCCAGGGCCTCGATCGGACCGCAATAGAGATGGGGGGCTATCTGGGCGTAGTAGACCTCGGCGATGGCCGCGATCTTCTTGGTCTCGAGGATCCCGCCGCTGCGACCGAGCGCAGGTTGCAGGATCGCCGCCGCGCCGGCCTCCAACACCCGGTGAAACTCGTACTTGGTTGTGAGCCGCTCCCCCGTGGCCACTGGAATCGATGTGCCCCTGGCCACCCGGGCCATCTCCTCGACGTTCTCGGGAGGGGTCGGTTCCTCGAGCCAGAGAGGGTCGTAGGGCTCGAGTCGCTTGGCCAGTCGGATCGCGCCGGCCGCGGTGAATTGGCCATGAGTGCCGAATAGGAGATCGGCTCGAGACCCCACCGCCTCACGAATGAGCTTCACGAACTGTTCACTGCGATCCAGAGCCTCGAGCGGAGGCATGTGCCCGTCGTACACGGTGTAGGGGCCGGCGGGGTCGAATTTCACCGCAGTGAATCCGCGCTCCACCTCCTTCACCGCAGCCTCCGCCGCTACCTGAGGATCGGTGTAGACCGCCGCATCGGCGTATACATCGGCGGCGGTCGGATCCGGGTACAGGTAGGTGTAGCTGCGGAGGCGATCGTGAACCCGACCCCCGAGCAGTTCGTAGACCGGCTTGCCCACCGACTTGCCCACGATGTCCCAACACGCGGTCTCGATGCCGCTGAGCACCGACCCGAGGGAGATGTCGGGCCGCAGGGTGTAACCCGACCCGTAGACCCTGCGCCAGAGCCTCTCGATGTGGAAGGGGTCGCTGCCCACCACCCACCGCTCACAGACGTCCTCGGCCATCCGGGCCACCACGTCGGCGCTGAAAGTGGCCGCGTAGATCTCCCCGTAGCCGACGATTCCGTCGTCGCTGACCAGCTTAACGAAGATGAAGTAGCGCCCACCGAAATAGGGCGGCGGGTTGGCCACCACGAAGGTTTCGAACGAGGCGATCTTCACTGGTATCTCCCAGAGAGTGGGTCAGCGGACGGTTCAGTCATCAAACACCACTACGTTGCGGCGAGCCATGCCGGATCGAGCCGACTCCACCGCCTCGTTGATCTGATCGATGCTGTAGGTCTGACTCACCAGCTCATCGAGCTTGAGCCGTCCCTGCTGATAGAGCCCCACGAGTCGGGGAATGTCGGTGGCGAGTCGACCCGACCCCATCTTGGATCCGAGCATCCTCTGGCTGGCATCGGCCAACGAGGTGGTGTCGATTTCGGCGGTGACTCCAGTGGGCGTCATGCCCACTATCACCGCTGCCCCTCCGGGGGCGAGCAGGGCGGGAGCCTGCTCGATTGCCGCCTTCGCACCGACCGTGACAAAGACATAGTCGGCACCCCGACCACCGGTGATCGCCATCACCTGTTCGACCAGGTCGGGGGCGGCACCGTCCGCAACATCGGTGGCCCCGAACTCCAGGGCCCCCTCGCGTTTGGAAGGTTCGAGATCCACGGCGATCACGGAGCGGGCACCCGCTAGCGCAGCGCCCTGTAACGAGTTGATCCCCACTCCCCCACAGCCGATCACCACCACGTGGCTGCCCGCCTCCACTCGAGCTGTGCTCGTGACCGCCCCGACACCGGTGATCACTCCGCACCCGAGCAGGGACGCGCTCGCCCAAGCCATATCGGGAGGGAGCACCGCCACCTGGGACGAATGAACCAGCGCCATCTCAGCGAAGGCGCCGGCGTGAAGACCGTGGGTGAGCTGCTCGCCGCCGGGGGTGCTCAGCGGGCTCCGATCATCGATGGCGAAATGGCCGGTGCAGGAGGTGTGGATACCGCGAGCACAGTTGTGGCAGTTTCCACACGCCCGAATCAGCGAGATCACAACCCGATCGCCCACCACCACCGTGTCGACACCATCGCCCACCGACTCCACCACGCCGGCGGCTTCATGGCCGTAAACCGCGGGCAGGACTCCACCCCACGCGCCGTCGGCCAACATGATGTCGGAGTGGCAGATGGCGCAGGCCTTCATTTCGACACGTACCTCGCCGGGGCCCGGGGCCGCCACGACGATGTCCTCGACCGACAGGGGGGCGCCGAACTCGCGACAGACCGCTGCTTTCACCATCGCGCGAACAGTAGCCGTCATCGCCGATGGGTAAAGTCGCAAGGAGCGCGGACCGATTCCGAAGATGAAGATGTCCAACCAGATCCGAATCGTCGCCATCGCGTTCGCTATGGCCACCGCCGCCAGCATCAACCTCTCACCGGCCGCCGCGGGCACCCTTCCTCCCGGCGGTTCCTTCGTGGACGACGACGGCAACACCCACGAGGGGAGCATCGAAGCCATCAAGGCCGAGGGCATCACGACGGGATGTTCGAGCACGCGCTATTGCCCCGATGAGCCGGTGACACGGGGTCAGATGGCGGCCTTTCTCACCCGCGCCCTCAAGCTTCCGGCCGCCACCACCCCCAGCGGATTCACCGACACCGCCGGCACCTTCGCCGACCACATCGAACGCCTCCGCGCCGCCAACATCACCACCGGCTGCGCCCCCACCCTCTACTGCACGACCCGATCGGTCACTCGGGCTGAGATGGCAACCTTTCTCACCCGCGCCCTCGGCCTGACGCCGATCGTGCCCGACCCGAGGCCGACCCCACTCGCCGGCAACCCGGCCGGGACAGCGGCGGTGCCCGCCGCCGCGGCCGCGGTCGACACATCGAATCCCGACACCGTCGTCGGCACCGGCACGGCTGCGAGTTGCACAGCGACCGCTGTTGTGGCCGCAGTCGCCCTCGGCGGGGTTATCACCTTCGACTGCGGACCCGAGCCGATCACCATCGAGATGACCTCGACGGCCAAGGTGTTCAATAACACCGGGCCCGAGATCGTGATCGACGGAGGCGGCCTGGTCACGCTCAGCGGCATGGGTCAACGCCGCATCCTCTACATGAACACCTGCGACCCGGCCCAGGTATGGACCACTTCGCATTGCCAGGACCAGGACCACCCTCGACTAACGGTTCAGAACCTCGGCTTCACCGACGGAAACTCGACATCGGAAGGCATCGATCTCGAAGGGGGCGGGGGTGCGATCTGGGTACGAGGCGGTCGGTTCAAGATCGTCAACTCGGTGTTCTTCGACAACCAGTGCGCACCCACCGGGCCCGACGTCGCAGGAGGCGCGGTGCGAGTGTTCAGCCAATCGCAAGGCCTACCCGTGTATGTGACCAACTCGACATTCGGGGGAGCCGCGGGCCTCGGCAACACGTGCTCGAACGGCGGAGCGATGGGCAGTATCGGGGTGTCCATGACCTTCATCAACAGCCTGCTCACCCACAACGACGCCACGGGCTGGGGTGCCAATCCCAACCCCGCCGGCACTCCCGGTGGCGGCAACGGAGGAGCGATCGCCAACGACGGCAACACCTTCACGCTCACCCTCATCGACACGCTCATCGAAGACAACGTGGCACCCGAGGGCGGCGGCGGTGTGTTCTTCGTGAGCAACAACCGAACCGGTCATCTCGTGATCACCGACTCCGAGCTGAGGCGCAACCCGAGCCTCGGCTTCGAGACCGCCGGTTACCCCGGCATCTTCTATCTCGGCAGTGGCCCTCCGCTGGTGACCGGTTCGATCCTTCAGTAGACCGATCGGCATCGGCCTCAGGAAACCTCCTCGATCCGAAACGCCGGGGCCACAAGATCGACGACCACATTCACCGCCCCCACGTCGGAGTCGAGATGGAGATCGTCGCTACGGGGGTAACGATCAGGGTCCGCCTCGATGAAGGAACCGACCTCGAGAAGCTCCACGTCGTCGTACAACGAGGCGAGTGCGTCCACCAGGTCGAGATAGGCGACCCGTCGGGCTGGATCAGCCGACGCATGCTGAGCGATCTCCAGACCGCTGTAGGGCTGGGGCGGCGTGAGGAAGACCAGCAGCGCGCCCGCCGCCGCCGCATCCGCCACAAGGCCTTCGTAGGCGCCACTGAGTGTGGTGCGCACCACAGGATCGAGAATGGATGTCCACTGCTGTGTGAGCTTGTTGTAGTGGTCGAACATCACCGCACCGTGATCGACCACCAACACCAGATCGGTGCCCTGCTCCGGGGTAACCCGGCAACCCTCGAACCACTCGAATACGCCCACCGTCGCATCCCCCTCGACCACACCGACCGTCGACCAGACATCAAGGAGTTCGCTGGTGAACAGCGGCGAGCAGGCGATCTCCGACGCGGAAACCAGAACGCCACCCAAACGATCGACCCATCCCTGCAGGGCCGGCTCGAGGGCCACGCCGGTGGAGTCGCCGAGCACCAGCACAGTGGGGCGGGGCGGAAGCGGGATCCGAGTGTCGACCAACTCGGTGGTGGTGACGGGTGCGACGGTGGTGGTGCTGGTGGACTCGAGCGGGGCGGTGCTGGTGCCGGCCGGGTCGATGGAGGTGGCAGGTGGTGGCTGGGTTGTCGACGGCGCCTCCGAAACTTCTTCGAGAGCTGCAGCCGTTGCCGCCGCGACCACCTCGTCGGACGCCGGCTTCGGCGCCGTCCAGAGCACGACCGAACCGAGCGCGCCCACCACCACCGTTGCCGTGGCGAGGGTGGTGAACGGATGCCTCATCAACTTCCCCGTCCGGATCGGCATCTCCACCAGCCGGTAAGACACCTCCGCAAGTGCCGCAGTGAGAGCCAGGGCCACCACGGCAGGCACCTCGATCAACACCAGCAGGGGCCAGTGGAAGAGGTAGATCGCGTAGCTTCGGGTGCCGAGCCAAACCATTGGCCGCCACTCGAGCGGGCCGGTGGGGCCACCTCCGACGATGGACGCCACCACCACCGCGGAACAGACGGCAATCACCGGAAGAGCACCTCCGAACACCAGCGAGGACGACTCCTCGAGGGTGACGGTCCACCAGATGAGCACTGCCGCCGCCGCCAACGCCGCACTCCTCGGGATCCACATCCGTCGGCCGCCGGCCACCCAGGCCGCGAGTGCCGCGCCGGTGAGCACCTCCCCGAACCGCACGGGCGTGGCGAAGTACGAATCGGCCGAACCCCACCACAACACCGTGGCGATCACCACCACCACCAGGCCACCGAGGAGAGCGCGACGTACGCCGAAGAGGAGCAACAGGGGCGGCCACAGGATGTAGACCTGCTCTTCGATCGAGAGGCTCCACATGTGGGCCAGCGGCTGGAGGGTGGTGTCGAATATCGCCTCATAGCCTCCTTCGGCCGAGGCAGCTCGCCAGTTGTGCACGTAGACGAGCGCCGCGAAGGCGTCGCGGGTCACTTCCCTCAGGGAGTCGACATCGACGATGGCGGTGCCGGCCACTACACCGACGAGAGTGAGGAGGGCGGCCGGAAGCAGGCGACGGCCCCGCCGCCGCCAGAAGTCGAGCGGTGTGGCATCGCCGACCAGGTGCTCCCTGATGATGATGCCGGTGATGAAATAGCCCGACAGGGTGAAGAAGACCGAAACTCCCACCCAGCCGCCTGAAACAGTGCGCGGCCAGGCGTGAAAGACCACCACGGCAACAACCGCTAGGCCTCGCAGGCCATCGAGGGCAGGGATGCGCTCAACGCGTTTCACGACGCTTGAGTATGGCGGCGAGACCTCACTACTCATCCCCAGCACTCATCCCCAGCGCCGACCCGCCGACTGGAAGAGGTGACCGTTCGAGCCATAGCGAACTGCCCTCACTGCCGAGCACTCCTTCAGGGGCCTACCTGTTCGATCTGCGGCAAGAGTCCGCGCGAGCAGGTCGAGATCGTCGACCAGGCGCCGCCCCCATCGGCCTGGGCAACCGACTTCGACACCCGCCGGCTCGCCATCATGGGTACGACGATCGGAGTCGTGTTGATCGCCGCCCTCGGCGGATGGTTCCTCCTCAATCGTCCCGAGCCGCCTCCCACTCCAAACGCCCTCCCCGCTCCGTCGCCCACGACGATCAGGGTGGATGTCGAGTCGCCCACCGTGGGACGGCCCGATGCTCCGTCCGACGTGGTCCCTGATCCCACGATCGAGGTCGAGTCCGGTGCCGAGCGCACGATCGGCGATGGAGCCAGCCCCTGGGAGGCTCCGATACCCGTCGACATTCTCACCGGCGAACTGTTGGCCGACGGCAACTACCAGTCTGGTATCGATGAAGTCGCTCGCCTGCTCGACCGTGGATCGGCCGGATTCGATTTCAGCGACCCGGCCCTGTTGGCGAGCGCCAGCGGCATCGATTTCGCGACGGCCGAGACCAACCAGCCCTTCGGCGCCCGCGGCGTCGGGTTCAACGGCGAGCAAGTCGCCGACCTGTGGCTGTTCGCCGCTCCGCTCGGCGAGCAGAGTGCTTCGAGCGCCTACGTCGACGCGGCCACAGCCCAGTGGCCCATCGAGGCGGCCACCGAGCAGTTCTCGCCAGGGGTCGGGGTGCGGATCCACCTGGTCGCGAATGACGGGGAGATCGCCGTGTGGGCGGCTCACCTGCCGAACCGCCTGCTCGTCCTCTGGGCCGCGTCGGACTCAGATCCCGCAACACTAGGGGCTCTCGTCGACGGGTTGGCTTCGAATTAGCAACTGCTAGTGTTGGCTTATGGCCATCGAACTACCACCTCTTCCTTACGCCGACGACGCACTGGCTCCTCACATCAGTGCCCACACGATGAGCTTCCACTACGGAAAGCACCACGCGGCTTACGTCAACAACCTCAACGGACTCATCGAAGGCACCGCGCTTGCCAACGCCTCCCTCGAGGACATCATCGTCGGTGCCGACCCCGGCGGCCTTTTCAACAACGCAGCCCAGGTCTGGAACCACACCTTCTACTGGAACTCCATGACCCCTGGTGGCGGTGGCGACCCGAGCGGTGACCTCGCCGCTGCGATCGAGTCGAGCTTCGGTTCGATCGACGCCTTCAAGACCCAGTTCAAGGCCGACTCGGTCGGAAACTTCGGATCGGGCTGGACCTGGTTGGTGCAAAACGACTCGGGTCTCGCGATCGTCAAGACCGACGATGCCGACACGCCCCTGGCCCACGGGGGCAAGGCCCTCCTCACGATCGATGTATGGGAGCACGCCTACTACCTCGATTTCCAGAACGCCCGTCCGGCCTACGTCGACGCCTACCTCGAGCACCTGGTCAACTGGGAGTTCGCCGCCGCCAACTATTCGGCGTAGGGGTAACCCCTCAGCTCGCTGCCCGGCTCCGCCGCGTCGAAGGTCCAATACTGGCGAATCTCGCTGATTTGGCGCGCCACAAATTCGTAGTGCTCTGATCCTCGTACCGTGAACGGGTCGCCGTTGCGGACGCCTCGCATCGACCACTCGATCGCGGCTGTGGTGCCATCGCCGACGAACGAGTCGACCGTCCATCTCGCGTCGGTCCACCGGTCGCGGATCTTCACCCAGAACACCCCGATCGTCTCCGCGCCACGAACCGGATCGTGGTTGGTGTCGTACACGATCGCGTCGGGACTGAAACAGGCGCTGATGTCAGCGGCCGAGCCACTGGTGCAGGCATGAAAGTAGGAGCGAACAAGCTCTTCGGACATGGCGGGATCGTAGTCGGGAGGGTGTCGGATATTCTTTGATCTGATGTTGTATACGAACGTGTGTTCGTGTATGGTTTGAGTCATGTTCCTCTCCTCTCACACCTTCCTCGACGGGTTGGGAGTGTTGGGTTTGTCACGCCCTGAGCTCGAAGCCGGGATCGGTGAACTCTCGAAGCTGGAGGCTCACGTGGTG
>JAJCXY010000023.1 GCA_029263215.1 Acidimicrobiales bacterium
CGTCAAGCATTTTCAGTCCTGTCCTGCTCTTGTCGGGGCTCAGACTCGGGCCGCACGAGCGGCGGCACGGGCGGCGTCTTCTTCGTCGGATCCACGCTCGGGCCGCTGGAGATCGATCCCCAGCTCCTCGACCGTGCGGAATGTCTCCTCGTCGAGCTCTCGCATCTCGATCTCGTGACCGTCATGCGATAGCACCTCGACGTTGAGGCAAAGGGCCTGCATCTCCTTGATGAGAACCTTGAAGCTCTCGGGGATACCCGGCTCGGGGATGTTCTCACCCTTGACGATGGCCTCGTAGACCTTCACCCGTCCGAGCACATCGTCGGACTTGATGGTGAGCAGTTCCTGCAGGCAGTAGGCCGCTCCGTATGCCTCGAGCGCCCACACCTCCATCTCGCCGAGTCGCTGTCCACCGAACTGGGCCTTACCGCCGAGAGGCTGCTGGGTGATCATCGAGTAGGGGCCGGTGGAGCGGGCGTGGATCTTGTCGTCGACGAGATGGGCCAGCTTCAGGATGTAGACGTATCCGGTCATGATCGGATTGTCGAAGGGCTCGCCGGTGCGTCCGCTGTAGAGAACCTGCTTGCCGTCGGTGCCGATCAGGCGGGTGTTGCCGTCGTGGCTCTCGGGATTGAGGTTGTTGAGGATGTCGACGATGATCGGCTTGTCGCCGGCCAGTTCCCTCTCGTCCCACTTCGCACCGTCGAACACCGGAGTGGCGATGAACGTGGACGGCTTGGTGGTGGGGCGGGTCTTCTTCTCGGTGCCGCGGATCGGCTCATCGCCAACGCTGGCGCCGTCGATGTCCCAGCCCCATCGGGCGCAATAGCCGAGATGGGCCTCGAGAACCTGGCCGACGTTCATGCGAGACGGGACGCCGAGCGGGTTGAGGATGATGTCGACCTGCTGGCCATCTGCGTTGAAGGGCATGTCCTCGATCGGAAGGATCCGGGAGATGACGCCCTTGTTGCCGTGGCGGCCGGCGAGCTTGTCGCCAACACTGATCTTGCGCTTCTGGGCCACGTAGACCCGCACCAGCTGGTTGACGCCGGGCGGAAGTTCGTGGGCATCGTCGCGGTTGAACACCTTGACGTCGATGACCTTTCCGACCTCGCCGTGGGGCACCTTCATCGAGGTGTCGCGCACCTCTCGGGCCTTCTCACCGAAGATGGCGCGCAGGAGGCGCTCTTCGGGGGTGAGTTCGGTTTCGCCCTTGGGGGTGACCTTGCCCACCAGCACATCGCCGGGTCCGACTTCGGCGCCGACGCGGATGATCCCGCGTTCGTCGAGGTCGGCGAGGATTTCCTCGCTCAGGTTGGGGATGTCTCGGGTGATCTCTTCAGGACCGAGCTTGGTGTCGCGGGCATCGATCTCGTGCTCCTTGATGTGGATCGACGTGAGAACGTCGTCCTTCACCAGGCGCTCAGAGAGGATGATGGCGTCCTCGAAGTTGTAACCCTCCCACGGCATGAAGGCCACGAGCAGGTTCTTGCCGAGCGCTAGCTCGCCAAGGTCGGTCGAGGGGCCGTCGGCGAGGAGGTCGCCCTTCTTCACCTTGTCGCCCTCGGCCACGCGTGGCTTCTGGGAGATGCAGGAGTCCTGGTTGGACCGCTCGAAAGTCTTGAGCCTGATCGTGGTCTGGCCGAGCTTCTTGTAGTCGACCACCATGTGATCGCCGTCGAGTTCGACGATCGTGCCGTCGTCGAGGGCGAGCAGCATGTCGGCCGCGTCGCTTGCGCAACGCTTTTCCATGCCGGTGCCGATGTAGGGGGCCTCGGCTCGCAGCAAGGGCACCGCCTGGCGCTGCATGTTGGCGCCCATGAGAGCGCGGTTGGCGTCGTCGTGCTCGAGGAACGGGATGAGGGCGGTGGCCACCGAGATGATCTGCTTCGGTGAGATGTCCATCATCTGCACTTCGTCGGGCGGCACCGAGGAGATCTCGGTGGTGGCGCCAAAGAACACTTCCTGCTCCAACTGGAGGCGGAGGTCCTGGAGGCTTGCCGCCTGAGGGGAGCGCCTCACCAGGATGCGGTCGTTGAGGAAGTTGCCCTTGGCGTCGATGGGGGCGTTGGCCTGGGCGACGACGTAGTCCTCTTCCTCGTCGGCGGTGAGGTAGACGATCTCGTCGGTGACCTTGCCCTTCTTGACAACGCGATAGGGCGACTCGATGAAACCGAAGGGGTTGACCCTCGCGTAGGAGGCGAGGCCACCGATGAGGCCGATGTTGGGGCCTTCGGGCGTCTCGATGGGACACATACGGCCGTAGTGGGAGAAGTGAACGTCTCGCACATCGAAGCCGGCACGTTCACGAGAGAGACCACCGGGGCCGAGAGCCGAGAGGCGACGGCGGTGGGTGAGCCCCGACAGGGGGTTGACCTGGTCCATGAACTGGGACAGCTGGGAGGTTCCGAAGAACTCCTTGATCGCAGCGACGACCGGGCGGATGTTGATCAGGGTCTGGGGGGTGATCGCCTCGACATCTTGGGTGGTCATGCGCTCACGCACGACGCGCTCCATACGACTGAGGCCGATACGCACCTGGTTTTGGATCAGCTCGCCGACGCTGCGGATGCGTCGGTTGGCGAAGTGATCCTGATCGTCGAGGCGGTAGCCCTGCTCGCCCTTGGCGAGGTTGAGGAGGTAGGTGGTGGCGGCGAGCATCTCGCACTGCGACAGCACCGACTGGTCGGGGTCGGGGTGGTCGAGCTTCAGGCCGAACTGCTTTTCGAGGAACTTGAGTTCGGGGCCGAGCTTGCGGTTGAGCTTGTAGCGACCGACCCGGCTGAGGTCGTAGCGACGAGACTCGAAGAAGGCGTTGCGGAAGTAGGCGCGGGCCGATTCCACGGTGGGGGGTTCGCCCGGGCGAGCGCGCTTGTAGATCTCGAGCAGCGACTCTTCCTGGGTGGGGGCGATCTCGGAGTCCTTCTCCCACTGGCCCTCGAGGAAGTCGAAGTAATCGACGAAGCGCTGGAGGAAGCCGGGCTCGTTCTCCTCGTCGTAGCCGAGAGCACGAAGGAGCGTGAACAGGCTGATGCGACGCTTGCGAGCCACACGCGCGCCGGCAGTGACGTCCTTGCCGGGCTTTTGCTCGACGTCCATCTCGATCCACTCACCGCGGTAAGGGTGGATGGTGCCGGTGACGAGCTGGTGCTTGCTGAGGTTACGCAGACGGAAGCGTTCACCAGGCTGGAAGATGACACCGGGCGAGCGAACCAGCTGGGACACCACGACACGCTCGGTGCCGTTGATGATGAAGGTGCCCTTGTCGGTCATCATGGGGAAGTCGCCCATGAAAACGGTTTGTTCCTTGATCTCGCCGGTGTTGGAGTTCATGAACCGGGCGCGCACGAAGATCGGCGCGCTGTAGGTCATGTCCTTTTCCTTGCACTCCTCCACCGAGAACTTCGGCGGGGGGCGGAGGTCTTCGTCGTCGGGATCGAACTCGAGCTCGAGCTGCAACGTCTCGGT
>JAJCXY010000024.1 GCA_029263215.1 Acidimicrobiales bacterium
AAACGTGTGCCCTGCTCAAGAAGCTGGCGCAGGTCCGGGTCGAGCCGCGGTAGAAGCGTCCGGGCGAGAAGCTGATCGCCGGCCCTGTCCGCACAAATGCCGAGCGCAGTCTCAGCGTCGGTCAGATCACCGCTCATCAGCGCCACAGCGTGGCCACCAAGGTCGTCGGCGAGGCGAACCTCAGACAGGACGACGGGGGTGCTCTTGACAGCGGCATCCACGGCGGCAAGAAGAGCGGGCGAAGAGCGAGTTTCAACCACCGCCAGGGCATCGCCCACCATATCTCGTCGCGCTCCGAGAACCGCGTCGTGAAGAATCGGATGAACGTCGCCGAGGAAAATGCTGCCCGTTAACGAGCGCTTGGTCTCGCCCAATTGCACTCCGGCCATGAAAGCCTCCTCCGTGCTGGCGACGCTACCTCCGACCAGGATCAGGAATCGACCCGGGTGGATCGTTCCGCACCGAAGCAACGCGATAGGCGCTCGCTTGACCATGAGGTCGCTCGCCAGGATGCCGGCGGCTATAGTCTCGAATTCCAGTAGCGCCAGTGCCCCGTGCCGCTTCTTTTTCTTCGCCATGCGGTTCAGACGATGCGGAAGTGATCGACGAGGACGCAGCGCCGCAGCCGGCTGAAGGCGACCGGCCCGGTCAGCCCTTCGCCCGTGGGGCTGGCGATAGTGAAGCTCGAGTGGCCCTCGCCTCCTTCACCCAAGCCACAATAAAACGGGCCGTTCTTTGTGAAGATGCTGGTGTTGATGGTCCTCGCCATGGCGCTCAATGCTTCGATGTCGCGCGAGTACATGCCCGCCGAGTGGCCGTAGCCGTGCTCGGCCTCCTTGGCCAGCTCGATGCCGCGACCGACGTCGGGTACGGAGGTGACCGGCAGCACCGGCATCATTTGCTCGGTCCATATCAGCGGGTGGTCGTTCGGGACTCGCGCAACCAGGAGCGGCGGGTCACCGTGACAGGCGATACCGGCGCGAGCGAGGATTTCACTCGCGTTCTTGCCGATTAGGTCTTTCTCGACCACGGCGTGCCGCCGTGGCCCGCGCTGCTCGCTAAAGATCGCCTGTTCCACGCGGTGTAGCTCGCCCGTATTCAACAAGTAGGCCCCGTGGCGTTTCATTTGCTGCAACAGTTTGTCAACGATGCTCTCGACGGCGATGACTTCCTTTTCGTCGGTGCACACGATGTTGTTATCAAAGGAGGCGCCATTGACGATACCGCGGCCGGCAAGTTCGAGGTCGGCTGTTGCATCGACCACCACCGGCGGGTTGCCGGGGCCGGCACAAATAGCACGTTTCCCGCTCGTCATTGCCTGGCGCACTACGCCGCTGCCGCCGGTTACTGCCAGGATGCGCACGCCCTTATGCGTCATGAGTGCCTGCGCGGATTCGATGGTCGGCTCGGCAACGGCGCTGACCAGGTTGGACGGACCGCCACCACGAATAATCGCGCGATGCAGAAGTCGAACATTGGCCATGGAGCACTCGCGAGCGCTGGGATGCACATTGAAGACGATGCTGTTGCCCGCCGAGAGCATGGCGATAGTATTGCAGATGATCGTGGAGGTCGGATTGGTTGTCGGTGTGATGGCGCCGATCACACCGTAGGGTGCGTACTCGGTGAGCGTCAGGCCATTGTCGCCGGTGACCGCCTGCGGCTGGAGCGCCTCCGGCCCCTCGGTCTTACGTGTGACCAAGCGGTTCTTGATCAGCTTGTGCTCGACACGGCCGAGCCCGGTCTCGCGCTGCGCATGGCGTGCAAGCTCCTCGGCATGCTCGTACATTGACTCGCGAATCGAGGCAATGATCTTATGTCGTCCGTCGAGCGTCATGCCGTCGAGCTCGCGAAATGCGACACCCGCCGCGGCTACAGCGTCGTCGACTGTAGCGAAAACGCCTTCGCCGAGCTCTTCGCGAGGAGTGCTGGACGGTTTGTTGTGGGCAGCAGCAATCTGTGTCGGACTCGCCGACGATGCCGAAAGGCGTTCGGCGAGGCGGGTTGCGATGATGTCCACCTGCTGATCGCTAAGGATTTCAGTGTTCCGCCCTGGCTGGCTCATGCTTCAGCCTCCCCCTTTCGGTATTTCTCGTCGCCCTCGATTTCCCAGCTGTCGACAATAGCCATGACAACGGCGTCAACCGGTTTCTGATCTGTGGCCGCGGTTTGGCGGGCGGAGGATCCGCTGGCGAAGAGCACCATTTCACCAGCGCCGGCACCGACGGCATCCACCGCCACTACGGAACCACCGGCCGGTTTGTTGTCCGGACCCCATAGGCTCAACATCAGTAATTTAAGGCCCTGAAGCTTGGCATCCTTCTCGGTCGCGACGACGCTGCCGAGGACTTTCGCGAGTTTCACGGTTGCTCTACCTCCCCGGCCATTACTTCTTGGCCGAATCGGAGCTGTGACCTAGCGGGATCACCGTGTCGACGCTGCCGTGCGGCCTGGCGATAACGTGCACGGCCACAACGTCGCCGATGCGCGCGCCGGCAGTTCGGCCGGCATCACAGGCCGCCCTGACAGCAGCGACGTCGCCCCGCACCACGGCGGTGATGTAGCCGCCACCCGTTTTTTCGTAGCTTACGAGCTCCACTCTGGCCGCCTTGACCATTGCGTCGGCCGCTTCCACCATCGCCGGAAAACTCCGGCACTCGATCATTCCTAATGCATCTGACATCGCTTTGCTC
>JAJCXY010000025.1 GCA_029263215.1 Acidimicrobiales bacterium
ATCCGCCGAGAGCTGCTCGACCGCACCATCATCTGGAACCAACGCCAGCTCGAGTGCCTCGTCACCGGCTACATCGAGCACTACAACCAGCACCGGCCGCACCGTTCGCTCGAGCAACGACCACCGACACCCACCACCGACCCTCCGCCCAAGCCACCGACCACCGTGACAGTGCTCCGGACCGCCCGCTGCGACGGCCTCATCAACGAATATGAAAGCGCTGCATGACCTGCAGCGACAGAGTTTCCGAGCCCCACAGGGATGGCTGGATGGGATGGCCCGAAGCAAGAAACCCCAGACCTGGACGGTGGAGCGTCCTGACCTGGTTTCTCTGGAGCGGACGACCGGGTTCGAACCGGCGACCTCAACCTTGGCAAGACGGAGAACATCGTCCGGCCCGCACAAACACGGGCGAGTCGGTCCGGCCCAGGCCGGCCAATCCGGCCCAGTCCGGCCCGTGGATGGGATACGGGATGGGATGGAGAATTGACGCTACACCGGATGAAAGAGACTCCCGCATCGGTCCCCTGTCGCCGCCTACGCCCGCGACCTGAGCTAGGGCCACCGCCGGTTCCGCGTACGAAACCAACCGGACCCGCTGGCGTGGGGGTTCAGCTCGGAGGGGGGATTACAACCCTTAACCCTCACCCCACCCGCTCAAACTGGATCGACCTCATCGCCGCCTAGAAACCGTTGAAAACACAGCACGGACGACTATTCGATGCCTCTTTGTGTCAAGGAGACGTTTCGGGTGTCTCGGGACGCGTTCGAGTGGACCCCCTGGCGTTGAGCGACGGAGGGTTCTAGCGTTGGTTGTTGGGTCCGGGAAGTGACTTGTCCGAAGAGCCGGTGTTCAGGATGTTGAGCCGGTCACGCTGGACTACAGAGTCGTTCCTGAGTGTCCTCCCGGGCCCGCCCATCTGTCAGCTCCCAGCAGCTCGTTGAACGTCGGCGACGAGGTGGCTGTAGACGCGGTCTGAGATCTGGCGTTTGAGTGCCCGGATGGCTTCTTTGTGGGTTTTGCCTTCGCCGATCTTGCGGTCGTAGAAGACGCGGCCTTCGCTTTGGTTGCGGAACTGGGTGACCGCGGCGATATGGATCGCGAAGTTCAAGGTCCGGTTCCCTCTCGGGTTCAGACGGTGACGGACCCGCGCCCCTGAGGATGCTTCGAGTGGTGCGGTCCCGTTGTAGGCGGCGAACTGTGCTTTGGTGGCGAAGCGGTTGACGTCGCCGGTGTAGCCGATGATCGTCGCCGCGCAGATCGGACCGATGCCATAGATGTCACACAGGCTGGTTCGCGACGCGGTGACCGCGGCGGCGATCCGTTTCTTCGACGCGGCCAGCGTGGTGTCCAAGCCAGCGATGTCGGCGACCAGTTCTCGAGCGATCAACACCCGACACCGGGTTACTTCGTCGTCTGGTTCCACCTCGCTGAGCAGCCTGTTTACCTTGACAACAGTGATCGTGGTCCCGATTCCGCCCGGTGTGAGCTCGACCAGCATGGCGTGGAGGCGAACACAATGGGTGGCTCGAAGCTGGGCCATGTCGCGGTGACGCTTCACCAACAATCTCAGAACTCGGTCATGGCCATCGTCACAGACGTTGGCCATCCGATCCGAACGCATCGCCGCGATCGCAACCGAGCGGGCGTCGTTGGGGTCGTTCTTGTTTGAGCGGCCCGATCCCAACACCCGCACCCTCGAAGCCAACATCGGGGAAACATCGAGGACGGTCTCGCCGGCCGCGACGAGCTGGCGTGCAACCAGGTAGCCGAGCCCGTTCGCTGATTCGACCACCCATTCCCGCTGGTCGAACCGGCCCGCCCACTCACACAGCAGCCCGACCTGGCCGTTCGATGCTGGAACTTTGAACTCGCCGAGTACTACCTCGCTTTCGTCGACAGCAACCGCTGTGTGGGTTGCCTTGTGTGGATCGATACCAATCATGATGGTCATCTGAACGCCTCCGGTTTGATGGTTGACCGTGGCGGACACTCCTGATTCGGGTCGATGTGCTCTCGCCTCTTTCGAGCCACACCACAGCAGAAAGATCCGGCCGGCAGACAACTCGAAAACAAGCCAACCCGAAGGCGACAGGCACTCACAGAGCCAACCGACCAGACCTCCCAGACGCTACGAAACCACCGCAACGCCCACCAGAATCATCAATCAGGCACCCACACGGTCCGCCACCCGAGGCGATCCACCGCTTCTACCACCTGGCCGCAAGCAACACCGCCGTCGGTCACCTCGTACTCAAAGAGGGCTGACCACCAACCCGCCACCGAAATACTCAGTAACGGCGAGTAACGGCAGAACTAGGAGCCAGAGGCTTGCTCAATTGGGAAGCCGTCAGACGAGTTAGAGATGCAAGCGGACATTCGCCAGTTGCCGTTTTCTCTACGCCACACGTCGACGAATACCACACCGTGGCGTTGGCCATCCACCTTCCAATGCCCTAACCCATTCACCCAAGCGAGATTGTCCTCGATTTCAACCCGATTCAAGGTCACCTCAATATCGGATCGTCCAGGTCCGCCATAGGTCGCACAAATGGCTGTCCGACCATGCACGGGCAGAGACTCCGCAGGAATCAAGACAGCGTCCTCTGCATACAAAGAGCCGATCGCGTCGATATCGCCTTCGCGCTGGGCATCCAGGTAACCGCGATATAGGCCTTCGAACTCTTCCATCGCATTCATGCACGTCTCCCGGGACGGCCGTCAGGAACACGCCGACGGTGCTTCGACGGTAGCACCAGCAGAATTTCGAGTCCCTCAGAATTGTCGTCGGGCGGGCACTCTCGATGTCAGTACATGCTCATCGTGATTTCCGACGAGGCCTCCCACCTACGCACTGCCGTCGAGTTGAACGTTGTGGCATGGTGGTTTTCATGAAGCATGCCATTTACCTCCCGAACTTCGACCTGTTCGGTGAAGCCGCCGTACTGGCCGAGTTGGCCACCCTCACCGAGGAATCGGATTGGGACGGGTTCTTCATCTGGGATCACCTTCAGTGGCCCGCGAGCGAACCCGCAGTCGATCCGTGGGTAGCGCTTGGTGCGATCGCCGCGGGCACCGAACGAATCCGACTCGGAACGATGGTCACGCCTCTGCCTCGTCGAGACCTCGTCAAGCTTGCCCGCGAGACCGTGTCGGTCGATCGGCTCAGCGGAGGTCGACTGGTGTTGGGTGTCGGCTTGGGCTGGGAGAGCATCCCCGAGTGGGACGCATTCGGACACGAGCCCGACAAGCGCGTGCGAGGCGAGATGCTCGACGAAGCCCTCGAAGTGCTTACCGCGCTCTGGTCTGGCAACCCAGTCGAACACAACGGCGCCCACTATCGGGTGTCGACTCGCGGGATGGCGCCACCGATCCAGCAGCCCCGCATTCCGATTTGGGTCGGTGGCGGCTGGCCGGCCAAAAAGCCGTTCCGGCGCGCCGCTCGATGGGACGGTGCCATGCCGATGTCCCCGAGGGCCATGGAGGGAGAGGATCTCGCCCCAACCGACATCGCCGAAGTTCGGACGTTCATCGAAAGCCGACGCAGCGATACTGGCTCGTTCGATGTCGCCAAAACCGGTAGCACCACCAACACATCCGATACCGAACAACCCGAGACCTACCGTGCCGCTGGTGTCACCTGGTGGCTGGAGACCATCCTGCCCTGGGGGAACTCACTGGCGGCTGTGCGAGAACGCATCCGCTCAGGCCCACCTCGCTGACCTCCGACCACGATCAGCTGACTCGAGCAGTAACGGAGTAGGTAGAGCAAGGCTCTTGTCAGCGGGTGTCTCAGCGGTAGCCCGATCCGCGACAACAGCACGGCAGTTCAGCGGAGTACCTTCACCGGTAGGGCGTCCGGATTTGTTGAGTATCTCTTATGGCATCTCGAGCTTGCCTATGTCGTGAATGAGCGCGGCCCAGTTGAGCTCGTCGAGGTCGTCGTCGGATAGGCCGATTTCCTCGCCGAGCATGACCGAGTAGGCGCTGACCCATTCGGAGTGACCGCGGGTCAGACGATCGTGATCAGAGAGTCGCGTGACCAGGCAGACGAGGTCTTCGGCGGCGGCCTGTTCAGGACTGGAAGCGCCAGCGTCGGCGTCGGTGAGGGTGCGAATCGTGCGGCTGCGTATCGCGGTGCGAAACCGTGAGGGAGCCTCGTCGGGGAATACGAGCGACAACCTGAACAGGTCACTGAGAGGGGATAGCCGCCGGGTGAGCAGATACGCGGCATGGGTCGCAGCAATCGAGACCCAGATCAAGAAGCCGACCCACAGGTCGAAGAGCCACCACCGGTCAGGTCGCGGCGTGACGGCAACAGCAGCCTTCACCGCCACCACACCGAGTAGCAACGGGACGACCAGGACCGCGGCCGCGATCAACAGGCTCAGCCCCGGGCGTCGAGCCCAGGCCCGTCGATCCAACGACTCCGCTTGCGATGACGCAGAACCGCCCGTCGCCGATGTGGATGACGCCACTACCTTCTCCCCTTCTCTTCGACAGGGACGCCTCGATCATTTGAGATTGGCGCGCATGGTGGGTGTCGAGATGTGTCGTCCCCATCGCAACAGCACTGGCCCGCCGCCGCTGCTACGGCTGACTCGTCACGCCCGATGCCGTGTTGCGCCGTCACCGCATCGCGGGTCTGTGGACCAGATGCCTCGACCGACGAGTTCTGTCCCCGCTGGGGGTCTGCCTGACTACAGCACCACCGCCACTTCCCTTCGAGACTGATCTCGCGATGGTCAGCACCCGATCGTCTAGGTCGACGTCACACCATCTCAGTGCGCAGATCTCCCCGCGCCGAGCGCCGGTGTTCGCCGCCACGATCAAGAAGGCATGCAAATCCGGATCGTCGGTAGCAGCTTCGAGAATCCGACCTACTTCCTGCACCGAGGGAGCGGTGGGCTCTTTGCGGCCGACCACCGGAGGGCGGGCCGATGCCGCGGGGGACGCACCTATTAACTCCCGTCGTACCGCCGCCTTGAGCGCCACGGAGGCAACCGTATGGACCTTCTGTACCCGGGCAGCTGAAAGCCCGCCATCTACGAGTCGCTGGTACATCGACTCGAGGTGATGGATTCGGAGATCGTGAAGCGCCATGTCTCCAACGTGGGACTTCAGATACTCGACTGATGAAGCCCACGACGACGCAGTGGTCGGGGCGATGGACGTGCGCTTCGTCACCCACCATTCGTCAAGCCACGACGAGACTGTCGGTAGCTCAAGATCGTTTCTCCTCGCGGCCTGACCATCCTCTGCTTCCGCCACGAGGTCACGACAGAGTCGTTCGGCGTCTCGCTTCGAGCCCCTGACCGAACGCGAGGCGTAGCGCTTTTTTCCGGAGTCATCGTCGCGACCGAGGTACACCCGCACCTCCCAGACACCTCGATCCCTCCTACGCACCGATCCCTGCATGCCTCCAAGAATACGCAATCCATGTGACAGATGGGATGCTCAGATGGGATGGCCAAAAGTCAGAAACCCCAGATCATGAGGGTGGAGCCTCTGACCTGGGGTTTCATCGAGCGGACGACCGGGTTCGAACCGGCGACCTCAACCTTGGCAAGGTTGCGCTCTACCAACTGAGCTACGTCCGCAGCGGCACCCAAATGTAGCGGCTGGCGCCGGATTCCCGAACCCGTCGACGGACAGATCTCAACCCGTCAGGCACCCGAGCGAGCACGTATCTGGGTGACGATCTGCTGCACGACATCGAGATCAGCGATGCGGTCGACGACGAGCTCGTGGCCATCGCGAGCAAGCACGAGTGCGGCGGTGCCGCCATCTTGCCAACCCTTCACGGTGAGCCCCGGCTCCAAGCCCACCGGCATCACGTCGGGATTCCACTCCCGAGCATTGACGATCAACAAGCGACGATCGGTGAGTGCCATCACCCCGGCGGCTCCCAGGAACCGGCCCTGGACAACAACCTCGACCCTCTCGTCGGTGTCGAGGGTGCAGGCCAGCACCATGAACGCAGACTTGCCGAGCTTGCGGCTGGCGTTGCCGAGTCGGCCGATCGCGGCCCCCAGGCCTGCCGAATCGGTGAGACCGGGCCCCGCCGCGGCGTCGGGCATGGTCTCGGCAACCGGAGGCGGTGGCGACGGCGCAGGCGCCTCTTCGACTGGAGCCGAAGTGGGGGGCGCAGGAGCCTCCTCGACCGGCGGAGGCGGAGGTGGCGCAGGGGGTTCCTCATCCGGCGGAGGTGGGGGTGGCGGCTCCTCGACCACCGGCGGCACGGGAGGTGGCGGTGGCGGCGGTGGCGCATCCTCGACCACCGGTGGGGCAGGAGGTGGCGGTGGCGGTGCAGGAGCCTCCTCGACGGCCGCAGGCGGAGCCGGGGGCGCAGGTGGTGGTGGCGGCGGTGCCACGTCGGGGACGGGGGCGCTCGGCACGCCGGGAATTGGCCGAGGCGGTGACGGATCGACGCCGGCGATGGGGGCGGTCACGTCTCCGCTGACGGGAAGACCGGCCACGTCGTCGAGGGTGGCTTCCGCGTCGCTCGGAGTGCTCGGCGCAGGAGGAGGCGGCGGTGGCGGGGGTGGCGGGGGCGGCGGCGGGGGTGCGTCGTCGGCGTCGAATTCGTTGGACACCTGGTCTCCTCGTTCAGTTGATGTTTCGAGCGTAGGTCAGCGGGAGGGCCGTGAAGACGTTCAGCCGTCAGAAGCCCGTAGGTCGACACGAAGAGTGAGAACTCCATCTTCCATCGACCCGACAGCATCGCCGACGATCGCAAAGTCCTGATAGTCGTCGCGCGCCTGCTGGATGAACAACGCACGTTCGTCTCCCCCCACAGGAGGGAGATTGCGGCGCTTCACCGATTCCGCACGCTCGCGGAATCGCTCCAACATTGCCTCGATATCCAAGTCATCGGCCATGCCCAACACAGTATCGGTAACCGGCCACGCAGAATTCAGTCTTCACCGGCCACAGAGTCGACGGGCTGGTCGGACCCCTCTGTGTGCTCACTGTCGTCTTCGACGTCGCCCGGCAACAAGAACTCGTGGTCGAAATCGGGTTCGCGGCCTTCGTCGCGGCGTTCGCGTCGCCTGGTGGCCACGCGAAGCCGGCGCCGCGGGTTCGTGTGCCAGACGTAGAGCACGAGGAGCAGGCCGGTGCCGGCCGCGATTGCCAACAAGGTCAGCGTCAGCCACTCGATAGTGGCCTCGCTCTCGTTCTCATCGAACAACTCGGTATCGGCGACCGGGTCGGGATCATCGGAGGAGCCTTCCTGAGCCTGCGCCGGTGATACGACCGCGAGCGCCAGCGCCATCAGCAAGCCCAAGAGGAGGAAGCGAGAACGCAAGGTCGACAAGGCGTCTGACCGTAGCGGCATCAGTGCTGATGGTGCGAGCACCAGTAGGTGGTGCGCCCGCCTATCTCATCGCGCTCGAGCACCGAGCCGTCCTTCGGGCAATGACCGCCCCTCACCCGCGACGGCTGCAGATCACCGGTGTGGCTGCCACCGCGCTCCCCCAGAACCGACACCGTGCGTCGCATGACGCGGTGAAGTCGCTTCATCTCGACATCGTCGAGGGAGCGGGCCGAACGCCCCGGGGCGAGGCCGGCCCGCCACAGCGTCTCGTCGACGAGCAAGTTGCCCAAGCCGGCCAGGCGGGCCTGATCCATGAGCCTCGCCTTGAGAGGAGCGGTGGAGCCACGAACGATGTCGCGAAATGGTGCGTAGGTCACGGTGGCGGCGTCGGGACCGAGCCGCGATTCATCGGGGTCGAGCTCAACCCCACCCAAGCGCCGCGGATCGCGCATGGTGAGAGAGCCACCATCAGCGAATCGAAGGCTGAATCGGTCCCAGGCCGGATCTTCGCGGCTGGTGGAATACTCCAGCGCATCGATCGGGGCGCCACCATCGACGATGAGTCGCCCGGTCATGCCGTAGCGCATCCCGAGAACCGGCCCGTCGGTGTCCAGCAACATGAGCTTGCCGATCCTGCGAACCGCGGTGACCGCGCAACCGGGCAAGACCTCACGGAGCAGGGCGGGCGTGGTGTCTCCCTTGGCGTACCAGTCGTCGGGGGCGTGCACTCCACTGATCACTCGGCCCACCACCGGAAGCGCAGCCTGACGATACGTTTCGATTTCGAGCAGCTCGGGCATCTCAGACCAACGAGTCGAGGGCTTGGGTGAGATCGGCGAGGAGATCGTCGACGTGTTCGAGGCCACAGGAGAGGCGAACCGTTCCCTCCTTGATCCCCGAGGCCTCGAGCTCCCTCGGCAGCAGGCCCACATGGGTGGTGGATGCGGGATGGGTGATGAGCGTCTCGGGCCCCCCCAGCGAGGTTGCCAGCTGGGCGAGTTCCACCCGGTCGACGAGCTGTCCCCCCGCCTCACGGCCACCCTGCAGATCAAACGTGATGAGTCCACCCGCGCACTCGAGCTGGCGTTGAGCGAGCTCGTACTGGGGGTGTGACGGTAAGCCGGGGTAGAACACCGACTCGATGCTCGGATGCGCTTCCAGCATCCGGGCCAGCACCTCAGCGGTGTCACTCTGCTGGCGGATCCTCACCGGCAGGGTACGCAGACCCCTCAGACCGTTGAGAGCATCGAAGGGCGACGCCACTGCTCCGTGCAACACCGCGAAGCCACGGATCCAGGCGATGAGGTCCTCCGACCCGGCGACCACGCCGAGGATCGCGTCGTTGTGGCCGGCGATCGCCTTGGTGGCGGAATGCAGCACCAGGTCGACGCCGTACTCGAGGGGACGTTGGCCGAGCGGCGTGGCGAAGGTGGAGTCGACGACCGTCATGGGCCCTTCAATCGCGCCGAGCTCTTCGAGGTCAACCAATGACAACTTCGGGTTCGCCGGCGTCTCCGCGAAGATGAGAGTGGTCTTACCCGGAATGATCGCCTTCTCGAAGGCCCCCGGCTCGGTGCCATCCACAAACGAGACATCGATCCCGAACCGGGGACAGACAGCCTGGAACAAGAGTTGGGTGTGCGAGTACAGCTGATGCTGGGTGACGATGTGGTCGCCCGAGGAGCACAACCCGAGGATCGTGGCACTCACCGCCCCCATCCCAGATGCAAAAGCCCGGGCGGCCTCGGCACCCTCCAGGGAGGCAATCGCATCCTGGAAGTCGGCGACGGTGGGGTTGGAATGCCGCCCGTAGAACTTCGGCGCCGTGATGTCGGTGGCGAAGGTGTGGGCCTCATCGACAGTTCCGGTGAAGAAGGTGCTGCTGGCCCACAGCACCGGGGCCAATGCCGTGTCGTTGTTGCCCCGTCCCGACCGGATCGCTCGGGTGTGGGGGTGCAGCGGCTGCGGGCTGTCGGGTGAATTCATGAGGTCTTCTCCGCCTTGGTCAAGGTGTCGGCGATGAGGGGTCCGAGAAACTCCGATTCGAGGAGGAAGCCGTCGTGGCCCTGCGGGCTGTCGACCACGTGGTAGGAGCAGTCGCCTCCACCGGCTTCGATCAAATCATGCATCTCCTGTTGCTGATAAGGCGGGTAGAGGATGTCGGAGGTGACCGAGGTGGTGAGAACGGGCATGCGGAACCGACCCAGGGCAGCGGCGGCGCCTCCCCTCCCCCGCCCGACATCGTGAAGATCCATCGCCTTGCTCAAAACGAGGAAGGAGTTGGCGTCGAAGCGGCCCACCAACTTCTGGCCGTGATGATCGAGGTACGACTCGATCTCATAGCGACCCCACTGGTTGAACTCGGTACGGGGGTCGTGGGCGTCGCGCCCGAAACGTTCATCGAACACATGGGTGGTCCGGTAGGTGATCTGGGAGATCTGGCGGGCCAGCGCCAATCCCTGCCATGGCCCCTCGCCGTCGCCGGCGTCGTAGTACCAACCGCCGTGGAAATCGCGATCGGTGACCACGGCCAGCCGCTCCACCGCGCTCCAACCGATCTGCATCGCGCTCGCGGCCGCGACGCTGGCTATCGGCATCAAGGACTTCACTCGATGGGGGTACATCGCCCCCCACTCGAGCACCTGCATCCCACCCATCGAACCACCCACCACCGAGAGCCAGCGGTCGATACCGAGACGATCGGCGAGGCGTTTCTGGGTGCGGACGATGTCGCGAATCGTCACCTGAGGAAAGGTGGGTCCGTAGTTGGTGCCAGTGGCGGGATCGATGCTCGATGGCCCGGTGGAGCCCTGACAGCCCCCCAGGACGTTGGCACAAACCACAAAATAGCGATCGGTGTCGAGGGCGCGTCCGGGACCGATCAAGGCATCCCACCAGCCGTCGGCACTATGACCGATCTCGATCCCGCCCGCCGCATGGGAGTCGCCGGTGAGGGCGTGACACACGAGGACCGCGTTTGACGCGTCGTCCGCGAGTTGACCCCAGGTCTCGTAGGCGATCCGGATGTGAGCCAGGCCGCCCCCACCCTCGAGTGCGAATGGGCGCTGGTCGGTGACCGTCATGAAGCGTCGACGTCCCACCGGATGACCCCGCATCCAGGCGCCACTCGCCGGCAGGCCCACGGGAAAGCGGGAATGAGGGTCGTAGCTCAGATTGTGGGGTTGGTCGGTCACGAGCGCTCCGCGAGGTGGACTCCCGGGTGCCCCCTGTGACGATGGTGGAGACCATCGGACAGTTCGTTGCGCCAGCCCGGTTGCTGACGCCGCATCCCCACCGAAGTGAGAGGGCACCTTGGGTGTCCATTCCCAGGTTGCCGGGCAATGCACCGTCGATCCGAGGATCTCGGGCGCATCACCTCTCTTAATGTGACCGCCACTGTATCCCTTCAGATCGAGCCTGGCTCAACCTTTCGGGCCGGGCAGGCGATCGCGCCACCATTGGAAAACATCGTTTCGGTGGCTGAGTCCGTGGGCGGCCAACATCAGCTCACCGGTGGCGAGCACATCTCCCGCCTCTGCCCGGGAGGCTGCGGCATCCCATGCCGTGAGGTCTTGGGGCAGGGGCAGGGCGCTCAGTCGAGACGCGGAAACGCGGATCGCGTCGGCACTGAGTGCCGATCCTGTCGCTCCCTCGACGAGCTGAGCCGTCGCCACCGGGCAGGTGAGCAGGGCCGCCAGATGCCACAGAGAAGGCACGTCGCCGGCCGGTTCGACCGCGATCACCGGAGTGCACGGCACCAAGGTGCCGTCGAGGTCGACGATGGCCTCGATCACCCTCGTCTGGCTGGCCACCAACACCTTGGGCCGAAGGCGGTCGGTGACCCAACCGGTGATCGTGGGACTGACCCGTTGCAGATCAACCCCTGGGTGGGTCCATCGGCGCTTGTCGAAGCGGCAAGGCGTGCGGCCCCACCGGTTGACCAGGGGATCTATCAGGCCCGATGTGATCAGGCGCACCCGAGCATCACAGTCGTCGGAGACTGCATCGCGTAGCCCGTAGAACTGGTCGCGAAAGCCTGCCGTCACCCTCGCCACGTCGCCCAGGCAAGGACCCCCCGGCTGAACCGTCACCGACGGAACCCCACGCTGGGCCGCGAGAAGGGGCGCCCACGAGTCGGCCACGAGGTGAACAGTGTGATGACCATCGAGCTGGGCCGGCACTCCCGACCAGAGCCCCACACTCGAAGCGTCCGACCCCCGACGACACACCACCGCGATGGTGTCGACATCGGCCTCGAAACGGCGTCGATCATCAACCCATATCGCCGCGGGCGGCGCCGCCGACATCAGGCGAGACCGTGCGGGTCGAGCGTCGAGGGCAGACAGCACGGAATCGGGTTGGATGAGCGCCACCGTGCCCCCGGGAGCCACCGCATCGACCGACGCCAATAGGAAAGCGGTCGCACCGTCGACATAGCGTCCCACTCCGGGCCAGCGCTCGCCGATCCGCGCCCTACCCTCGCCCGAACGAACCGTGTCGCCCCTCAGCTGGGCGAGAAACGGTGGATTGCCGAGCACCAGGTCCGGGGCGACCGGGAAGGGATCTTCATCGAGGAAATCGGCCGCCACGAGATGGCCCCGAGGCGCCGCGACTCCCCCCGACCAGAGAGCAAGCGCCACACGACTGACCGCCACCGCCACCGGATCGATATCGCAACCGAAGAGGCGCCCGACGATCTCTGCTCGAGCTCCCGGCAACTGCTGCGCCGCGGCGAGCAGGAAGGCCCCACCACCAACCGCCGGGTCGGCCACCGTGGTCTGATCATCAAGGGGCTCGGCCACCGAGTGGGCGACGGCCAACACCGCAGCCGCCAGACCGGGCGCGGTGTGATGAACCCCGAAGCGATGGCGTTCGCCGGCCCCGATCATCGCCTCCCGTACGAACCCGGGGAGCCACGGACCCCACCGGGCAAGCACTGCGGGGTCGGCGGACACCGAAGCGACCGCGGGATTTGGAACCACCGGGTGGCCGTCGAGTTCGAGGCAGACCTCGATTTGTCTGTGCCGGGCAACGGCCGCGGTTACCGCGGCCAGGGTGCCCGCGATGTCGTCGCCGCCCTCAGCACACCAGAGGCGGACGAGATCGGCGGTGGTGTCAGCCGTCGACAGGGTCCCACTCGCCGAGACGGGTGAGCCGTTCGTCGTTGGAGAACATCTCGACGATGGGCATCACCGAGTCGATGCGCTTCTGGAGACGCTTGATGTCGAGCTCCTCGTCCCACAGAGACAAGGTGACGACCAGACCGGATTCACCGGCTCGTGCGGTACGGCCGGCACGATGCACGTAGGTCTTGTGGTCGCCGGGCGGATCGAACTGCAACACCACATCGACATCATCGACATGGATGCCACGAGCTGCGACGTCGGTGGCCACCAACACATGGAGCTTGCCGTTGCTGAAGTCTCTCAACGACTTCTCCCGGCTCGACTGGCGCAGGTCGCCGTGGATCGGGGCAGCTTCCACACCGAGTTCCTTGAGATCCCGGGCGAGGCGGTCGGCCATCACCTTGGTGCGGGTGAACATGATCGTGCGGTCGGCCGACTTTGCGATCGTGCTCGCCACCTTCGACTTGTCCATCTTGTGCACACCGATGAAGCGATGGGTCATCTCATCGATGTTGGCTTCCTGACCCTCGACCTCATGCATCGACGGGTCGGTCTGGTAGCGACGGATCAGGGAGTTGACGGCACCATCGAGGGTGGCGGAGAACAGCAGGGTCTGGTGCTCGGCCTCCACATTGCGCAGGATCCACTCGACCTGGGGGAGGAACCCCATGTCGGCCATACGGTCGGCCTCATCGACCACCACATGGGCTACTTCGGCCACCGAGATCGCCTTGCGATCGATCAGGTCGATCATCCGGCCCGGCGTGGCGACCACGAGATCGACACCCTTGGCCAGCCTCTCGATCTGCTTTTCGATCGGGGCTCCGCCGTAGATGGCGAGGGCAGACCGACCGACGGCCTTGGCCGCCGGAGCGAGCTCGTCACAAACCTGGTTGGCGAGCTCTCTGGTGGGCACGAGCACCAGCCCTGTGGGCGTGTTGGGTGCGGCCTTGGGCATGCGTTGCAGCACAGGCAGACCGAACGCGAGCGTTTTGCCCGAACCGGTCTTGGCCTTGCCGCACACATCGCGGCCCGCGAGGGCGTCGGGGATGGTGAGGGACTGGACGGGGAAGGGGGCGGTGATCCCCCGCGCGGTGAGGCCGGCGACGATGTCTTCGTGCAGGCCCAGATCCGCGAACGTGGTTTCTTCAACGGTGGTCATCATCTTCACAAGGGGGTCGAGGAACCGGAGGGGGCGGCCCGACCGATAGAGGATGCCGACGGCCATGAGCGGCCCATCGACCTCGTCAGGGTATCGGCGCCGTCACTGTGTGGGGTCGACACGCCCGTTTCTCACCCTGACACCCTCGCTTCGCAGCCGCTTGGTCTGTTCGCGCTCATGGCCGGGAACCAGGCGGCCCGTAGAGGTCACCACACGCCACCAGGCGAACCCGCCCTCCGACCGGCGCAGTACCGATCCCACCGCCCGGGCCGCTCCCGGATATCCCGCCTCCGCCGCCACCTCGCCGTAGGTCACGACATCGGCGGGGCCGAGCGCGTCGAGAACCTCGCCGACGGCTCTCTCGAAGTCGGTCCAGTCTGCTCGACCGTCGGAATCCACCAGATCACGCTAGCCAGCTCTGGACAGGCCCGCGATGTCCTCTGATATCGTCTCGATTCGTCCGAAGGGGGCCGACCGGTGATCGACGCCGAAGAGAACCGCCTACTCACCGAATCGGGGCCGGGCACACCGGGCGGGGCGGTCCTGCGCAGCTACTGGCAACCCGCTGCTCTGGCCGAGGAACTGGCCGACGAGCGCCCCATCGTCCCCGTCCGCCTCCTCGGCGAGAACCTCGTGCTGTTTCGCGACGAGTTGGGAGAGTTGGGCCTGCTCGATCACCGATGCCCGCATCGCGGCGCCGACTTGGCGGCAGGGCGCCTCGAAGACGGCGGGGTCCGCTGCACCTTCCACGGCTGGCTGTTCAACCGCGACGGAGCATGCCTGCAGACCCCAGCCGAACCGACCGGCAGCGAATTGCACACACGGGTCCACCAGACCTCCTACCCGGTTGTGGAACGCAACGGGATCATCTGGGCATGGATGGGCGAAGGCAAAGCACCCGCTCTTCCCGGCATCGACGCGATGATCGCGCCACCCGAACAGGTCTTCGCCTTCAAAGGGCTTTGGGACTGCAACTGGCTCCAGGCCCACGAGGTGGGAATCGATCCATCCCACGCGTCGTTCCTTCACCGCTTCCTCGACGACGAAGAAGAGCAGTACGGCCTCCAGTTCCGCGCCGCGCTCGGCGAAACCGGCCTCGCCTCCACCAAGCTGCTACGCGAGATCGCCAACCCCGAGATCAGTGTCGAACCCACCGACTACGGCTTTCGCCTCGTGAGCCTGCGCAATTTCCGAGACGAGTTCACCCACGTACGAGTCACCAACTGCCTCTTCCCCAACGCCATCACCATTCCAATGAGTGGCGAGATGACCATCACCCAGTGGCACGTTCCCATCGACGATGAGCGCTGCTACTGGTACTCGATGTTCGTCAGCTACGGCGAACCCGTCGATGCAGCCAAAATGAGAGCCCAACGCATCGATGCCATCGAGCTGCCCCTCTACGAACCCATCACCGGGCGCGGCAACAACTGGGGATTCGACCCCGCAGACCAGCGCAACACCTACACCGGGATGGGCCCCGACATCAATGTTCACGACCAGTGGGCAGTGGAGTCACAGGGGAAGATCCACGACCGCACCCGCGAACACCTCACCCCCTCCGACGTCGGCATCCGCACCCAACGACGAATGTTCATGGCCGCTCTGGAAGACCCCGGCGAAGCGACCCTGGTGGGAGCAGCCGACCCCGGTGCCCTCACCGGACCTGCCGCGATCGACGCAGTCGACATCGATGGAGACCACGACAAGTGCTGGCGCGATCTCGAGACCACTCGGCGCCAAGCGGCGGGCTGGGCGCCCGCCCTGACGGACTGAGTACGACTCCATGACAAGCTCCAAGGGCGAGACCGGCCGCTCCAACCTGGCCGACCGGGTCGGGATCGACACCCAGGAACGGCGCGAGATGGCTCGTTCGGTGGTGGCCCAATTGGAGCGGCTGGGCCTGCACAGTGTGAGGCTCGCATTCGCCGACCAGCACGGCATGTTGCGAGGCAAGACCATGAGAGCCGATCTCATCGAGAGCATCATGGACAACGGTGTGGGCATCACCAGTGCCCTACTCATGAAGGACACGGGTCAAAACAACGTCTACCCGGTGTGGGAGCCCGGATCGGGCGTGGGTGAATCCACCATGACCGGGGCCGGCGATGTCGTCATGTTGCCCGACCCGGAAACCTTTCGAGTGCTGCCGTGGACCGCAGGCACCGGTTGGGTGCTCTGCGATCTGTTCACCTCCGACGGTCACCCGGTCGAGTTCTCGACCCGGCGGATCTGCGCCCGAGCCGAACAACAAATGCTCGACTCCGGCTATGTGGGCCGGTTCGGACTGGAGGTCGAGTTCCACCTGTACCAACTCGACGACGCCCACCTGGGAGTCGACGACACGCGAAGTGCCGCGAGGCGGCTCGAGCTTTCCCACACCCATCTCGGGCGGGTGTATCTCGGCGAGCGTCGCTTCGACCAGATCGAGCCCTTCCTCGACCTGCTCCGCGACGACCTCACCGCTCTCGGACTCACACCACGCTCGATGGAGATCGAACTCGGGCCCAGCCAGGTCGAGCTCACATTCTCACCATCCAGCGGACTCGCCACCGCCGACGATGCGGTCTTGTTGCGAGAAGCGGTGAAGCAGATCGCCTACCGCCACGGGTTGCACGCCACCTTCATGGCCCGGCCCAACCTCACCGGCTCGTTCAGCAGCGGCTGGCATCTCCACCAGTCCGTCGTGTCCCCCTACACGGGCGAAAACCTGTTCTCACCGAAGGAACAAGGATCGCTGCTGGCCCCCATCGGCCTCAACTATGTCTCGGGCCTGCTGACCAATGCCTCCGCCTCCTGCCTGCTCACCACGCCGACGGTCACCGGCTACAAGCGCTATCAGCCCCAGTCGCTGGCACCCGACCGCGTCGCCTGGGGAGCCGACAACCGAGGGGCCATGCTGAGGATCATCGGCGGCCTCGACGACCCCGTCACCCGGATCGAGAACCGCATCGGCGACTCGGCCGCCAACCCCTACCTCTACCTCACGTCGCAGATGCTCTCGGGCCTGGCTGGCATCGTCTCCCGTGAGGATCCGGCACCTCCCACCACCTCACCCTACGAACCCGCGGCCGGGCCCCTGCTCCCGCGCAGCCTCGACCAGGCGATCGAGGCGTTCTCAGCCAGCGAGTTCTACCGCGACGCCCTAGGGAGTGGGTTCGTCGACTACCTGGCCACCATCAAGCGACACGAGTGGCAACGCTTCATGACCACCGTCACCGACTGGGAGCAGGACGAATACTTCGAGCTCTTCTGAGACTTGAGGCGTATCGTTTCGATCCGTGTCTGCACTCGACCTGATCGCCGACTGGCCCGCACCCAACGCGGCCGGGGCACGAATCGCACCCGACGGCACAGTCGAGACCCACGGCGACCCCGACAGGCCCTTCGCTCTGGCATCGATCACCAAGCTCATCTCCGCCATGGCAGCCCTCGTCGCCCATGAGGAGGGCACCCTCGATCTCGACGAGCCGATCGTCGACAACGGGTCGACCACCGCCGACCTGTTGGCCCACGCCGGGGGGATCGCACCCGACGACCGATCGACTCCCGCGGCCGCCCACACCCGCCGCATCTACTCCACCGCCAGCTACGACATCATCGCCGACGAGATCAGCCGCCGCTCCGCGATGCCATTTCCCAAATATCTGCTCGAGGCCGTGCTCGAACCACTGGGAATGGCGCCGCGGATGCTCGAGGGATCCGCGGGGGCGGGAGCCACCGCCTCGATCAACGACCTGGTGGCACTGGCCCGGGCATGGCAGCAGCCCGTACTGATCGACCAACTCACCCTCACCCGCGCCATCACCGTGCATCTCCCCGAACTCGATGGCGTTCTCCCCGGCTACGGCCGCCAGCGCCCCAACCCCTGGTGTCTCGGTCCCGAGAACCGGGGCCAGAAAACCCCCCACTGGACCAGCGATTCCAACTCTCCGCTCACCTACGGCCACTTCGGTCAGGCGGGCACGATGCTGTGGATCGACCCTGTTGCGAAGCAGACTCTCGTGGCGCTCACCGACCGACCCTTCGGCCCGTGGTCGGCCAACGCCTGGCCGGTTCTTTCGAGCGCGGTCCTCGCCGAGGGCTCGCGGTAGCCCACAACTAGGCCCAACGACCCATCAAATTGGCTCCAAGGGGCCTTGGATGCTCAGTTCGGCGGTGGATGTGCCGATGGCTTGAAGGTGTCCGCCCGTCGGCGAACGAACCCAGGAGTCCAGGTGAGCGAAGAGCGCCGCAGTCCAATGGCCATGGCCCGCGCTCGCCACGCCTTGCTCCAAGCCGGGCTCGACTCCACCGTGCCTTTGGAAGCCGCGAGCAGCGTCACCAACGAGGTCTGGCTCACCGACACCCACGTGATCAGGGTCAACCGTCGCCCCAACCAGCGCCTGAGACGAGAAGCCATCCTCGGGCCGTCACTACCCGCCGAGATCGGCTACCCGATGGTGGTCACCTACGGCGGCCAGATGGGCGCCGACTTCCTCGTTGTCAAGAGAGTGTCGGGTTCTCCTCTCGCCCACTGCTGGCCCACCATGACCCGCGATCAGAGGCGCCGGGCCGTGAGCCAGGTCGCATCAAAGCTGAAGCGGCTCCACCAAACACCGGGGCCGCTGGATCTCCCCACCATCGACGCCCCCCAAATGTTGCGCGCCGACACCCTCTCGCCGGTGATGTCGCTACTCGTCGCTCTCGACCAGGCCCGCTCGCTGCCCCATGTCGATCATGGGCTCATCAGCGACGTCGAACAGATCGTCTACGAGACGAGCTCCTCCATCGAACCCTTCGACAGCGACTATCTCGTCCACGGCGACCTCACCTTCGAAAATGTGCTGTGGGACGGCAGAGACGTGACGGCGCTCCTCGATTTCGAGTGGGCCCGAACATCACCGCCCGATGTCGATCTCGACGTCTTCTTGCGAATGTGTTGCCTGCCCCATCTCCACGTCGGCGACGCCTGGGTCGAGCGAACCCTCCAGGAGGACTACGCAGACGTGCCCTGGTGGCTCCAGGAGGACTACCCCGAACTGTTCGCCGTGCCGCGCCAGTACGACCGACTACGGCTCTACAGCGTGGCCTACGACATCCGTGACCTCACCATGTTTCCGCCCCAGGCACCCAGCCATCAGCTGAACGAGTACCACGCCCTCAATCGGCTACGACGAACTGTCGTCGGGCAGAGCCATCTCGACCTGCTCGACACCAACGCCGTCTGACCCAGCGGAGTCGGAGTCGGACTCGTCATCATCGTCGGGACGCTTACCGCGCAGGACCAGCCAACCCCCGGCGAGCACGATCCCGATGACACTCATCCAGATGTTGATGCGGATCCCGCCCACTTCGGTTGCGGGATCGATCCTCACCGTCTCGAGCCAGAGTCGGGCCACGAGGTAGCCCACGATGTAGAGGGGCAGCATGGCCCCCCGACGCAGCTTCTGAGTGCGATCGGCCCAGATGAGAAAGACCACCAGACCGAGATTCCACAGTGATTCGTAGAGGAAGGTGGGCTGAAATGTCTCGACGCCCGCATGACCGGCATCGGCCGCGTGTTCGGCATCGATCTCGACGGCCCAGGGGAGGTCGCTCGGCCCGCCGAAGAGTTCCTGATTGAACCAGTTGCCCCACCGGCCGATCGCCTGAGCGAGCGGCAGGGTGGGCACCATTGCGTCGAGCATGTCGGGCCGGTCCCAGCCGTTGCGCTTCATGATCCAGAGCGCAGCGAACACACCGGCCACCACACCACCGGGAATCCCGAGTCCGCCTTCCCAGATCTTGAACGGCTCCGCCCACCCCTCATCGAAACGCCAATCGGTGAGCACGTGGTAGACCCGAGCACCTATGAGGCCGGCCGGTACCGCCCACATGGCCACTGTGGCGACATCGTCGCCATGGCCTCCCCTGGCCTCCCATCGCTTCTGGGAGAGCCAGGCTGCGGCCAGGACCCCGAACGCGATCATCAAGCCGTAGGCGCGAAGATCGAGAGGACCGATTTCGATGGAACTGCTGGACGGGCTGGGGATCGACGCGAGCATGGCGAAGGAAACCCTATGCCTTGGGGAGAGATTCCGTTATTCGGCCAGAATGCGATCGGCTGCCACCGCCAAATCGGCATTTCCCGCGGTGACGGCGGCCAGCATGCCCGGCACCGCCGCCAGGCGATTCGTTGCGAAGAAGCGAGCCAGCACGTCGCGATCGATGATCGCGTCGGCATCGAGTCGGCGAGCGGCAACCGCGCCATCGGCCAACACCTGGCCGCCGGTGGTTATGGCGAGCATGTTGAGATACGGCGTGGCTCCGGCCAGGACAGAGGCGATGTCGGCGCCGGCTGTCTGCATGAGCCAATCGGTAGCTGCGGTCGTGGAGGCCAATGCTGCGGCCAGATGGTGGCGAACCACATCCAACTCGGCAATGCCGTCGAGTGAAGCAATCGTGGCCTCGATCGACGTGAGATGGCTGCGCACCACCTCTCCCCCGCGAAGGCCGAGCTTGCGGCCCACCAGATCAAGGGCTTGGATGCCATTCGTACCCTCGTAGATGGGAGCGATCCGGGCGTCGCGGAAGTGCTGAGCAGCACCGGTTTCCTCGATGTAGCCGGCACCACCGTGGATCTGCACGCCGATACTGGTGAGCTCACAACCGAGGTCGGTCGACCACGACTTCGACAAGGGGGTGAGGATGGCGGCGAGTTCGTCGGCCTTCGTGCGGGTTTCCTCATCGGCGCCGTGGCTGGCGATGTCGATCGCCTCGGCATTGCGATAGCAGAGGCCACGCATGGCCGCGATACCCGACTTCATGTCGAGCAGCATTCGCTGAACATCGGGATGCTCGACGATCGGCGAGACCGTGCCGGGCTCGGCTCCGAGGGCACGACCCTGAAGCCGCTCGTGGGCGTAGGCCAACGCCTGCTGGTAGGCCCGCTCGGCGATGGCGACACCTTCGAGTCCGACGGTGAGACGCGCACTGTTCATCATGGTGAACATGGCGCGCATGCCGGAATTCTCTTCGCCGATCATGTAGCCGATAGCGCCCTCGTCGTCGCCGAACGACATCACACAGGTGGGGCTGCCGTGGATCCCCAGCTTGTGCTCGATCGACACGCACGACAGGTCGTTGCGGTCACCCAACGATCCGTCGTCGTTCACGAGAAACTTCGGAACGAGAAACAGGCTGATGCCCTTGGTGCCCGGAGGTGAATCGGGAGTTCGGGCCAACACCAGGTGGAGAATGTTGTCGACCATGTCGTGCTCACCCCAGGTGATGAAGATCTTCTGGCCCTTGATCCGCCAGGTGCCGTCGTCGGCTGCGGTGGCTTTGGAGGTGAGGGCGCCAACATCGGAACCGGCCTGGGGTTCGGTGAGATTCATGGTGCCCGACCACTCGCCGGTCACCATCTTGCGGAGGTAGGTCTCCTTTTGTGCCTCGCTGCCGTGGTGCAGGAGGGCATCGATGGCTCCTTGGGTGAGTAGGGAGCACAACGAGAAGCCCATGTTGGCCGCGGTGAGCATCTCCTGAACCGCGAGGGCGAGCAACCACGGGAAACTGCCACCCCCGTACTCCTCGGGCAACCCGAGGCCGCCCCATCCTGCCTCCACACCCTGCTTGTAGGCCTTGACGAACCCAGGAGCCGCCGTGATGGAGCCGTCGTCGTTGCGCTGAGAGCCAATCGTGTCGCCATCTCGGTTGGTGGGAGCAACCACCTGTTCGAAGAACCGGGCCGCTTCGTCGAGTAGGCCGTCGACCAGTTCAGGATCAGAATGGCTGAAAGCATCAAGCTCAGCGAGGCCGTCGAGGTCGGCGACCTGGCGAAGAGCGAACCGGATGTCGTCGAGGGGAGCGCGATAATCGGTCATGGCTGCAGGCTAGTTGCGACGGTCGTCCAGACGCTCACGCAGCGACCGCTTCGGCCGCGGTTCGATCTCGATCCCGCTACGGCTCGCCACGATCGCGTTGACCTCCGCACCGAGCAAGAGTCCCATCGACATCAGATACAACCAGAAGAGCAGGCTGAGGGCGCCTCCGAGCAAGCCGAACACGGCGTTGGCCCCAGACGACGCGGCCTCGAGATACTGGCTGAACCCGAGCGACACGATCGCCCACCACACCGAGGCCACCACCGCACCGGGCAGCTCGAACTTCCACGGTGATCGATGGTTGGGGGCGATGTG
>JAJCXY010000026.1 GCA_029263215.1 Acidimicrobiales bacterium
CTCGACCTGGCAACGTTCAACTTCTTCCGTTTCGCCGGCATGGCCGCGATCGGCTGGACCGTCATCGCCGCAACAAACCAGATCCGCCCAATCGAACCTCAACACCGCAAGCCGATGGTGGCCGTCGCGCTGGTCGGATTCTTGGGCTACGTGTTCGGCTTCAGCATCGGACTCAACTACACGAGCGCCTTCTCAGCATCCCTGCTGCTCGCGCTCGTCCCCTTGTGGGTGCTGGCCATCACCACAGTGCGACAGCGCCGGGCCCCCACAACCGCCTCGCTCGTCGCCGTCGGCCTCGCCGCCACAGGCACCACCATGTTCGTAACTGCCCGCACGTCGGCCTCGTTCGGCTGGGGCGACCTGATCTCAGTAGCAGTCGCCGCCGCGTACGCGACCTACCTGCTGATGAACCGCGACCTCGTCGACCACTACCCACCAGTCACGCTCACGACCTACGGGATCTCCATCGCCGCCATCCCAGTCATAGCAGCCACAGCCGGGCAGCTACCGAACCAGGACTGGTCGGCGGTAACGACAACCGGCTGGCTGGCCACAATCTGGATCGTCATAGTGCCAGTATTCGTAGCCTGGTCGGTCTGGAACTGGGTGCTCCAACGACTCGAGCCAACCCAAGTCGCCCCACTCCTCTTCGCCGTGCCCGTCATCAGCGGAACCACATCGTGGATCCTGCTCGACGAAACAATCGCCCCCGGCCAGATCGGCGGCACCGCGTTGGTAATAGTCGGCCTCATCCTCAACCAACTCCCCAGAACTAGGCGAACACCATGAAACCGCCACGGGGTGTCTAAGACTGCAGGTGGCCGCTCATTCAATCTGCTCCAGTCCATCAGGCCTGGTCAGGTCCACCACCGAATCCAACTAGCCCGACCCCTTCCATGCGGATCCATCTCGTGTCCGCGAGTCCTGTGCACCTCAAGCACGCTGTGGGTGCCTGAACGCGTCGCTGCAGGTCGCAGGGTTGGCGGCCGGTAGCGTGGCTGTCCGTGTTGTCGTCCTTTCCCACCTGTTCAGGCTCCTGATCGCTCGTCTGCGGTTGCTGTTGGTGTCCGGTGACAGACGTGACGCCGAGATTCTCGCTCTTCGCCATCAGGTTCAGTTTCTGCAACGCCGACTGCACCAAACCCCAGGAACCCCAGAGCCTCCAGCCATCCCAGGATGGTTCAATGCCTGCAGATCAGGGTTGGCGTGCCCTTGGAAGCGGGTCGACATCGTCTCGCCGTCGAGTTCGTAGCCGTTGAGTGCACTGATGACCAGCAGCCGTGCTCCCGCGGCGACGTCCACACCTAGCAACAGCTCCCCAGCGAGCAACCATCGCGCGGGTCGGCGTAGTGTCGCCGATGATGGACGCACACAAACGAAACGACACGGTCGACGTTGCAGAGCTCACGAAGCTCGGCGTCTACGACCCCGCGGCCACAGACGCTGAGGAGACACTCGAGTACCTCGAGTGGTTGGCACACGAAGGATTCGACGTGGTCGAATTGGCGCGGTCGACTGAACTCGCGCACTTCGGAGCGGCCACGGCCGCTCTGAGCATTCGTCGCAATGCTGTTCCGCTCTCCGAGTTCAGCGACCTCGGATGTCGGCCGGACGAAATCGCCTCGGTCGCGGCGGCATTCGGATTCTCTCGAACCACGCTCGACACCGAGCGCTACACAAGCGGTGAGATCGAACTCCTCACGGCGGCGCTGACCAGCACGGAGATGTTCACCGAAGCCGAGACACACTATTTCGCACAGATCGCCGCGGCGTCGCTGGCACGCCTCGCCGATGCAACCATGTCGCTGTTCGTCGTCGATGTGGAGGCTCCCGCCCGCAATTCAGCATTGACGCGCACCCAGGACGCCCAACGAACTCAGCAAGCCCTGGCCCTTCTGAGCATCGTGGTCGACGGGCTAGAGCCACTCTTTCGACTCCACATGGCCCAGGCGATCGAACGTCTACACTGGAGCAGCGACGTTACCTCATCGCCCGACGCAGTACGCCAGGCCATCGGGTTCGTCGACCTGGTCGGGTTCTCAACCCTGTCTGAAAACGTCTCTCTAGCCGACCTCAGCGTGGTCATCCGCGAGTTTGAGACAGGCGCCCACGATCTCGTGGCCGCGGCTGGCGCGCGCGTGGTGAAGACGATCGGTGACGCAGTGATGTTCACTGCAATCGAGCCACAAGCCGTCGCTCTCGCCGCGAGCTCGCTGATCCGCGAGTTGGGGAGCAAGTCTGGCGTTCAGGCAAGCGCAGGCCTCGCGTACGGCGATGTCTTGACGCGCGGTGGCGACTACTACGGGCCCATCGTGAACGCCGCGTCGCGGCTCTCCGACATCGCCGTCCCAAGCGAGCTCCTCGCGACCCCAGAGTTCGCAGAATCTTGCGGAGGCGAGCCGGAATTCCAGCCCGCCGGCCTACGTCAACTCAAAGGATTCGCTGCACCCATTGCCGCCATGTCAATACTGACCTGAGCGGAGCGGCGTGCGGCTACCACTATCGAGTCGAGGGCGCTGACCAGGCACGAAGGCGGCAACCGCGACGCCAGCAACGCCCTCTGGCACATCGTCATGGCCTGAGGGTGCCTGACTAAGGATGTTGGTGAGCGATGGGGGACTTCAACCCTCGACCTCTGCCGTGTGAAGGCGGCGAAGTCTGTCCGACCCGCATGATTCATTGTGAGTCGGTACGGTCAGATCCCCCGAATCCGACCCCGTCCGTGCAGTAGATGGGATGAGGGATGGGATGGCGGCAGCCCTCCTATGGGATCTCCCGGCTCGTGCTCGTTCGTGTGGCAGGTCGACGCGACGGCTAGAGGGCCGCCGCGTTCCAGCTCCGCGCCCATTCCGGTCGGGACCGCGACCGTGTGGTGCCGTTGTCGGGGGCCGGGACAGTTACGGACCTCGGAGAAGGTTGTAATCTGGATTGCAGACGCGACCGGGTGTTTCGTCGGGCGGGAGCCCTACTGCGCGATCGATACAGGAGAAGTCGGCGCCGACCCCGTCGATGGTCCAGGACGAGATGAGGCCCCTCGAGGGGTCGACGGTCCAGGACGAGATGAGGGCCCTCGAGGGGTCGAGAGTCCCGGACGAGATGAGGCCCGTCGGGAGGTTGAGTTCGAACTGGACTTCTCTTCCGGCATTGATCGCATCGAGGAGCACGTCATGGATGACCTGAGGGAAGACGAGTGATGGGTTGTCGCCGACCCGCGATAGATCGTCGGTCCGGAAGAAGACGCGTTGGCAGAGGGAGCAATCAGGGTCAGGGAGCACAACCAGATCAAGCCTTTCTCCGCATCCTTGCGGGCAAATCGTGGTCAGGGTCACGTACTGGTGGGGAAACCAGGGAGTCCCACTGGCGGTTTCCTTGGCTAGCAGGAGGAGGTCGGTTGGTTCCAGTGCAGCGGGGTCGAACGATCCGCAGCTCATCGCTGACAGATCAGAACTTCCACTAAGTGGTATCGCTTCATAGTGGCTGATCTCGTCCAGCGGGACGCCGGCGTCGGTGAACCGCCACCTGTTCCCCCAGTCCCATCTGGACTGTGGTGCTCCGAGGTGTTCAGCGATCGTTTGCCCGTTGTTGTCGCGGTGGAGGATCACCTCAGATGCGTCGGATTCGATCAGCACTTCAACGCTATTGGCGACGATGGACCACGAGCACCCTGGATCTGGGGGCAGTGTTCGTGTGACCGAGCCGCAATCGACAGTTCGCGATGAATCGCTGCCAGCGCTGCGAACGACCAGTTCGTAGGCAGCGACCTCGCCGACGGCGATCTGTGCGTCGGCTACCACACCTTCGCGACGCCACATGACACGGTCCCAAGGAATGTCGCTGCCCTCGCTGACATATTCTTCCAGCCGCTCAATCATCGGGCCAAGGTGCACAGCGGCCTCCGGGGAGGGACGCTCGGACGTGGGAATCTCGGCGATCTCCGTGCCGTTGCGAAGCAGAGTTCCGCCTGTTCCGGTAAGTGCGTACCAATACACCTTTGGCCCGTCGGAAAAGACGTCCACCCCACAGTGCGGATCAGGAATAAGGATTGGATCATGGGCCGGGTCTCCCTTGCGACACCACCCGACCACACCCTTCTCAATGTCGCCGACAAGGATGGCTGACTGGTCTGCGCCGAGGGGACGACGGTCGACCAGGAAAGGCGTGACAGAACCAAGCCGGTCCACGAGAGCCCACCGCCCCCGGCTCAGCTGCAAGCCCGTCGCCTCTGACAAGACGCTCACCAGCTCGTCATCACTTCCGGCGTGTGCCGACCCAGCTAACACTGCCGACGGTAGGAACTTCCAACTTGGATCGTCGCAAATTGGGGTGCTATTCCAATCGATCAGCTCGTCGGGTGTACCCAGCCCAGAGCCAGATGTACTCGGCGCTGAGGTTGGTGACACCGGCTCCTCAACTGACCCGGTGCAACTCGATGCAAAGAAGAACAAGCCAAAACCTAGGAGCTGTAGAAGCTTCACCAGAGAAGACCACACAGTCTCAGACCGTACCTGGCACTGAAGCTCACCAAGGTTCACGCAGGCGTTGATGTGTCCCGGAGTCAACGCGGCCGGTTCGATTTAATCCGGTCATGCGATGGATCGGTTGTGGTGAAGGTTCTCGTAATCGATCGGGGTGAGCATCCCGACCGATAAGTGGCAGCTTGGCGGTTGTGGAAGATCTCGAGGTAGTCGAACATAGCGTTAGCCAGCCCGACGCCGATCTTCCACCGTTGCCCGTCCAGCAGCTCGGTCTGCATCCGGCCCCGGAACGATTCGATGACAGCATTCTCCAAGCAATCGCCGATGGATCCCATCGATGGCGGCGAGCCTGATTCTTGAGCCCGGCGAGTGAAAGCCCATGACGTAAATTGCGCGCCTGGCGGAATGGATAATCAGCCCTGAGTCGGGTTCGGGATGATGGCTCTGGATCGCCATGCCCCGCGCGTTGGTGACCAGCGTGGAGGTCTGCGTCGAGTCGATCGACCAGCCGACCACGCGACGGCTGAACGGTTCGTTGTGGCGTCGGTGCCAGCGTCGACACTGGAGATACCTCAGGCCGATACCCCACCACGTCAAGGGACTCATAACGGCCAAATTCTGGTACCGCTACTCATTTCGATGTTTGACACAGGAGGGACACGGCCACCGAAACCTCCTCCGCGAACACATGGCCGCGGACCAAGTTCCGCGTCATTCCGGCCCATCGGCCCCCTGCGTCTCCACCAGCCTTCGCGAACCCTAAAAAGCGTGAGACACACTAATGAGATGATCGTGGTGAGTTGAGCTCTTGCGGGTTGGTCCGCGAAAAAGCGATGCTCGCTGATCGGTTGGTGGCACTCACCGGTCGGGCGTTGTTGACCAGGACCTGTAACAGCAGGTTCTTGTCGCCAAGACACCGTCCCGGCAAGTGCGGGCCATCTCAGCATCAAAGGAGAAACGAAGATGGCAGATGCCATGTTGGCTGATTCGACGCGCCCTGTCACGGGCGGAGTCGACACCCACAAAGATGCCCATGTCGCGGCGGTCGTCGATCACCTCGGCGCTGCGCTCGGCACCAGGGCTTTCCCGACAACCGCGGCCGGCTATCGCAGCCTGCTCGATTGGCTGGAGTGGTTCGGGGCCCTGGAGCGGGTCGGGATCGAGGGCACCGGCTCCTATGGCGCCGGGCTCACCCGCCACCTGAACGCGGCGGGGGTCGTGGTGGTGGAGGTGAACCGGCCCAATCGCCAGAGCCGGCGGCGGGTCGGCAAGACCGACCCCCTCGACGCGATCTCCGCAGCGCGTGCCGCGCTGGCGGGTCTCGACGCGGGAACACCCAAGACCGGCGAGGGGCCGGTGGAGGCAATCCGGGTGCTGCGCCTGGTGCGCCGCTCCGCGGTCGCGTCTCGAACCAAGACCATGAACCAGATCCGAGCCGTGATCGACACCGCCCCCGACGAGCTCCGCAGCCGACTCCGGGCTCTGACCCCGCGCAAGCTCACCAAGACCATCAGCCGCAGCCGCCCCACCGGCGACATCTGCGACCCTGCCGTCGCTACGGTCTGGGCGCTACGAACCCTCGGGCAGCGCTGGCGGTTCCTCACCGCCCAGATCAAAGACCTCGACACCCAACTCGAGACCGCGGTCACCGCGACTGCCCCCAATCTCGCTGCGGTGCACTGTGTCGGCACCGAAACCGCAGCAGCCCTGCTCATCGCCGCGGGCGACAACCCCAACCGGCTCAGAAGCGAAGCCGCGTTCGCAGCGCTCTGCGGCACCAACCCGCTCCCCGCCTCCTCCGGAAACACCCAACGACACC
>JAJCXY010000027.1 GCA_029263215.1 Acidimicrobiales bacterium
GTGGAGCAGGCCCGCGGTACCGATTCCTTCAGAGACGATCGCCGACGAGAAGCTCAGTGAGGTGATGGGGGAGATCACCGCGTAGCTCTCGGAGATTCCTCTCAGCTCACCCTCTAGGCGTTCGAGCTCGGCTCGGTTCGCGTCGGAGAAGAGGTCGGGCAACAGGGCGCCGTCCTCGGCGAGAAACAGCATGATCACCGTCTCGCCACCGAACTGATCCTGGAAGGCGACATTGTCGAGCGCCACCTGGGAGTCGCTGTTGAGGTAGCTGTCCTGGCCGGTGGCGAACTCGATCTTGCTCGCGCCTACCGCCAGTACAGCCGACACGGCGACGAGAGCCGCAAGCACGGCCCACCAGCGCTTTCCAAGTCCAACACCGAGCTGTCGCCAGATACGTTCCATTTCGCTTCGCCTCCAGGGGAGATTCAGAGCATCGCTCCACAGAGCATGGTGCGAGCGCCGCGTCGCGGCTAGGGCCGTAAGTCGCTGTTGCGGGAGCGGTCAGACAGCCCCTCGACCCTGGCGGACACAGGCGGGAACGCCCAGGCCTCTCATCTGGGCTCCGGTGACGGTGAGCCCAGGGGCACTTTCGGCCAGAAGCTGATCGATGCGATCACAGCGGGCCAGATGGCCGGGCCGGTATTGGGGCAGAGAATTGCGCCATTCGGTGACGCGTGCGACGGGCTTGCCACGGAGGCCGATCGTGGGCACGAGTTCTGCCTCCATGGTGGCCACCACATCGGCGAGGTCCATGTCGACCCAGCGGGGATCATCTGTGCGCCCGGCCGAGACGCGCAGGATGGCGTGGCTTCCGTCGTTGTAGTGATCCCACTTCGACGACGACCACGAGCAGGCGGTGGTGAGCATCCCCTGCCGGCGAGGGACGAGATAGCCCGAACCGTCGAGATCACTGTCGATCTGGTCCTTGTCGATTACGAAGGTGACGAGGATGGCGCTGCCGTATCGGAGATCACCGAGCACGGCCGCCGGTTCGGGGGCGTGAGGAGCGATCAGTCGACTCGTGATCCAAGCCGGCGAGGTGATGATGACCCGTCCGGCCCTGATCGCCTCGCCTCCGGTCCGCACGATCCATCCCCCGCCGTCGCGCTCGAGCGACTCGGCCGGCGTGGAGGTGCGGATGGCGTGGCCGAGCTCGTCGTCGAGGGCGTCGATGATGCGTCGATTGCCACCCTTCACGCCGTTGAACACCGGGCCTGCCGCGGCTGCCGTATTCGCGGCCACCTGGGCTCGCAGGATCTCGCGCAGGGATCCCTCTTCACGGGCGGCAGTGGCCAGCTGGGCCGCGCCGGCTTCGATACTGAGTTGGTCGGCGTTGCCGGCATTGATGCCGCCGAGGAGGGGGTCGATCAGGCGCTCGAACACCTCGGCCCCGACCCTCGGCCGAAGCACCTCGCCCACCGAAGCATCGCCCACCAGAGCAGCCGCGGGTTGGTCGATGCGGTCGACGAAGTCTGCGAGTCCGGCGGTGGACACGATGCCGCTCGCCGCGACCGACTCCTCTTCGAACGGCACGCCGAGCACCGACGGACTCGGAATGCCGCGCAGCTCGTCGTTGATCCAGATGAAAGCACGGGCCCCGGTGGGCGCCACCAGATCGTCGCCCAAGCCGAGCTCGCGGCACAGCTGGGTGGCTTCCGGCTGGCGGGCGAGGAAGCCGTCGGCGGCCATGTCGACATCGAACGCCAGACCGGACTCCTGCACCGGACCACCATCGATCTTGCCGCCGAGGCGATCGTCGGCTTCCAGCACCAGGAAGGGATGACCCTGGCTGTGCAATTCATGGGCGGCGGCGAGGCCCGCAATGCCCCCACCTATCACCACCACACGATCTGTTGTCATTCGGCTGGTTCGCTTCGGACGGTGCCTTCGGCGTGAACCGTTTTCACCACCTCAGTGAGCACGTCCGGATCAGTGGTGGGCATCACACCGTGGCCGAGGTTGAACACATGGCCGGGGTGCCCGTCGTTGGCGGCCAGCACCTCTCGAGCGGCGGCGCATGCCACCTCTGCCCCGGCGAACACCACGGTGGGGTCGAGATTGCCCTGAAGCGCCTTGCCGGCCCCCACCCGCCGGCGCGCTTGGTCGAGGGGCACCCGCCAGTCGACGCCCACGACATCGGCGCCTGCGGCACCGATCTGGTCGAGCAGCTCGCCGGTGGTGACCCCGAAGTGGATGCGGGGTACCCCGGTGTCGGCGATGGCCGAAAGCACCTTCTCGGAATGGGGGTAGACGAATCGCCGGTACTGGGCGGCGGAGAGAGCTCCAGCCCACGAGTCGAAGAGTTGGATCGCCGAGGCGCCGGCATCGATCTGTGACCGCAGGGATGTGATCGCCATGTCGGCCAAGCGGTCGAGCAGGCTGTGCCAGAGAGGCTCGTTGGCGAACATGAGCGCCTTGGTGATGGCGTGGTCCTTCGACGGCCGCCCCTCCACGAGGTAGGACGCGACGGTGAACGGAGCCCCTGCGAAGCCGATGAGCGGGCGGTCGAGCTCGGCCACCAGCTGGCGAACGGTGGCGAGCACGTAGGGGGTGTCGGCCTCGGGGTCGAGGGGGCGGAGTCGTTGGAGATCGGCCTCGGTGCGAAAGGGCCGTTCGACTTCGGGTCCGACCCCGGGGGTGACGGTGAGGCCGAACCCGACGGCGTGGGCGGGTACCACGATGTCGGAGTAGAGGATCGCGGCATCGACGTCGTAGCGCCGCACCGGCTGCAGGGTTATCTCGGTGGACAACTCCGGATCGGCGATCGCGTCGAGAATGGTGCCTTCGCCGCGGATCGCTCGATACTCCGGGAGCGATCGACCTGCCTGGCGCATGAACCACACCGGCACCCTTTGGTGGGGGAGCCCTCGGCAGGCGCGAATGAAGGGATGGTCGTCGTAGCGTCCGGTCACGGGGCCACGCTACCGATACCGTTGCCAGTCATGCGTCGTCTGTTCGTGGTGCTCTCTCTGGTTGGCGCAGCTTGTGGCACGGGCTCGGTCGAGCTCACCGCCGATGCGGGAGCCGAGACGACTTCGAGCACGGTCACGGCCTCCACCACGGCTGTATCCCAGGCCCCCGCGACGCTCGACTCGACCTCCTCGACGCCGCCCACCACAGAAGCCCCGGCATCGACATCGACATCAACGTCAACCTCGACATCGACCACTACGTCTACTTCCACCACATCGACAAGCAGCACCACATCGAGCAGCACGACCACGACCAGCACGACCACCACCACGCCGATCCCTCTGGTCTATTTCGAGCAGGACTATTCGGCGTTTGCCGATGCGGCCGGTGTCACCTTGCTGTACCCCGCATCGCGCATCGAACACATCGGCTTTCATCAGGCCGGCCACGACGGGTCGCGGCAGATGGATGTGTTCGCCGATGGTGCGCCATGGAGCACCCTCGAGGACCGTGGTCGCAACACCGGTAGACGCACAGCTGCCGATGTGGTGGTCGACCCCACCGCGGAGATCCGATCGCCGGTCACGGGCACCGTGGTGAGGGCCGGCACCTATGTGCTCTACTGCGATCATTCCGACCACTTCGTGGTGATCGACCCCGACCTGAGCCCTGGCTGGGAGGTGAAGGTATTTCACTTCGAGGGTCTTCAGGTGGGGGTGGGCGACCGGGTCGAGGCCGGGGTCACCCGCATCGGAACCAACGCGAGATATCTGCCGTTCGTGTCGCAGGTCGACGAGTTCACCGCCGAGCCGTCCAGTCCCCATGTGCACATCGAAGTGATCGATCCCTCGATCCCCGACATTCCGTCGGGCAGCGGAGGCTGCTAGTGACAGCGGAGGCTGTTAGCGGGCTCGGTCGATGAGGGAGCGGATTCCGTCGCCGCGGTAGCCGTCGAGCACGCGATCGACCGCGGCCCGTCCCCCGTGCAGGGCACGAAGGCGAGAATCGGGGTCGCTGATCGACAGGCCCCCGGCGGTGTCGGAGTCGGGTTCGAACACCACCACGGCGGCGCCCCGACTGCGAACCTGCTCGACCTCATCGGCCAGCTTCTTGGCGAACCAGGCCCGCTTGGGGTCGGTGATCCAGCTGCTGGCGTCGCTCTCCACGGTCATCACCGACGACACGATCACCAGGTCGAATCCGAGAGCGGCGACGAGGTCGGCGTTGGTGGATGAATGCACGGCACCGTCGATGTACTCGCGCTTCCCGATCTGAACGGGCGTGTAGACGACGGGGATTGCCGATGATGCCTGGGAGGCCTGACCGACCGAGCCCCTGACATCGTCGCGCCCGAACACGACGCGGCGGCCGTCGTCGTTGCGGACGGCCACGATCCAGATCGGCGCGTCGGGCCAGCCGTCGGGGTGCAGTTCATCGATGCGGGTGGCAATGGCGGCGCCGGAGAGATTGCCGCGGGGAAGCCCGCCCAGAGCGAGTCGGACCGGGTCGGCGTTCCAAGGAGGCCACATCGCGCGAGCCGACATCCGGGGCGACCAGGGCCGCCAATCGCGGGCTTGCTTGGCTTCCGCGTAGGGGGTGGTGATGCGATCGAGCAGGGCCTGGCCTTCGACACTCAGCGGGCCGCCTTCGTGGCGAGTTGCACTGTCGGCGCTGCTCAGCCCGGCCCTCAGCGAGGTGCCGGTGAACGAGCCTGCCGATGTGCCCACGATGAGATCTGAGGTGCGGGCGTCCCAATCGGTGAGCTCTTCGAGGCGCGACAACACTCCGCTGTGCCACGGGTCGCCAATGGGCCCACCAGCGCTGAGCACGAGTCCGATCGAGAACATCTTGGGCAGGGTAGTCAGCGGGCGGGCAACTGAGGTTCCGCCCCGGGAATCCACAGATACGATGACTGGTTCCCCCAATCCCGGGAGTCGTGCCCCTTTTGTCAGATCGTCACCCCGAACTCGATGCGGAGCAGGCCTACCTCGACTTCGCCTATGCCTGTCTCGAGGAGTCGCGCGAGCGCGCCGCTCGCATGAGGGACGGCTATGCGCCGAGCGCCGGTGGCACCACTCAGGCCCGGCACGAACGCGAGTCGATCATGGAGGGTGTGGTCCATCGCTTGAGCCAGCTCAACCTCGGCGATCGTTCCCTCGTGTTCGGCCGGATCGATCCGACCGGCACCGGTGAGCGTTTCTACATCGGCCGACTTGGAGTGTGGGATCGAGAACAGGACCCCGTGGTGGTCGACTGGCGAGCGCCGGTGGCCGAACCCTTCTATCGGGCCACCGGTCGAGCGTCGTTGGGTATCGAGAGGCGCAGGCACTTCGCCACCCGCGGTCGAACCCTGCTGGGCATCGATGATGAGCTCTTCGGCGAGCTCGCATCTCCGGGCGCAGACGCTGAGGTGAGAGGCCAAGGGGCCCTCATTTCCGCGATCGAGGCTTCGCGAACAGGCCGCCTGGGCGACATCGTGGCCACCATCCAGGGCGAGCAGGATGAAGTGATCCGTGCGCCGATGCCGGGCGTGTTGCTGGTGCAGGGCGGGCCGGGCACGGGCAAGACGGTGGTTGCCCTGCACCGGGCCGCCTACCTGCTCTATACCCACCGGTTCCCGCTCGAGGGCCAAGGCGTGCTGGTGTTGGGGCCCAACCGACTCTTCCTCGCCTACATCGAACAGGTGCTGCCATCGCTCGGGGAGGCGGGTGTCGATATCGCGGTGCTGGCCGATCTGTTGCGGCCACGGGTGCGGGTCGACATGCTCGATGCGGAAGACGCAGCGTTCGTCAAGGGCGACCTGAGAATGACGAAGGTGCTCGCCCGGGCGGTGAGCGATCGTCAACGCGCTCTACGCCACGACTTCCAGATCGGTTTCGGGGTGCAGAGGCTGCGCCTCAGCGTCGAGCAGTCGCGCAAGATCATCACGGAGGCCAGGCGCAGGTCGCGGGGCCACAATTCGGGCCGAAAGATCGTGGAAGAGGGGGTGTTCGAGGCCTTGGCCGCAAGCGCGCGCCGTGCTGTTGATGCCCGCACCGTACGCGAACGCATCCGCTACGAACTACCGATCCGGGAGCTGCTCGAGTGGATGTGGCCCGTGCTCACGCCGGCTCACCTGCTCCACGACCTCTACGGATCCAACGCCCTGCTGCGGTCGGCAAATCGTGGGGCCTTCACCGACGAGGAGATCCTGAGGCTGGGTAGGTCGCGATCGGGCCATGCGAGTGAGGTGATCTGGCGTTTCGGCGATGTGCCCCTGCTCGACGAGGTGAGGGCACTTCTGGGATTCCGACCCGGGAAACGCAATGAGGATGCGGTGCGAACCTACGGCCACATCTGTATCGATGAGGCCCAGGATCTGTCGCCGATGGAGCTGCGGATGATCTCGCGACGGTCTCTCAACGGCTCGATGACGGTGGTGGGCGACATCGCCCAGGCCACGGGGGCGTGGGCCAATGAGGGTTGGGACAGCGTCCTCGCCCACCTCCCCTCCAAGCGAGAGGTTCGGCATCGGGAACTCTCGATCGGGTATCGCATCCCAGGCCCGGCCATGACCCTCGCCAATGCCGTGCTTCCGTACGCGGCCCCCGGGCTGCGTCCTCCTCGGCCGGTCCGCGACGACGGCGATCGGCCGCGTGTGGTGGAGGTCGACGTTCCGGTGGGCCTGGGGCTTGTCGACGTGGTGCGCAGCGAGCTCGGGGCGGTGGTGGAGGGCAATGTGGCGGTGATCGTGCCGGATTCTCTCGTCGCTGATGTGCACGACCTGTTCGAACGCCATGACCTGCCGTTCGGCGGCGCCAATCGTCACGGTCTGGATCAACAGATCACCATTGTTCCGGTGCGCCTGGTCAAGGGACTCGAGGTTGATGCTGCGGTGGTGGTGGAACCGGGCCGCATCATCGAGGAGGAGAGTCAGGGAGTTCGCTCGTTGTATGTGGCCCTCACCCGCGCCACGAGGCGGGTGGCGGTTGTCCACTCCGCGCCCCTGCCGGAGATGCTCAGAGAACATGCCTGGTGACGCGCCGGCCTTCGGGCTGCACCTGTTGCCCGCGGCTGATGAGTCGCTTCGGTGTGCGGTGCACACCGAGCAGATCGCGGTTGATCCGTGCGGCACCGCCCTTTGGGTGGACGAGATAGTGGTGGCCGATCTCCCGCGGCCGTGGCTCAAGCCGGTCTGGGCGGCCGAGGCGCTGAGCGCGGTACCGGAGTGGGTGGCGGCGGCAGGGGAGAGCGGCCGTCGGGTCCGAGTGCTCGCCGCGGTGCCCACACACAGCGAGGAGCACCGTGTGGTGGTGTACCAGCGTGTGTCGGGCGAGGCGGAGATGCGCCGCACCGAGCACCGCTGCCTGCCCGACGAAGTCGTCGACCTTCTGGCCGTGCTGTTGCTCGACGGACTCGACGCTTCGCCGACCACGGTGGTCGACACGGGAGTGCCCATTCGCGAGCTGTTGATCTGTGCTCAGGGATCTCACGACGTCTGCTGTGGGGCGCGGGGCACCGAATTCGCAGCCGAGATCGCGGCGGCCCGTCCCAGGGTCGAGGTTCGCCTGGTGAGCCACACCGGTGGCCATCGTTTTGCTCCTACCGGTGTGAGCCTCCCCGATGGTCGGATGTGGGGAATGATCGAGGTCGCGGAGATGCTCGCGGTGATCGATCGTGCGGGTCGGCCTTCCGATGTCGCGCCGCGGTGTCGGGGCTGGACCGGCACCGATGGGCCGGGGCAGGTCGCCGAACGGGCCGTGTTCGAACTGGTCGATGATTGGGCGTTCGACGAGACACCGCGCACGGTGGAGGTCGAACCGGTGGCTGACGGATGGCGTTGTACGGTGCGAACACACCAGCAGCGCTGGGAGGTACACGTCGGCCGAGGTCGGGCCATTCCGGCGATCAGGTGTGGTGAACCTGGCGGTGGGGTGGCGAAAGCGAGTCTCGAGTATGTGGTGAGCGAACCACGACGGGTGGTTCGCTGAGGCATACCGGAGGTATCGTGTAAAGCATGCCTCACATGGCCTCCACCGGTGCTCAGGGCATCCGCGTCCGCTCGTGCCGTGTAGCGCTCGCGGGTGGACCCGTGCTTCTCGGGGTCGATTTCGAGGCCTCGCCCGGTGCCCAGCTCGCCCTGCTGGGGCCCAGTGGCTGTGGCAAGACCACCCTGTTGCGGGCACTGGCAGGCCTGCAGCGCATCGATGAGGGCGAGATTCGCATCGGTGATCGCGTGGTGGCAGGTCCGGGCATCCACATCGCTCCTGAGCATCGTTCGGTCGGCCTGGTGTTTCAGGATTGGGCCCTGTTCCCGCATCTCTCGGTGGCCGCGAACGTCGCCTATGGCCTCACCCGTGAGCAGAGAGGCGGCTGGGCCCTCGGCCGCCGCCGCCAGGGAATCGCACGCGCTCAGGTGGGCGAACTGCTCGAAATGGTTGGCATCGGTGAGCTCGCTGATCGCTTGCCGGGTTCGCTCTCGGGCGGCCAGCAGCAGAGGGTTGCCCTCGCCCGAGCGCTGGCGCCGCGCCCGTCGGTGCTCCTGCTCGACGAACCTTTCTCCAGCCTCGATACGAATCTTCGCGCCGACGTGCGCACCGAGGTTGCCGGCCTTCTCCGCGAGTTGGAGATCACCGCCGTGTTCGTCACCCACGATCAGGACGAGGCGTTTGTTCTCGGCGACGAGGTTGCGGTGATGCGCGACGGGGTGGTGGTTCAACAGGATCGGCCCGCTGAGCTCTACGCCCATCCTGCCGACCCGTGGTTGGCGGGTTTCGTGGGTGATGCCGAGATCCTCGAGGGCGACGGGCATGGCGATTGTGCGAGCACGGCGATCGGCCGCGTGCCCCTCGAAACGCACGCATCGGGCCCGCTCGATGTGCTGATCCGGCCTGAAGAAGTGCTCGTCGAGTCGGGAGCGGGGGCCACTGTGGTATCGGTGGAGTTCCACGGCCACGACGCGGTCACAACTCTCGCTCTCGATGAGGGATCGGTGGTGCGCAGCCGCAGCACCGGCGCCCCCCGCTTCTTGGTGGGCGACACCGTGACCGTTTCGCATTCGGGAGCGGCGAGCATCGCCTTTTCGGCCAACGGAAGCTCGCGTGAAGTGTGACAGAGATCACCTGTTAGGCATGCTTTACAAACCTTCCGTGCCGCCTAGGCTCAACACCATGCAGCTACCCCTCAGAATCATCACCCCCCTCCTCGCGTTGTCGCTGCTGGCTGCGGCCTGCGGCGATGATTCGAGCAGTGATGCCGACTCGAGTTCCGGCACCGCCGAATCCATCACGCTCTACTCGGGTCGGTCGCCCGAGCTCATCGATCCCCTCCTCGACGCCTTCACCGAGGCCACGGGGATCACCGTCGACGCCCGCTACGGCGACTCCGCTGAACTCGCCCTCCTCATCCAAACCGAGGGCGACAGCTCACCGGCCGACGTGTTCATCTCCCAGAGTCCGGGCGCGCTCGGACTGCTGGCCGGCGAAGACCGGCTCCAAGCCCTCGACCGGAGCCTCGTCGATCTCGTTCCCGACGGGTTCGCGGCATCCGACGGCACCTGGGTGGGTCTCACCGGACGAGTGCGGGTGCTGGTCTACAACGACGAACTCGTCGATCCCTCCGATCTCCCCGCTTCGGTGCTCGACCTCACCGATCCGGCCTATACCGGCCGAGTCGGTGTCGCCCCCACCAACGGCTCCTTCCAGGATTTCGTCACCGCGATGCGCAACGAGCTCGGCGATCCGGCCACCCTCGAATGGCTCGAAGCCATGGCCGGCAACGACTCCCCGAACTATCCCAAGAACTCCGCCATAGTCGAAGCGGTTGGTCGCGGCGAGGTGGAGATGGGACTCGTCAACCACTACTACAACCTTCGTGCTCTCGAAGCCGATCCATCGCTCCCGAGCGTCAACCACTTCCTGCCGGCCGACGACCTCGGGTCGCTCGTGATCGTCACCGGTGGTGCCGTGCTCAACTCGAGCGACGCCGCGGTCACCGGCCAGGAGCTCCTCAGCTGGCTGCTCAGCGAGGAAGCACAGGTGGCCTTCGCGGCGGAGACCCAGGAATATCCTCTCCTGCCGGGAATCGATGCCCCAACCGGCCTGCCCGGCCTCACCGGTTTCGCGGCCGACACCATCGACTACGACCTCCTCGGCGACGGACTCACGGGCACCGTTGAACTGATCCGAGAAAGTGGCATCGAGCAGTAACGCTCCTCGTCCGCCCCAGGCCCTCTCGGCCGTGGTGCTGGCGATAGGTGTCTTTTTCGTCGGCCCGTTCGCCTATGTGATCTGGCGCAACGTCGACCTCGGCACCGATGTGTGGTCGGTGCTGTGGGATCGCGACACCCTCCAGCCCCTCCGCCAGTCGCTCCGGCTCGGTGTGGCGGTGTCGTTCAGCACCGTCGTGATCGGCACCGGCCTGGCCTGGCTCACGATCCGAACCGATCTGCCGGCCCGGCGGATGTTTCGACTGCTGTCGCCGTTGCCTCTGGTGTTTCCGAGTTTCGTGGGGGCCACGGCCCTGCTGGCCGGGTTCGCGTCGGGTGGGTTGGTGGAGGAGCTGATCTCGCCCCTAGGGATCGACACCCTCCCCGACATGCGTGGCTTCCGAGGGGCGTGGCTCGTACTCACCTTCTTCACCTACCCCTACGTGTATCTGCCGGTGGCGGCGCGGATGGCGTCGCTGCCGCCGAGCCTGGAGGAGTCGGCCCGCATGCTCGGAAGGGGCCCTTGGGCGGTGTTTCGTACTGTGGTGCTTCCCCAGACCTCGAGCGCGATCTGGGCCGGTGGCCTTCTTGTGTTTCTCTACACGATCAGTGATTTCGGTGCGGTCACCCTCCTCGGCTACGACACCCTCACCGAGCAGATCTACGCCGACAAGCTCTTCGATCAGGCCCGGGCGATGGGCATGGCGCTGGTGCTCGGTGGTGTTGCTCTCACGGTGGTGATGGCCGAGCGCTCCCTCGATCGGCGTCGGAGCCAGGTGGAGGTTCTACGGTCTCGCGCTCCCCTCACCGTGTCGCTCGGGCGTTGGCGGTGGCCGTGCCTGATCGGGGTGGCGGCTTTCCTCGGTAACGCCTTGATCGGCCCGGTGGCAATCCTCGGGTTCTGGGCTTGGCGAGGGCTCACCGCAGATGTCGAGACCATCGGTCTCGGCACCGATGTGGGCTCGCTGTGGGGTCCCATGCTGCACACCGCCCAGGCCGGCCTGATCACCGCGGTGGTGGCGATCGCGGTGGTGCTGCCGGTTGCCTGGATGATTGCCCGTTACAACAGCCGGGTGGCCGGTGCCGCCAATTCCATGGTGGTCGCCGGCTTCGCTCTGCCGGGAGTGGTCACCGCGCTGTCGTTGGTGTTCTGGGTGATCGACGCTCCGGTGATCGGGCGCTGGTATCAAACCCTGCCCCTGTTGATCATCGCCTATGTGTTGCACTTCGGTGCCCAGGCCACCCGTGCCGCTCACGTGGCGGTGGCGGCGGTGCCGCGCCGGCTCAACGATGCCGCCGCCACCCTCGGGGCTCATCAGCCGAGACGCTTTCTGTCGGTGGAGTTGCCCCTGATGACTCCCGGGCTGCTGGCCGGCGCCGGGCTTGTGATGTTGTCGACGATGAAGGAGTTGCCGGCCACCTTGTTGTTGGCACCCATTGGTTTCGACACCCTCTCCACCCAGATCTGGCATGCCGGCGATTCCGGTGCCCTTGCTCAGGGTGCGCTGGCGAGCCTGGTGCTGGTGGCTCTGAGCGCGGTGCTCACCTGGGTGGTGGTGATCCGCCGAATCGAGAGTTACTGATCGGGCGGTGTCCCTGGCTCACACCCCGCCCGCATCGCGGTAGCTGTCGATCGCGGCGGTGAGGGTGTCGTCGAGTGCGGTGGCCTCTAGCCCGAATGCCTCGGTGGTTGCGCTGGAGTCGATCACGAAGGGCTTCTCGAACTGGTACATCATCTCCCTGATTTCACGAATGGGAGGCGAGAACAAGCCGCCCGTTCGCAGGGCGATCGGCGGGAGGGCTTTTACCTTCACCGGCGCCACGCTCGCGAGTTCACACATTCTCTCGACCATGTGGCGCTGGGTTTGCGGTGCGGCCGTGGGCACGTGCCAGGCCCGACCCCATGCCTGTTCTTCGGTTCCGATGGCGACCAGGGTGTGGGCGACATCGGAGATCGCGGTCCAGCTGTGGTCGACGTCGAGCTGGCCGAGCAGCGACACCGCCTTGCCAACCAGGAGGCGGGGGACCACGCGGTCGCCCATGTGGCCGTTGGCACCGACGCCGGGGCCGATGAAGTCTGACGCCCTGGCTTCGGTGATCCGGACCCGACCCGCCTGGTGGGCGGCGAGGGCTTCGTTCCACATCGCCACTCGTACTCCGCCTTTCACGCTCGGCGGCGTGAGGGGGTCGGTCTCGCGCATGGGGGCGGTGGGAGCGGCGTAGCCGTAGAGGTTGCCGAGGGTGACCAGCACCGCTTCGGCGTCGGTTGCTGCCTGAAGCAGCGAAGCCGCGAGCGGCGGCCAGTCGGATGTCCACTTGTGATAGGCCGGGTTTGCGCAGTTGTAGATCACGGAGGCATCGGTGGTGATCCTGCCGAGGGCGGCAGCATCGGATGCGTCGGCTGCGAGCAGCTCGATGGAGGGATGGGCGGGGCCGGTCCCGGAGCGGGTGATCACCCTCACCCGGTGGCCGGTATCGGCCAGCAGCAGGGCGGTGGCGGAGCCTGTGGTTCCCCCGCCGACGACAACGTGTAGTTCATCTTGATCGGACATGAAGCTTCCTTGAGAGCAGTTGTTCTAAACGAGAGCGGTGCTCTCGAAAGTAACTATAATGACCGATCGGAGAAAATCAAGAGCACTGCTCTCGTTTTAGTCTCATGCTCTTGATTTTTCCTCCGAGACACCTCATGCTGAGCAACGATGAACAAACCTTCCGCCGGCGGGGTTCGGGCCCGGGTTCGAGCCGAACTCACCGAAGAGATCAAGAACACCGCCCGCTCCCACCTTGCCTCGGGGGGCTCCGCCGCCTTGTCGCTACGGGCCGTGGCCCGCGAGCTCGGCATGGCGTCGTCGGCGATCTACCGCTACTACCCGAGCCGCGAGATCCTGCTCACCGCCCTCATCGTCGACGCCTACAACACGGTGGGAGCACGGGTCGAGGAAGCCGACGCGCATTGTGAGCGCGACAACTTCGAAGAGCGCTGGCTCACGATCGGCCGCACCGTGCGCGCCTGGGCGCACGAGTCGCCCCATGAATACGCCCTGATCTTCGGAAGTCCCGTGCCGGGCTACGCCGCCCCCGACGACACGATCACGCCGGCAACTCGGGTGCCGGGGGCGATGCTCCAGCTCCTCGCCGATGTCGAGGCGGCCCGCGAGGGAAACGGATCCACCGGGCACGACTCACCGACCACCCCGCTCCCCGACGGACTCAGGGATGAGCTGGAGAGCAACGAATACATCGGCGGAACGATCCCGCCCCAACTGCTCGCAGTCGGCCTCGCCGCCTGGGCTGAGATGTTCGGCCTGATCAGCTTCGAACTGTTCGGCCACTTCCACAATGTGATCTCAGACCTCGACGAGTTCTTCGATCACACGATGCGCTCGACCGCAACCCGCTTGATCCTCTGATCAGCTCTCGCCGGGTGTTGGCCGATCGGTGTGCCAGCCATGGGAGCGAAGCGCGGTGACATCGGCGCTGATCTCCTCTTGGAGGTGGGCTTGCTCTTCTTGGAGGTGGGCCAGGCGCTGGAGCTTCTGTTCGATGACATCGATGTCGGTGTGCACCAGGTCTTCGGCCTCGCCCGGCTTGTCGAGATCCACCAACCAGAGCATCGGCACCCCGAGCACCCCGGCCAGGGTCTGAAGCTTGTTGGCGCGCGGCACTTCATGGCCTTCCTCCCAACCCTCCAAGGTGCCCGAAAGAACCCCCATGAGTTCAGCCGCCTCGTTGAGCTCGAGAGCTCGGGCTTCGCGTGCGCTGCGTAGCCGTTCACCGATTCCGCTGTCGTTGGTCATGGGTCCTCAGCCTGCAGTCACGAGTATTCGGGCGGCGGCGAACTCGCCCACCCCGACCGGCCCGTCACCGATCTCGAGGGTGGCGGTGCCGTCGGGGCCCAGGGCCAGGATCTTGCCCTTCGATCCCGGTGTGATCGAGGACTGCTCGAGGAAGTCGAGCATCCCCTCGATGAATTCGAGTTCCTCGGTGATCCGCCGCACGGTGAAATGGTTGCCCACGCCGATCGCGTCGAGGGCGACCATGTCGGGAGCCACGTAGTTGCTGCCGGGGATGGGGTTGCCGTGGGGGCAGGTGGTGGGGTCGTCGAGTCGTTCCATCATCGCCCGCTCGACGTTGGGCGAGATGACGTGTTCCCATTTGCCGGCCTCCTGGTGGGCCTCGGCCCACGAAAGGCCGAGGAGGTCGGTGAGGAAGCACTCCGCCAAGCGGTGACGCCGCACGACCGTTTCGGCCAGCTGCATTCCACTTTCGGTGAGGCTGATCTGCTGACCGGTCTGGATGAGGCCCTCGCTCTCCATCCGCTTCATCATTTCCGACACCGCAGGCCTGCTCACATCGAGTCGGTCGGCGATTCGGGCCTGGATGACGTCGACGTCGTCCTCGTCGAGTTCGTAGATCGTCTCGCAGTACTCCTCGAATGCGGGGTGCCATTCCGGTGACTGGTACTCGGCCATGGAGAGAGTCTACGCGGTCGGGGTAGGGCCCGGTTTCACGCGCGAGCCATGGGATCCCTGTTCGGTCCGGCTCACGGGCCGAGGGCTCCGATGGGGATGACGTCGACGCCGTCCTTGCGTCGGTAGCCGAGTCCGGTACCCGTGATGACAGCCAAGACAGCGGGATCTCCGCTCCTCTTCGTGTCGATGACTTGGGCGAACTTCTTGAGTGATGCCGCCGCTTCGTCCACCCGACTCGCGCCCAGTTTGATCTCGAAAGCAGCCCACCGACCGTCGGCGAGTTGAACAATGGCATCGACCTCGAGTCCGTTGTTGTCTCGGTAGTGGGACACTTCGCCGTCGAGGGGTTGTGCAAGGACCCTGAGGTCGCGGACGGCGAGCGACTCGAACAACAAGCCGAGCAGGTTGAGATCTCCGAGCAGGCGAGAGGGGGTTGCGGCGAGCGCGGCCACTGCTAGCGAGGGGTCG
>JAJCXY010000028.1 GCA_029263215.1 Acidimicrobiales bacterium
ACGGTGATCGTGTAGGTGTTGGTTTGCCCGGCCAAGACGGGGCTCGGACCGGTGATCGACACCGCTGGGGCAACAGCCCCGCTGTTGTGACACGCTGCGCAGGTCGCGCCACCTTGCCCCGAGTAGCCGGCCAGGTGAGCGCCGCCCGCGCTGTTGCCCAGTGCAGTGCCGACAAACCCGAGCACCAGGGCGGCTGTCATCACGCCGGCGACCAACCCGAAGTGGCGGAGCAGCGAACGACCGCTCATGAGTCGTCGCCTTCGAGATAGTCGATCATTCGCATGAGAGCCTCGTCGTCGATCTGGGCTTCGGGGTAGCCCGGCATGCTTCTCGGACCCCGCCGCACCTCGCCGATGAAAGCGTCGTGCTCGGTGAGGATCTCTCCGAGCAGATCACCGCCCACCACCGCGCCCTCGCCCCGTATGCCATGACAACCCGAGCAGTTGGCCAGTTCGTAGAGCGATTCGCCGTCGAGCTCGGACAGTGGGCGGTCGATCAGGTCGAAACCGAGCCCGTCGTAGTCGTGTTCCTCACCGACGACCGTGCCTGGTGCCCGCTCGAACGCGGCACCCGGCTCCAAGTTGGCGTGCGACTGGGGACGATTCAGCAGCACAAGCACCATGCCTGCGGCGGTAAAGATCACGAAGCCGACCATCACATAGGGCGCGAGCTTGGCCAGTGGCCGGGGATGCTCCGCGGCGCGCCCCAGATTCAACATCCGCCATACGGAGTAGAGCAGGGCGGCCCAGACGAGACCAAGTACCACGAACAACCAGGCCACATTGAAGATGGGCAGATGGACCGGAGCATCTGACTGGTGCAACTGGGGTCCGGGCAGAACCACTATCTCGGCCTCCAGGGTGACCGGCTCCGCTGAGACATGAGCGGCGACCTCGATCGACTGGGTCGTGTCGGCCGGAGCCCGCTCGAGAAACTCCAGCGTGGCTGCGCCCTCTTCGTCGGTCACCGCAGTATCCAGAACCACCTTGCCGGGCTCGCCGATGATCGTTGCGTCGGCGATTACCTCGACAAGGATGAAGGGCACTGGCTCCCCTGCTTCGTCGAGCACCTCAACCTCGATCTCGACCAGCTCGCCGACCTCTGCTGAGTCGACGACCTCGGCTTCGATCTCGGCTCCCGCCGCGGATGTGGCACTGAACACCAGAAGAGCAGCGACGCCAGCGGAGAACATCGCGGCACGAATCATGCGACTCACGCCGGACTCCCCTCCTCGACAGGCACAGGGGAGGGCTCTCCATATTCGTGTTCTTCCTTCATCTCCCAAACGGAGAGAATCGGGAACACTCGGGTGAAGAGGGTGATCAGCAGGGTGAACCCTGCACACCCGGAGGCGAATATCGACCACTCCACCCATGTGGGCGAGTAGGACGACGGTTCGTAGTCGAGCAAGGGCACTCGCAGGCCGGCGACCACGATGAAGTAGCGCTCGATGAACATCCCCACATTGACGAAGATGGACGCAATAACGAGCCCGGGAATGGTGCGGGTCCGCTTGAACGCGATGACCAACACGGGGAAGACCAGGCCACCGAAGAAATAGAACCAGAAGAAGGGGGCGAAATCCTCGACGAAGAGTTGACGGAAGGCGTGTGCCTCCTCCTCGTCCATTTTGAACCCCTTGGGGATGTATTCCGAGGCGTTCCCGTAGAGCATCAACACCGCACCCGCCGCCATCAGATAGGCGAGGTTCTTGAAGTGTCGGGGGGTGATGTACTCCTCGAGGTGGTAGACGCGCCGGACGACAGCGAGAAGGATGATGACCGTTGCGATTCCGGAGTACATCGCTCCGGTCACGAAGAACAGACCGAGGATGGTGCTGTCCCAGCTCACCCGGCTGGTGGTGGCGAAGATCCACGCCAACATCGTGTGAACCGAAGCGGCGACGGGGATGATCACGATCATCAGCACACCGATCGCCTTGTGGATCTCGCGATGCTGACGTTCGTTGCCTTCCCAGCCCAATGCCAGGCTGTCGTAGACCAGGATCCGCCAGCGCGCGACCCGGCCATTGAGCCGATCACGGAAGTAGGCCAGATCGGGCACCATCGGCACAAGCAGGAAGGTGACGCTCGCCGTGAGGTAGATGGTGATGGCGATCATGTCCCACATCATCGGGGACTGCCAGTTGCCATAGAAGTAGAAGTTGTAGAGGCGATCGGGGCGACCCATGTCGACGATGATGAACAGGGCACCTGAGATGAGCGCGGCCACAGTGACCGCCTCGGCCATGCGGGTGATCGGCGTGCGCCAGTCGGCGCTGGCAGCCCGCAGGATGGCGGAAATGAATGTGCCTGCCATGCTTATGCCCATGAAGAAGATCAGGGCCGCTATGTAGAGCCCCCAGGAGATCCGGTCTCGCATGTCGGTGACATAGAGCCCGTCCTTCAGCTGATAGACGAACGCCACGAAACCCCAGGCCACGATGGTGCCCAGCACCACGATGAACAGGCGGTAGCGCGCTCCTCCCGGATGAGCGGGAGCAAGCACCCGAGCATCGAGCCGTTCGTCCCACGAGAGGCGCGACATCGCCTCCTCGTCCTTCACATCAACATCCGCCCATGTCGCGTCGGAGGTTTCGACGCCGTCCATCATCTGCTCCAGTTCACTGAGCCCTCGGCTCGGTCGGCCCATGGCCATATGGTCGGAAGCCGGCCCTCGGACTCCGGGTCGCGACCGACCAGTTCGCCATGGCCGGGTATGTAGTGGACTCGGGGTTCGGTTCCGAGCTCTTCCTTCAATCGGTATGAGTTGTTCTCTGCAATGAACTTGCTCACCGAGATCATCTCCACCCCGTTGGTGGCGATGTCCTCTTCGAGATCGCCGTAGTAGATCGCATTGTTGGGGCAACCAGAGACACACATCGGGAGGGTTCCGGCCCGCGCCATGTCGGGACAGAAGTCGCACTTGACGACCGTTCCCATCGGCGCACCCACCTGGTGTTCGGGGTCGTAGTGAGCCAGAGATGCTTCGGGCGGGACGGGAGGCTTGCCCCAGTTGAAAAAGCGACGGTCGTACGGGCAGGCCGCCATGCACATCCGACAGCCGATGCAACGATCCTGGTCGATGAGAACCGGGCCTTCGGGTGTGGAGTAGGTGGCGGTTACGGGGCAGACGTTGACGCACGGCGGGTTCTGGCATTGCTGACACGGCATCGGCAGGAATTGGGTGCCCCCGCCGGCGACCTCGGGCTCGAATACCTCGATCCACTCCATGGGAGGCGGAACCTTGTGACCCTCGATGCACGCCAGGGTGCACTGCGGGGGTGTGCCCTGGCTCTGACATGCATCGCAGCGCCGCAGATCGATGACCATGCCCCATTGCCGGATCCGGCCGCTCGGCCCTCGGGCGGGCTCGACCTCCGCCGAGGCCTTGCTGGGAGCCATCAGCGACACTCCTGGCAGCGCCGCGGCAGCTCCACCCAGGGCCAGAGTGCGTAGCACCCGACGTCGGGGGGGAACCTCCTCGAACCCACCGCCTGAGTTGTGCAGCGATCGACGCAACGCGTTGATGGACACGATCGGAACCACCACGGCGAGATACAAGATCATCGCCGGGGGACCGAGCCGCAATCCTATGATCACTGTGCCGATTCCGAGTAGCAGCCCGACCGCTGCTCTCGTCAGTATCGTTTTCCAAACCCTCACAGATAGATCGTCGTTGTCCATCTGTTGTGTTAATAGGGACCTTGTGCCCCACTTCACAAATATGTGGATGATCAGCCCCATCGAGAGTCACGTAGCCTGTCGTGATGACCGCGACGCTCGAGGACCTCAGCTTCGACAACCGGTTCACCGCCGATCTACCCGCCGACCCCGAGGTGGGCGGCGGATCGCGGCAGGTGAACGAGGCCGCCTACAGCAGGGTGTCCCCCGCGCCCGTCGCGTCTCCCCGCCTCATCGCCCACTCTCCAGAGGTGGCAGAGATGCTCGGAATCTCACGCGACGTGGTCGAGAGCGAGCAGTTTCTGGAGGTGTTCTCGGGCAACACCACCATCTCCGCGATGGATCCCCACGCGGCATGCTACGGCGGCCACCAGTTCGGCAACTGGGCCGGTCAACTGGGCGACGGTAGGGCGATCACGCTGGGTGAGGTCACCGACTCGGCGGGAACTCGACTCACGCTCCAGCTGAAGGGGGCGGGACCCACCCCTTACTCGCGGGGTGCAGATGGTCTCGCGGTACTGCGAAGTTCGGTGCGCGAGTTTCTGTGCAGCGAGGCCATGCACCATCTCGGGGTGCCCACCACCCGTGCCCTCAGCCTCATCACCACCGGCGATCAGGTGATGCGTGACATGTTCTACGACGGCAACCCCGGACTCGAGCCAGGCGCAGTGGTGTGCCGTGTGGCGCCCTCGTTCATCCGATTCGGCAACTTCGAAATCTTCCGTTCCCGCGACGACATCGCCACCCTGCGGCGCCTCGCCGATCACACGATCCTCACCCATTTCCCCGAGCTGGGGGAACCATCCCCGGAGGTCTACACGGCTTGGGTGGCCGAGGTGGCCCGCCGCACCGCTTCGATGATCGTGGAGTGGCAACGGGTCGGCTTCGTCCATGGGGTGATGAACACCGACAACATGTCGATCCACGGCCTCACCATCGACTACGGCCCCTATGGCTGGCTCGAGGACTACGACCCGGGCTGGACCCCCAACACCACTGATCGCCAATTCAAGCGCTACCGATACGGCGCCCAGCCCCACATAGGGCAGTGGAACATCACCCAACTGGCCAATGCGATCCATCCGCTCGTCGGCGAAGTCGACCCGCTTCAAGACGCGATCGAACAGTACGTGGCCACTTTCAATCAGCAGTGGCCCCTCATGATGGCCGCAAAGCTGGGGATCAGAGCCTTCGACGACTCTCGCGACGCTGCGCTCATCGAGCGGCTCCTCGAACTCCTCCCCGCGGTGGAAACAGACATGACCCTGTTCTTCAGAGGTCTGGCCGATGTCGCCGTAGGCGACGAGTCGGGCCAAATGTCAGACGACGAACTGCTCGCTCCCCTGCTCGACGCCTACTACGAGCCCGACCAACTCAACGGCGACATCCGATCCGCCACCCTCGACTGGTTGCGCGACTACTCCACGCGTATCGCCACCGAGGGAAGCGCCGCCAACGAGCGACGGTCCGCCATGAACTCCGTCAACCCCCGGTTCGTCCTGCGCAACTATCTGGCCCAGCTCGCCATCGACGATGCCGAGAAGGGCGATCCTGGCCTGGTAATCGAACTCCTCGACGTGCTCCGCAAGCCCTACGACCAGCAACCCGGGCACGAACGTTTCGCCGAGAAGCGGCCCGACTGGGCTCGCTCGCGTCCCGGTTGCTCGATGCTCAGCTGCAGTAGCTGAGCATCGGTGTTCACTCGGCCAGGAAGGTAGCCCTTACGGGTGTTCCCGATGATCCGCCGGTGGCGCCCTGAACGAAGCCGGTCTCCTGAATCTGAACCCGGTGCGCGACCACGGGAGCTCCCTCGGCGCAGAGCCCCGACGAGGTGTTGCCCCGCACTCGAAGCTCGGCTGTCGGCAGGTACACCCCGCCGCTGATCCCAGCCGAAGGAGTCACGTTGCAAGTCCCACCGTTCACCACGCCGACCCGTATGTCGTCGCCGATGTTGAACGCTTCGGTGTTCGCCCGCGACTGAAAGATGGCTACCGGTGGGAAGGCGCCGTTGTTGCCTCCGTAGTACTCACCCGGCGGCCGGCTGCTGATCCGTATGTAGTTGGTGCCCGATCCCCAGTTGACGCTTCCTCCCGAGCCGAAGAACCAGAGCACGCTCTCAGCGACGACGTTGACGCCGGAGCCCTCGATCTTGAACTGGCCGGTGAACTCATATATCCCCGGCAAGAAGGTGTAGGTGCCAGCCTGATCCAATTGCACGGCACCGAACGTTCCGGGTGTAAATGTCTTGGTCGCGGAGTCGTAGCTCCCGGAAGCCAACCCGCTCGGTTCGACCAAGGTGGCCCACGGGTCGTTCACGAGGTCCGAATGGCTAGCCGCGATCGGAGAGGCTGTTGCGCTCCCGTTGATGCTGCTGATGCCGGCCGCGCAGATACACGCCGACGGACCGGTGGCGGTGGCGGAGGTTGCGTCCTTCATGTGAAAGGAGCTGCTGCTCGATGAGTTGGCAACCAGACTTCCCCCCACACCCACCGCCTGAGCCGCACCTTCGAGATGAAACGCTTCAGGCCCCGAGGGGTCGAGGGCGAGAATGGCCGGTGTGATCACGATGGTCTCGTCGAGCATGGCCGTCGCCGCCCTACACACCTCTGAGGGAGTGGCACCCACTACGGGAGCGAAGAACCCGGGCGACTGCGAACAGACCTTGACGTGCACTTGCTGGTGGGCAGGCACCGTCGTCACCCCCGGGTACGGCGTCGTGATCTCCACATAGGCCTCGGCGCCGGCGTAGCAGTGCCTGCCTGCCCCAGCAGTGCGACACGCCGTGGAGTTCAGGGCCAGTCCGAGGTTGCTCTCGGCGTAGGCCACCGCCGTTGCGTGAGCAGTGCCAGAAGCAGCGGCGTTGGCCGCATTGCTCGACAGATCCGTAGCAGCCGCCAACGAAGCCATGTCGCTCACCGATTGATTCTCTCGCGAGCGCTGACGGGAGTCGCCGAGATCCACCACCAGCGCGGCGAGACCCAGCAGGGCCACGAGGCTCGCCGCGGCAATCACGATCACGCTGCCGCGATCATCACCAGGTCTCATGAGCAGAACCCCCAGGACTGGCCCGGAAGGCTCGGTTCGCTGAAGGCCTCGATCGCTTCGAGGGATTCGATCTCTATTCGCGACTCGACCTTCACCTTGGCCGCCCCGTCGTCGATCAGGGAGGCGTACATCCCCGTGAGCGATTCGTAGGGCAACTGCACGCACACCCGCATGGCGTTGCCCAACTCGTAGCCGGATGTGTCGGGCAGGCTGAGCTTCACCACCGCGTCGGGTCCTATTCGGTCCTTCACCTCACAGACCAGACCGGCCGTGATGTCGTTGACCGCACCGGCCCCGTGGCTACAGCTGTGGTCGTCGCTCGTAACACCCACCACCGCCTGCCTGGTGATCTCGCGAGCCTCCTGGCGCGTGGTCTGGAGGTCGTTGAAGACCCAGGCGAAATCGATGAACCCCCCGAGAAGGGCCAGCAGCAGCGGCAACACGATCGCCGCCTCGACGATCACCGCCCCGCGGCTGCGATCTTTTCGGTTGTTCGCCAACGGCGATTTCATGGTCGGTACCCCACCCGCGCTACAGCACGGTCGCTTCAAACGGTCCCACCGGCCGTGGTATCGACGCCCCACAGCCCCCACTTGAGCAATTCGGCCCATATACGTGGGCCGAATGACTCACCCGCGACTGGTACTAATCACCTGACTGGGACGGACGGTCTTGACGGTGAGCCCCACAACCGACGCCAACATGATCGCTCCACCGACCAGGGTGAGCGTGGTGGGCTGTTCGTCGAATGCCAGCCACACCCACACCGGAGCAAGCACAATCTCCGACATGAGTAACAGGACCGCCTCGGGTGCAGGCACCGCCCGCTGGGCGATCGTGTAGAGAGGAAGCGGCAAGGCAATGAGAGCGGCACCCGCGAAGAATCCCAACGCCGCATCGTGACCGGAAACGCCAAGTCCGTCTCCCAGGAGGGAGACCACAAGGCCTGACGTGCCCGCTGTGAGCCCGGCGATCAGGACGGGAACCAGTGGGTCGATCGCAGGACCCGAACGGATGAGCACCGTGTAGAGACCGAGAGCGATCGGCAGGTAGCCCACAATGAGGATCGGCCAACCCAACCCGGCGTCGAGCCCGCCTCCCGCCATAGTGGCCACGCCGACCACCGCCCCGGCAGTGGCCACCATCGCCATCCGAGACAGCTTCTCCCGGAGAATCAGCCAGCTGAACACGGCCGCGCTGATCGGTGCAGCCCCCTGGAAAAGCAATACAAAGGCTGTGTCGGTGTGGGTGAGCGCCACGATGAAACCGCACATCATCGAACCGAGAAGCAGCCCTGCCACCACATGGACAAGCTCAGTTCTCCGCAGGAGGCTCGCCAACTCTCCCCTCCTCTGCACCAAGATCACGGGAAGGATCAGGGCGACCGCGCCATAGCCCCTGAGGGTCAGGTACTGCCAGGCGCCGATGTCGTCGGTAGCGCGAAAGATCAGGGAGCCAAAACTGAATATGACGCCTGCTGCCAACACCAACAGTGCGCCACTCCGATGGGTGACTTCCATGCGTTCGGCCGTTCGCAGCTACAGCTTCGAAATCGTGTCGCCGCGGCGGATCGTGCCCGGAGTCACCACCCGGGCGTTCACGCCCCTCAGTTTCATCTCCTTGCCGAGTTCGGAGTTGACGAAGCGATGAGCCTCCAGACCGAAACGCTGGGTGAACTTCGCACAGCCCGAGTGCGGCTGATCGGTGATCTCGATCACGGCATCGCCGATCGAGAGCTTGGTCCAGGCGGGCAGGTTGTCCGCGCTGAGATCGAGTTCGACGATCAGCTGGTCGCCTGCGAGGTGCATCCGGTCGGGAGATTGGGCCACGAGAGCCAGCACGCGAGCATTCATCAGGTTGAGTTGCATGTCCGGGTGAGAGCTGCCGTCGTCGGTGCGCCGAGACCCCCTCACGTTCCAGTTGTCGCCGGCGAGACCCTCTTCGACGTTTAGTTCGCCAGTGTCGAGCACTACTCGCTCATCCTCGGCGGGTCTTTGCACGATCAGTTCGAGACGGCCCTCGTCGGCGGGCGACTCCCTGATGTGGTCGAGGCCGGCCTCCAACTGTTCGGTGGTGAGATGATCCATCGCAGCAGTCTGGCCGATCGACGGGCCCGGCGTCGGGATTTCTCAGAGGGCGAGCTCCAGATGGGTGTCGCCGTCGCTCTCCCCTACGCGGTGGAAGCCACAGGCTTCGTAGAAGGCCACTGCATCGATCCACGGAGTGTCGGTCGACACGTGCAGGACACCCATGCCCCTACGCGTCGCCCGAGCGATGAGTTCGCCAACAAGTTCTCGGCCGAGTCCGAGGCCCTGGCGGCTCTGCGCAACCGACATTCGCACGATGCGGCCATCGTCGGATCCCCAGCCGATGAGCGTCGCGGTGGCGACGACGTCGCCCTCCAATTCGCCCACCAGAAGCTCACCACCGGGCTCGATATAGGTGGCCCACAGATCGTCGACGTCGGGATTCGCAGTGGGATCAAAACCGCGACCCCACCGTTGCCGCATTCCTCCCTGGATCAGGCCGGCCACTTGGGACTGGTCCTCAGGCATGAAGTCGCGAATCAGGAAAGCCACTGCTCCACACGGTCGACGGGAGCAAAACTGTCGACCAGAGAATTCGTCGCCAACTGTTCCAGCCCCTCCTCGTCGAGGGCGGCGAGGTTCCAGGCATTTTCGTATTCGGTGAGAAGATCCGTGCTGAACATGGGCGGGTCATCGGATCCGAGGGTGACGGTTACGCCAGCTTCGAGCATCGCCGGGAGTGGGTGAGCTTCGAGCGACGGCACCGCGGCGAGGGCAACATTGCTGCCCGGGCAGACATCGCAGGCGATTCCCTGCTCCACCAACATGGAGAGCACATCGGGATCGCCGACCGCACCGATGCCGTGTTGGATGCGCTCCGCTCCGAATTCCTCGATCGCATGGCGCACCTCCCATGCCGGCCCGTGTTCACCGGCATGGCTCACCGTGTGGAGTCCGGCATCGCGCGCCCTTTGAAAGGCTGATCCGAAATCCTCGGTGCGCCAGTTGTCGGCCGGACCTCCGAGTCCGATCCCCGTCACTCGTGGGTGAAGGTGGGCGAGGACGACGTCGAGCGCCCGGTGGGCGGCATCGGCTCCCAGATGGGGCGAGATGTCGGGAAGCAGAAGGGAAGAAATCCCGAGCTCAGATTCGGCTCGCTCACATCCGGCAATGACTCCTTCGAGGATCTCTGACCAGTCTGCTTCGCGCTCGACGATGTGATAGCTCGATGACACGTGGAACTCCACGTGGACCGCCCCCTGGCGATGGGTTGCGCGGAGGTAGTCCTCGGCGATCCGCGCGAAGTCGTCGCCGTCACGGAGCAGACCGCACACGAAGAAATAGCGGTCGAGAAACATCGGAAACCCGTCGAAACGGAGCCACTCGCGGATGCCTTCGACATCGTTCGCAGGTGCCTCTACCCCATGTCGCTGCGCCAATGCGAGCATCGTGGCTGGATCAACCGAACCCTCGAGGTGGACATGGAGTTCGGCCTTGGGCAGGGAGCGGGCGAAGTCGGAGGGAAATGAGGTCATAAGGGATCACGACGCTAGCTGCTCTCCCCGATGGGTGTGACCTCAGCATCTAGCGTCTGGTCATGCCCATCACCCGTCGTCGTCGGTTCGCAGTGTTCATCACCGTGGCCATCGCTGCGCTGATCGGCGTAGGCGCGGCCGTCACCTCCCTGGCCGCCGACACCGAACGGATCGGCGCCTACTGGGTGAGCGCGGAGCTCACCGACTCGGGCCTCCATGTCAGCGAGGTCATCGACTACGACTTCGGTATCCAGACCCGCCATGGCATCTACCGAACCATCCCCGACGTGGTGGAGGGTTCGATCAGGGTCGAGTCGCCCACCGCCCCCGACAATGCGGAGATCAGTAGCAGCTACGGCACCACCACGGTGAAGATCGGCGACGCGGCTCGAACGATCAACGGCAGGCACCGGTACCGCATCGACTACACGCTCGCTCGTGAAGCAGTGGTACAGAACGACTTCTTCTCCTACAACGCGGTTGGCAACGAGTGGACGGTGCCGATCAACAACTTCACACTGAGCCTGGTGCTCCCCGCGGAGCTCGACTCCCCACGGTGTTCGGTCGGCACGGCGTGGGACGAGAGCGCCTGCAGCATCGAGAACTCACTCCTCGACGCGTGGTGGACAGTCGCACCAGAGCATCTCGACCCGGGCCAGGCACTCACAGTCTCGGGTCGACTGGGGCTAGCCGACACCGCCGCGGTCGTCCTCTTCTCGCCCCAGGGACCAGCCATCGACCCTGGCTCCGGCATCATGGCGCCCTTCCTCATCGCGCTATTGGCCGCTCTCGCTGTAGCGGTCCCCACCATGATCCTCGTGCGCCGGGCAGGCCGGGAGCGGGTTTGGAGAGGAGGGGCAGCCGATGCCGCATGGGGAGAGATCGACGACGAGATGCCATCGGAACGAGTCGACGAACGCTCCCTGGCCGATCTGGCCACGATCGAGTTCGAACCGCCGCGAGACATGAGCGCGGTGGAAGGAGCGCTCGTGGTTCATGAACGGGTCAAGGATCACCACCTCTCGGCCTGGCTGCTCGAATCAGCCATCCGAGATGAGATATCCATCAGCGGAAAGACGAAGCCGGTGCTGCATCGCGGGGATGCCCCGCCCCATCCGAGCGTCCATCCGATCCTCGATGCGATGTTCGGAGGCCGCGAGCAGATCAAGCTCGGAAGCTACGACAAGCGATTCACCGAGGGTTGGGCGCGATTGAAGGGCGAACTCGACGATTGGCTCAACGGCTCCGCCCATTGGGACAGCTCAGGCCGGCGGCGGCGTACCGTTGCCCGCCTGGCCGGCACCGCCACCTTCCTCGTCGGGCTGGCGGTTCTCGCGTTCGGAGTGGTCGGTGCGAGCCGAGATGGCGGCGGGGAGGCAACGATCGTCATTGGTGCGGCAATCGCCGGTATCGGAGCGGCCGTGGTGATCCACTCCTTCGAGTTGCTTGTGCGTACCGAGATGGGCTCCGCCTATTGGCTCAGGGTGGAGTCGTTTCGCCGCTTCCTTCACAACTCCGAGGCCCGCCACGTCAACGAGGCGGCCGAGAAGGGCGTGTTGCGCCACTACACGGCATGGGCCGTGGCCCTCGACGAGGCCGACAACTGGTTCGAGGCGGTCGATACCGCAGCGCGCAACAATCCCGCGCTGCGTTCCAACTTCGGACGCGACCTCGCCTTTGTCGCGCTGGGAAGCCACATCGCAACCGCGTCCAACGCGGCATCCACCGCTCCGAGTTCATCGGGAGGCGGCGGCTTCAGCGGGGGTGCCGGAGGCGGGGGCGGCGGGGGCGGCGGCGGCAGCTGGTGAATGCTCACACTGCCAGCGAGGCTCTCCAGAGTTCAGAGGTGCTTGGTCGCCTCCTTGAACGACAGCGGCGACAGCACTTCTGATCTGTCAGCGCAGTAGCGCCGCACCGCGTCGGGCTCGATGCGGGCGTATTGGCGCAATGCCCATCCGATCGCCTTGCGGTAAAAGAAGTCTCGCTCGTGGGCACGGGCGTCGCAGTAGGCGAAGAGGCGCTTCTCGTCGGTGTGTTCCCTGAAGCGGAGCTGGTGAAGGATCGCAGCCCGAGCGACCCACAGATTGTCGGACCTGATCCACTCGTCCATCACCGCCACCGCATCGGGATGGCGCTCGACAATGCCGCCGAGAAGGTGGCCGGCGATTTCGTCGACGGTGTCCCACCAACTATGGGTGACAAGCAACTCGTGCACGAGCGGCAGCGACTCCGGCGTCAGCAGAATCTGCTTGCGACGCAGAACCCCCACCGCGGCATAGTGAAACTCTCGTGGTGTGAGTTGGTAGCAGCGACGAGCGAGCTCGTGCAGTTGCTCCGCCGATGCCGGCGACCCCTCAGAGCGAAGCACCTGCCCACAGATCGACTTTCGGGGACCGGCGGCTATCCCGAGAAACTCGAACTGATCGCGCATGTAGGCCTTCATCCGTGCCGCCCGGACGGGATCACCCACCTCTGCGAAAGCCAACTGGATGCCAGTGTTGATGCGTTCGGGCCATGGCGTCATTTGGAGGTGGCTCCCGTTTCATGCCACTTCGAAGACCACCACTTGTGCCATGCCGTTGGCGGTGTCGGCTGACGAGCTCGCGTAGATCGGTGCCGCGATGGCTTCATAGCGCAAGATTCTCCCATCCCTGACTGCCGCTTCGAACCAGTCTCGAAAGCCGTGTGACTCGAAATGGACCGTGTTGATCCCGATCGCTCCACGGGCCCCTGGAGCGCAGACCCTGATCAGCTCGCCGAGCGAGTGGGGCGGGAGGTGTCCGTGGGTGAAGGTGCCTGCACTCACGACCCCGGCGTAGGTGCCGGCCGGGATCGCCGTCTCCTCGGTGAAGTCGGCCTCGATCAGGTGACGATAGACGCCGCCACCGCTCCCCTTCTCACGCGCTTGGCTGAGCATCTCGGGAGAAATGTCGATCCCATCGATCACCTCCACGCCGAGGTCGTTCAGCTCTTCGCCGACGACCCCTGTGCCACAACCCACATCGAGAACCGGCCCCGAGCCATCGAAACCCGACACGAACTGCTCGGCCACCTTCCGTGGATAGATGTAGCCGGTCGCGTCGACGAAGTCGCTCTCGTAGGTGCTGGCCCAGGCGCCATAGAGCCGACGGCTGTCGTCGGGAGTCTCGAGTGCGTAGGCCTCATCAAGACTCAGAGACTGGCCGCCTTCACCGCTCCCATCCGCCAGACCGACACTGCCCGTAGTGCCATCGACCTCAACCAACTCCCCGACATCCACCCTCGTGGTGCCGAACATCACATGGTCGTCGGCGATGATCATGCCCTCGACCGACAGGACCGCAGGAATCGCGGAAGCCCTGGTGACCACCGCCGCGTGGCTGTCGTGCCCGCCCGCAACGGTGAGCACGCCACCAGATCTCATCATCGCTGCTACATCGCGGGGTGAAGTTGTGTGGATGGCCAGCACCACGGGTCGGCCCTCGTCCGCCTCGTCGAGCGCATCATCGACATCGACATGCAAGTGGCCCACACCCTTACCGGGCGATACCGCGAGCCCGGACGCCAGAGGCCGACCCTGCACAGGCGAATCAGTTCTTCGGCAGGTCCTTGAACGGCGTGTCCTTGCCCGGACCCGGCTCACGGGGAAGGCCGAGAACTCGCTCGCCGATGATGTTGCGCTGGATCTGATCGGTGCCGCCGTAAATAGCCGGACCGGGAGAGAACATGGTGGTGGTTGCCAGCGAGCCTCCGGTGGATTTGTCGTCGGCGCCTGTGAGCATGCCGTCGGCACCGATCACGCTGTTGCCGACTTCGCGAAACGAACGGAAGAGGTCGCTCATGACGAGCTTGCCGATGTTGGGCTCTGCGCCGGTGCGCTGCTTGGGGTCCTTGCCTCTCAGCGTCGAGAGCCGGTTGACTTCGATCTTGGACCAGAGGCGGACAAGGTCCTGGCGGAGCACAGGATCGGTGATCCGGCCGTTCTTGACCGCAGCATCGGCGTAGTACTGCCACAGGCCCGGTCCAATCGGCGGGATGCCACGTTCCCCGCCCTCTCGCTGGGTGAAATCAGTGACGCTGCGGCCCCTGGGTGAAACTTTTCCCGATCCAGAAGCACTGGCCGGGCTCTTCCCGGCAGAACCGAGCGATGCCCGTTCGAACATGAGTGTGGTGTTGGCGGCCGCCCACCCGTGGTTGAGTTCACCGATGACATAGGAGTCGGGGACGCGAGCCTCATCTATGAACACCTCGTTGAACATGGCCGAGCCGGTCATCTCCACCAGGGGGCGGACAGTGACGCCGGGCTGATCCATGTCGAAAGCGAACCAGGTGATGCCCTTGTGTTTCGGCGCGTTTGGATCGGTGCGGGCGATGAGCATTCCCATATCGGCGATCTGGCCACCCGAGGTCCACACCTTCTGGCCGGTGATGATCCACTCATCACCATCCTTTTCAGCCTTGGTGGTGAGACCGGCGAGATCCGATCCTGCTCCGGGCTCCGAGAAGAGCTGACACCAGCCGACACTTCCGTCGAGGATCGAAGGGAGGAACTCGTCGATCTGTTCTTGGGTGCCGTGGGTGGCGATGGTGGGGGCAGCCAGCATTCGACCCAGTCCGGTGGGAGGGCCCATCACCTTGCGGTCGGCCATGATCGCCATGACGGCCGCCGCTTGGGCACGATTCCAGCCCTTGCCATAGGCGTTCTCGGGAAGGATCGGATGGGCGTATCCGCTCGGACCGAGCAGATCCCACCACTCCCCCACGGTCAGGTCTTCACTCCAGTTGGCATCGAGCCAGGTCTCGACCTGGGCCTGCACCTCTTCCGCGCTCAGTTCGCTCATGGCGACATGTTAGCGAGCGTTCACAAGCCTCACAGCATTGATCAGTCGTCGATAATGCGCTCGTAAGCCTCGACCCGGGCCGAGAAGCCGTCGAGTTCGGCCACATTCGGGTCTCGCGTCCACACCTCCACGCCGGCAAGCAGGTAGGCGTAGGTCTCCTCCTGGCCTTCGAGCACCACCACACGAATCGGCACCCCGGACGAAAGAGTTGCCTGGTAGCGCTCGAGAATTTCGCGGTGCTGCTCGCTGTCGAGGTCGAGTTCGAATACCACCCCATGGGCGGATTCCACCATGTCGCAGCTACCGCCCTCTTCGAGGATCGGGCAGCGCTCATCGGTGTCTGGCCCACTACAGGACATCACGCGGTGACCCATCCGCTCGAGGATGTCCTTGTCGAACTCACCGCGACCACCAGGCGCATCGATGAGTATCGGGCTGTCTTTCGACTCCATGTCGGCCCCTCCCCCGCTGTTCAACCCAATGGGCTGGAGCAACCTCAGCGTCCCAGCGGGTCCGGCGCGGGAGCTAGGGCCTTAGGTCCCGACACTCAACACACCCACAACAGAAGGTGGACGATCCTTCAGCAGTCAGGCTGGTCGCAGGGGTGACACTCGGCCTGGATCGTCACATGCCCCACTCCGTGTTCGGCCAGCACCGCGGTGAGCCGGCGCAGCACCAACTGGGCATCGTGAAGCTGGCCGGTATCGACCTGCACATGAGCAGTGAGGCTGAGCGTGGCGCCATCGAGAGTGCGCACGTGCATGTGATGGGCATCGGTCACCAGGGGGTCTGAAAGCAACAACTCCCGTAGTTCATCCGGGTCGACCCCCACCGGCACCCCATCGAGAAGAACCCGAAGCGACACCCGGGCTAGACGCACCGCCGACCACACGATCAACACGACCACCGCCAAGGAGGCGACGGAATCGATCCAGCCCTCATCGGTGACCATCACCGCGATGCCTCCGATGAGCACTACGAGTGACCCCAAAGCATCGGCCACCAGATGAAGCACCGCTCCCTCAACGTTGAGCGACCCGGCATGAGCCCCGTGCAGCCAGCGTGCGCTCGCTCCGTTCACCACCAGACCAGCGACGGCGATCACCACAACTCCAGCGCCGTCGATGGTGTGATCACCCGAGAGACGATCGATCGCTTCCACGATCACCAACGCCGCCCCGGCAAGAAGGAGTACGGCGTGGGCCAGACCACCGAGGGCGTCGGCTCGCCGAAAGCCGAAGCTGTACAGACCGGTGGCCGGTCGAGCCATCAGGGCTGCGATCCCCACCGCCATCACCAGTGAAACGACATCGCTGGCCTGGTGCACCGAATCGGCGAGCAGGGCGAGCGAACCGAACGCGAGCGCACCGGCAACCTGAACCACCAGCAACACGGTGTTGGCGCCCGCCGCGAGTCCGAGGGCGCCGGCGGTGCTGGGACCGTGTTCGTGACTGTGGGGGTGGCCAGAGTCGGCCGCAGGCGTCATCTCCGACCTCCGAATGCCTCCCGCCGATATTACCCGGCACCCGCACACCCGCGCATCCGACCCGCTACGGTTTGCAGCCGTGACGACCACCGCAGAACTCCAGGGCCAGACCTACAAGCGAGGCCAAAAAGTCCGCCTCGTCGATGCCGTCGCCGGCCATCCCTCGGGCTCGAAGGGCAAGATCGCCATCGCCAACGGAATGACCTGGAAACGCTATTGGGTCCGCTTCCCCGACGGCACCGCAGCAGGCCACGTCGACCACGACTCGCTGGTTCGGGCCAAGGACTACGACAACTTCCTCGTGTTGCGCGAGCGCGAGGCGATCGAGGCCGAGAATGCCGCCGAGGACGCAGCCAACGCACCCGCCTCCGCCCCTGCCGCACAGGCCGCCGAAGGCGATGGTGTGGTTGTCAACGGAGTCACGATCCCCCAACTCCTGCTCGATCGCGCCGCCGCCGCCCGCGTTCGCCTCGGTGGCTAGCTCAGCATTCGGCGCTTCACCCATTCGTTGAGCCGGCGCATCGCCTCGACGCAATCGGATGTCGAACCCGCGAACGAGAACCGCACGAACCGGTGCCCTTCGCGAGGATCGAAGTCGATCCCCGGCGTGGTCGCGATCGAGAGTGAATCGAGCCATTCCGCACAGAGCACCTGGCTGTCGTCGGTGAGGTGGTCGACGCAGGCCCACACATAGAACGCTCCGTCGGCCGGAGCCAGCCGATCGATGCCCGCGGCCGTGAGTCCGGCGAGCAGTACCTCACGGTTTCCTCGGTAGCGGGTGATGTTGTGGGCCAACTCCTCGTGACAATCGAACGCTGCGATCGCACCCAGTTGTGAGAGCGTGGGCGCGGCGATCGTCACGTTCTGCCCGATACGGGTGAGCGCTTCGCGGAGGGCCTCCGGCGCCACGATCCACCCGAGACGCCAGCCCGTCATCGAGAAATACTTGGAGAAGCTGTTGATCACGATGGCGTCGCGGTCGTACTGCAACGCGGTGGGAGCCGCCTCGTCATAGGTGATGCCGTGGTAGATCTCGTCGGACACGAGCCACACCCCGTTGTCTCGGCACCACCGTGTCACCTCACCCATCCGCGAGTGGTCGAGCATCGTGCCGGTTGGATTCGACGGCGAGCCGAGCACCAGCCCATCGACCGGCCCCACCTGCTCGAGCATCTCGAAGGTGGGCTGGAAGCGGGTTTCCATCGTGGTGGGAATATCGACCACCTCCACCCCGAGAGCGGTGAGAGCGTTTCGATAACACGGGTAGCCGGGGGACGGAACGGCAACACGGTTGCCGGCATCGAAGGCGGCGAGAAAGGCCGCCACGAAGGCCCCCGAAGCCCCCACGGTCAACATGATCGACTCCGTGTCGACCTCCACGCCGTACCAATCTCGGTAGTGGGTGGCGACACGGCGGCGCAACGCCACGAGGCCGGTGGCGGTGGTGTAGCCGAGAAGGTCGCGGTCGAGTCCCTCGTGGGCAGCCGCGATCACGCCCTCGGGCGCAGGCGTAGACGGCTGGCCGACCTCCAGATGCAGAACCGCCTCACCCTGTTGTTCGCGTCGCTCTGCGGCCCGCATCACCTCCATCACATAGAACGGCGCGATGTCTGAGCGCGTGGCCGGCGTGCGTGCCATCTGTACCTCCTCCGGCGGAGATACTCCCATGTTTGGATCGCGGCGTTTGGGTCGGGGTACGCTCCCATCCCGTGGCACAGACCTGTGGAATCAGCGGCGGTTCGGGTGCGGGGAAGACCACACTCACCCGCCGACTCATGCAGGAACTCTGCCCCGGCAGAGCATCGGTCATCGCCTTCGACTCCTACTATCGCGATCAGGGCCACCTCTCACCCGCCGACCGCTCGCTCGTCAACTACGACCATCCCGACTCTCTCGACCACGAGCTCTTCGCCCGAGACGTCGACCGACTCCGAGCGGGTTCGGCCGTCGACATTCCGATCTACGACTTCTCCACCCACACCCGAACCAACGAGTCAACCCACGTCGAACCGAGCGGTCTGGTAATCGTGGAAGGCATCCTCCTGCTCAGCTTCCCTGGCATCGTGAGTCTCCTCGACCTGGCCGTGTTCATCGACGTACCCGAAGACATCCGCCTCGAACGCCGGATTCGTCGCGACGTGGCGGAGCGGGGCCGTGAGCCAGAGGACGTCCGTCGCCAGTTCGCGGCCACCGTCGCGCCGATGCACGACATGTACGTGGAGCCCTATCGGCACCTGGCCCACCGCATTCTCGAACTCCACGAGGACTACGGCGACGTAGCGCGAGAGCTGGCCGCCAGACTCGATCCGGTGGCCGACACCACCGGTTGAAGTTCACATCCGGTGCGAGCTAGTTCGTGCCGATGGAGAATCCATGTCAGAGATCGGCGCTCTCAACGCGTCTGACAGGGTGGTGACAGTAGAAGCGACCCTCTCCCCAGTCGCTGAACCGCGACGCACTTCGAAGCGTCAGGCTCGGCGAGCACTCCAGCACGACGCTGTGCTCGAGATCTACCGCGTCCACCACCATGAGCTGCTGCGGTTCGCCTCGTTCGTGGCTCCCGAAGACGCCATGGCCGAAGACCTCGTCCACGAAGCGTTCCTGAAGCTCTACTCGGCGTGGCGCCGTATCGACGACCCGTCGAAGGTCGCGGCCTACCTCCGCACCACCGTCCTCAACCTGGCGCGAGGTCGGGCCCGTCACCTCGGCGTGATCAGGAGGAATCGACCCGATCCCCGACCCGAGACCGCCTCGGCAGAATGGGCCGCCATGCGCTCCAACTCCCGCGAAAACGTGATCTGTGCCCTCCGCCGCCTCTCGGATCGCCAGCGGGCATGCCTGGTGCTGCGCCACTACGAAGACAGATCCGAATCCGAGATAGCCGAGATTCTCGGCATATCGATCGGCACGGTACGCACCCACGTGCACCGGGGCATGCAATCGCTCAGCCGACTTCTCACCGAGGAGGTCTCGCCATGAACGAGAACGACCTTCGTCAGGCCCTCGCGGGTCACGCGAGCACCATCGCGCCCACCACCGAACTCGACCGGATGGCTCGCGGCATGACCAGAGTCGACCGGATGCGCACAGCGCGGACGATGGGCTCGGGTTGTGCCGCGGCCATCCTCGTGACCCTCGGTGTACTCAACTTCACGGGTGGAGGCGACGCAACCCCACTCGACGTGATCAACCAACCGACGCCGAGCCTGCCCGAAGCTGAAGTCGGACTGCCTCTTCTCGAAGACCCGGCCGGCAACGAGGCCACCACGATGCGCCCCACTACGAGCCTCTCGGCCTCATCGGCAGACACCACACCCGACCACCTCACCGGTGAAGGCTCGAGTCCCACCAGCACCTCCCCGGCCGCCGTCGTCAGCACCACCGTGGCGCCGACGAGCACCCCTCCGACGACGTCACCGCCGCCGGCTCCCACTACACCCACCACGACCGTGCCGTCCTCCTCCTTCACCGCTTCGGCGCTCTACGGATCGTGCGCCGAAGACCCTCCCTACGACGAGTACTCGGGGAAGGCCACTCCGGGAGCGACGATCACCGCCGTGTCGCCCTACTCCGGATCCGCGTCGACCGTGGCCGACGCAAGTGGCGACTGGTGGATGCGGGTTGAGTTCCCCACCGCGCCTCTCGGTCAACACTTCGACGTAACGGTGGGCGATGGCATCTCAGCGACCACGTTCGACTTCGTTCACACCAGCTGATCGGGACTACCGGCACCCCTGTCTGGCGCCGTATATTCACGAAGTGTCCGATCATGTTCTGGGACGACGACTCCAGTGGGCCACGATCTCCTGGAATGCCGTCGAGGTGTTCGTCACCATCGGCCTTGGCCTGGCCGCCCGATCACTCGCCCTGATCGCGTTCGGCCTCGATTCCCTCATCGAAGTGTTCGCCTCGCTGGTTGTGTTGTGGCACATGGGAGATACCGACGACGATGCCCAAACTTCACGAGACCAGATGGCCCGGCGTCTCGTCGCCCTCGCTTTTGGCCTTCTTGCCGCATCCTTGCTCGTAGCCAGCGCTCGCACCTTGTGGATCGGCACCGAACCCGACTCATCGCCTCTGGCCATCGGCTATTTGTCGGCCACCGCCGTGGTGATGTTCACCCTTGCTCGCCTGAAGAAGCGCATCGGTGCTCGCCTCGGAAGCGAGCCCTTCCAAGCTGAGGCGTCGATGACCTTCCTCGACGGCTTCCTTGCCACGGGAATCCTCGGCGCTCTGGTACTCAACACGACACTCGGCTGGTGGTGGGCCGACCCAGTCGCCGCCGCGGTGGTGGGTCTCGTCGCTGCATCCGAGGCCAGAGAGGGGTTCACCTCAGACCGGAGCGCCCGACCGGGGTCAAACGGTGAAGGCGGCCACCGTCTCGACGTGTGAGGTGCCCGGAAACATATCGATCACGGTGTAGCGGTCGAGGCGCAGGCCGGCCTCGCCGAGCAGCTTGGTATCGCGGGCGAACGAGCCCGGGTCGCAGCTGACCAACACAAACAGTTGGGGTTCCGCTCGCACCAGGGCTTCGACCGCGGCCTTGCCCAGACCATCGCGGGCCGGGTCGGCCACAACGACCGCCGCCGGAGATGATCGCCATCGAGCGACATCGGATCGAATCACCTTCACATCGGCGCTCGCGAGATTGACGCGGGCATCAGCGATCGAATCGCGGCCACGCTCGATGGCATGAACGCTACGACCCTCGCCGACGGTGCCACCGAATACCCCGATGCCGGCATAGGCATCGATGAATGGGCCATCCCCGCCCAACTCGTCGACCATCGTGGTGACTTCATCCACCAGTGCGTCGACTCCAGCGGGGCGATTCTGGAAGAAGGAGCGTGCCGACACCCGCCAACGACGCCCACCAGCTTCTTCATGGATCCAGGCCCGGCGACCGCTGTTGAGGTCGGCGCTGCTGATGGCGAGCACGTCGTCGGGGAGTTCGATCCCGAAATCACTTCCTTCGATCAGCACCATCCGCTCACCGGTGCGATTTCCGACCCTGATCGTGACCTCGTCTGCCTCGCCGAAATTGCCGTCTACGAGGAGCTCCTCGACCCGAGGGTCGACCGCTCCACAACCTTCGGGCACGATCACGTCGTGGGAGGCTCGCCGGCGGTAGCCGGCCCGCCCCGATACGACGGCAGCCCGCACGGTGGTGCGTCCATGATCGTTGACGAGTGAGCGGGTGGACGGCGTTGGTGCCTCCACCCCGGCTCTCGTCAGCTGGTCTACCACCATCGACTGTTTCATTCGCATCGCCGCGGAGGGAGCGACATGGAGAAGGTCGCAGCCGCCGCAGCCTTCGAGCTGATGTGCGCACGGTACCGGTATGCGATCCGGCGACGGCTCCTGAACCGTGACCACCCGACCACGCGACCAGCGCTTGTCGACACGGGTGATCTCCGCGACAACGGTTTCGCCCGGCAGGGCCCCTTCGACGAAAATCACCCGGCCGTCCTCGGCCCGAGCGACGCCCGCCCCATCCCGCGCGGTGGCGGTCACGCGCAGTTCCACGAGGGAACGGTATCGGCGCCCGCCGCGATTAGGGTCGCGTTCGTGACACGACCAGTCGAGATCGCCCCCTCCGTTCTGCCCGCCGATTTTGCCCGCCTGGGCGAGGAATGCATGGCGCTGGAAAGTGCCGGTGCCGATCGCATCCACTGGGACGTCATGGATGGTGTCTTCGTGCCCAACATCACGATGGGGCCCGACATCGTGGCCGCCCTGCGGAGCCACGTGGAAATCCCCTTCGAAGCCCACCTGATGGTGGTGAAACCCGACGAATTCGCACCCCTGTATGTGAACGCGGGCTGCTCGACGGTGATGGTTCACGCCGAGGCGTGCATCCATCTGCACCGTTCGCTCGCCAATATTCGAGCCCTGGGAGCGCGCTCGGGGGTGGTGCTCAATCCTCACACTCCTGCCAACACAGTTGCCCACGTGCTCGACCAGACCGACCAGATCCTGGTCATGACCGTCAACCCCGGGTTCGGCGGCCAGAGCTACATCCCTCTCACCGACAAGATCGCCGAACTGAAGGCCATGGTCGATTCGGGTGGCCACGACATCGACATCGAGATCGACGGTGGTGTCTCTGCCTCGACGATCGGAGAGGTCGCCGCCGCAGGGGCCAACGTGTTCGTGAGCGGGTCAGCCCTGTTCAAATACGACGACCGCGCTGCGGGGGTGGCCGAACTCAAGGGCCTCGCCGAAGCCGCCCGCCGGTGAGCTTCTACGACGAGCACCATCTCGAACTCCAGGAGCGATTCCAGAGCCGAGACCTCGCCTCCGCCCTCGAGTTTGCCATCGTGCATCGGTCGCTCGATGAGGAGGCGATCGATTTCATCGGGCGGCGCGAGTTCTTCTTTCTCACCACCGTGAGACCCGATGGCCAACCCACCGTCTCGCACAAGGGAGGGCCGCCCGGCTTCGTGAAGGTGGTCGACCCCACCACCCTCGTTTTCCCCAGCTACGACGGCAACGGCATGTTCCTGTCGATGGGCAACATCGCCGCCACCACCAAGATCGGGATGCTCTTCATCGACTTCGAAACGCCGCACCGCGTGCGCGTCCACGCCGACGCCACGGTGAGCGCCGACGATCCTCTGCTCGAGGAGTTCCCTGGTGCCCAAATGCTGGTGAGAGCAAACATCACCGAGTCGTTCATCAACTGTCCGCGGTACATCGCGAAGCACGAGCGGCTCGCCGCTTCGCCTTATGTGCCCGATACCGACGGCGACGCACCCCTTCCGGCGTGGAAGAAGATGTCCGACATAAGGCCATTTCTTCCACCCGGCGATCAGCAGCGAGCCGCAGCCGCTGGCCCCGGTCTGACGATCAAGGAATACACCGAGCTCGTGGCTCGGGGCGAAGCCTGATCAAATCCCGACAAAGGGTCGGATCAGATCATCTCTCCACGACGAACGATCACATGGTCGATGATGCCGTAATCCTTGGCTTCCTCGGCGGTGAACCAGCGATCGCGGTCGGAGTCGATCTCGATCTGTTCGTAGGTCTGGCCGGTGTGTTGGGCGATGCGTTCCTGCAAGAGCTTCTTGGTGTAGGCCATCTGCTCGGCCTGGATGGCAATGTCAGTGGCCTGGCCCTGAACGCCACCGAGGGGCTGATGCATCATGATGCGAGCGTGAGGCAGCGCGTAGCGCTTGCCTGGGGCACCCGCACACAGCAGGAACTGGCCCATCGAAGCACCCAACCCCATACAGATCGTGCCCACCTCGGGCTCGACGAACTGCATCGTGTCGTAGATGGCCATACCCGCGGTGACAGAACCACCCGGCGAGTTGATGTAGAGCCAGATCGGCTTTTCCTTGTCCTGACCCTCGAGGAAGAGCAGCTGGGCCGTGATGTAGTTGGCGATCTCGTCGTTGACATCGGTGCCGAGCACGACGATGCGATCCTGGAGCAGGCGGTAGTAGATATCGGCTTGGGGGTTTCCGACCATTGCGGTGGAGTTGAGCTGCGGAGGCAGATTCTGCGAAGGCAAGTTCATAGGTGCGAAGGGTACCGCCCAGGATCGCTAGCCTGGCGCCACGCCCGCGGACGTGGCGGAATTGGCATACGCGCCAGGTTTAGGTCCTGGTACCCGAAAGGGTGTGGGGGTTCGAGTCCCCCCGTCCGCACAACGAATCACGACACTGCAGGGGTCCGGGCGCGGGCCAGCGTGCCGTAGAGGACGCCAGCGATCACCACTGCCCCTCCCACGAACGTGGCGGTGGTTGGAGACTCGCTGAATGCCAGCCACGCCCAGGTGGTGGCAGCCAAGGTCTCGACGGGTGTGAACAAGGCGACCTCGGCCACCGGGGCGTACCGCGGAGCGTGGGTGTGGGCCAACCTCCCCAGAGGATTGAAGATCAGGCCCATGGCGGCAACCGCCAGATAGGCCCGGGTGGAAAGGCCGAACGGGTCGGCGAAGGCCACCGATGCGCCGATGGTCACCAGCGCCGCAATGCCGAGGCCCAGGAATCGGCTCATGTCCCCGTAGCGGCGCCAGATGTTCATATTGATCGAGAACGCCAGTACCGCCACCATCGCCAGCATGTCGCCGGTGAGATTGGGCTCGCCAACCGACCCCGACACCACTATCACCACACCCACGATTGTCACGAGGATGGCCACCCACACCCGTCTCGATACGCGCTCTCCGAGAAAGATTCTGCCGATGACGGCTGCCACCAGCGGCGATGCGGCCACGATCACCACCACATTGGCGACATTGGTTCTCGTGACGGCGGTGACAAAGGTGATCTGGCTGACACCGGAGAGGAGACCGACGGCCAGCAAGGGCCGAGGGTTGCGACGGAAAAGCTCGACGGGGCTGCCGCCCTCGAACACCCGCTGGAGGAGAACCTGGACCGGGAATGACATGAGGCCGACCAGGAACGCCACGTCCCAACCGTCGAGCTCCGACAAGCGCACGAAGTAGGAATCGGTCGAGACCAGCAGCATTCCCAGAGCGGCGAGACCCCAGCCCTTGCGCCGGTCGTCGATCACCCCCGACCAGCCAGTGCTTCGGCGAGCGCTCGAAAGGCTCGGCCCCGATGGCTGATCTCGTGCTTCTCGTCGCCCATCTCGGCGAACGACCTACCTCCTGATCCGGCAGGCACGAATACAGGGTCGTAACCGAAACCCCCGCCACCGGTGGGCTCGACCGCGATCGCGCCTTCGACCGACCCCTCCACCATCAGCTCGCCACCATCGGGCCACACCACCATCACCACGGTGCGGAACCGAGCCGAGCGCTCCGCTGGGGTGTGGGCGCCGACGCGTTGGAGTTCGGCCAGAAGGTGATCGACGTTGTCGGCGTAGGTGGCATGATCGCCCGCGTAGCGCGCCGACAACACTCCCGGCTCGCCATCGAGAGCGTCGACCTCCAGTCCGGTGTCGTCGCTCACTGCGGGAGCACACGCGGCCGCACAGACCGCCCTCGCCTTGAGTCGAGCATTGCCCTCGAGGTCTGGCGCGTCCTCCACCACGTCGGCCAGGCCTTCGGGCCGTGGCCTCAGATCGACCAGACCATCGAGCACGAGCGCGATCTCCGCGACCTTGTCGGGATTGGCACTGGCACAGACGAGCCTGGGCAACCCCTCCATGTCAGCGCGAGCTGTCGTCGCGCGCCGCAGGTGGCGAGGCCAAGACCTCGCGCTGGGCATCCATGATCTCGGCGATTCCTCCCTCCGCAAGACCCAAAAGGTCGTCGAGTTGAGAGCGCGAGAACGACTCGCCCTCGGCTGTGCCCTGCACCTCGATGAACTCTCCGGTACCGGTCATGACGACATTGAAATCGACCTCGGCGGTTGAGTCCTCGGGGTAGGGAAGATCGAGCAGAGCCGCACCCTTCACGATCCCTACCGAAATCGCCGCGCACTCTGTGTGGAGAGGGTTGGCAGCCATGGCACCGGAAGCAACGAGACGTTCGCACGCATCGTGCAGAGCCACATAACCACCGCAAATGGAGGCTGTACGGGTGCCTCCGTCGGCCTGCAAGACATCACAATCGATGGTGATCGATCGCTCACCCAGAGCGGAAAGATCGATCACGGCCCTGAGAGATCGCCCGATCAGGCGTTGAATCTCCTGATCGCGGCCCGATGTGCGGCGCCGGATCCTCTCCGGCGAAGAGCCCGGAAGCATCGAATACTCCGCGGTGACCCAACCCTTCCCGGTGTTGCGCAGCCATCGGGGGGTGTCGTCGTCGACCGATGCGGTGCACAGGACCCGCGTCTGGCCGAACGAGACGAGGACCGAACCCATCGACATCGTGGTGAAGTCGCGTTCGAACGAGAACGGACGCAGCTCATCGGGGCGACGGCCATCGAAACGGGTGATGCTCACGGGAGACTCCGCAGGTTGGGAAGTGAATCAGGATGCGGCTAGACCGCGAACCGGGCGCCCGGCAGGGCAACCTCGACGGCGTCACCGTAGGCCGCTTCGGCCTCGGCGCGGTGCGCTTCGGGATCAGACCCAGGCACGAGGTGGGTGACCACCAGGCGACGAGCCTCTGCCTCTCGCGCCCGCTCACCCGCCTCGCGGGCACTGAGATGAGGAATACCATGGTCTTCGAAAGCGCTCAGGTGGCTGGCATCACACACCACAAGATCGAGATCCCTGCCGAGCTCTGAGATCTTCCAGTTGGGTCCGGTGTCGGAGGTGTAGCCCACCGAGAGACCTCCGCAATCGGTGCGAGTGGCCAGAGTCTCCACCGGATGATCGGTTCTACTGAAGGTCCATGTCTGGTCGGCGACCGACACCACCGATGCCGCGTCGATCGTGTGCCAATCGAAGGGCTCGCCGTGGGGCGACCCGGCCGCGGTGACGGCATCATTCATCTGGCGGGTGACGGCGGTGCCGTAGACCGGAATGCCCGACCGGGGCGCGAAGTACTTGAAGACGTTTCGCAACACCGGCAGCTCGAGCCAATGGTCGGGATGACAGTGGGTGAGTATCACCGCAGTGATCTCGCTGAGGTCGATCTCGCGCTGCAGAGGGCCGATCGTGCCTGGTCCGCATTCGAGAAGGACCGAGGCCTGCTCGGTGCGAACGAGGTAGCCGGAGCACGCGTTGAGGGCCGATGCATAGGAACCGGATGACCCGAGCACGACAACCTCGATAGTCACTCGACGCCGTCCCAGCTATGGGGTCGGACCTCATCGAGTTCAGGACCCAGCAGGCGTCGGCCGAGCTCGGCGAAGACCTCGACATCGCCGGTGGAGACGAACCGGTGCCACGCGGCCGGAGCAAGGGGCGAAGACCCGTCACGCTGGATGTCCGCGTCCTCGAGAGCTCGATCTACGGCGAATGCCGTCTCATCGGCGGAAGAAACCAGCACCACATCTCGACCCATCACATCGCCGATCGTACGGGCAAGAAAGGGGTAGTGGGTACAGCCGAGCAAGAGGCTGTCGACCTTCGCGTCGCGCAGGGGTGCGAGAAGCCGAGTGGCCAGAACCCGTACCTGCTCGGAGTCTGTTTCGCCCCGCTCGACAAACTCGACGAAACCAGGGCAGGCCGCACAGGTGAGTTCGACCCGGGGAGCAAGTCGGGAGGCAGCGCGCTGGTAGGCACCGCTCGCGACGGTGCCGACGGTGCCGATCACGCCGACACGATCGGTGAGCGAAACTTCCAGCACCGAACGCAGCCCGGGCTCCAACACGCCCACCACGGGTACCGACACTCGGGCCGCGAGTTCATCGAGCGCAACCGCGGTGGCGGTGTTGCACGCAACGACGATCATCTTGGGATCGAATGCGGCGATCATCCAATCGGTGATCTGGATCGCGAACCAGCGCACCTCGTGATGACCGCGGGGGCCGTAGGGGTAGCGGGCAGTGTCGCCGAAATAGACGATGTTCTCGGCGGGGAGAAGGTCGATGACCGCCCGCGCGACCGTGAGTCCACCGAAGCCGGAGTCGAAGATCGCGATAGGCCGGTTATCCCCGGCAGGCGAACCAGCGTGTTCCGACATCGCCGGAGACACTAGATCGCCAGGCACCAACGGTGGCGCCTTCGAGGACCGATCAGCGCTCTTCTTTGAAGACGACGTGCTTGCGAACGACGGGATCGTACTTCTTGATCTCGATGCGCTCGCGAGTGTTTGCCTTGTTCTTGGTGGTGACGTAGGTGTAGCCGGTGCCGGCGGTGGAACGCAGCTTGATGATTGGACGCTTGTCGCTCATGATCGGCCCCTCAGATCTTCTGGCCGTCGCGACGCATGTCGGCCACGACTCGCTCGATACCGCGCTTGTCGATGGTCTTGATGCCCTTGGTACTCACGTTGAGCGTGATCCAACGGCGCTCACTATCGAGGTAGTAGCGCTTCTTTTGAACATTAGGATCCCAGCGACGACTCGAACGGCGGTGCGAGTGCGACAGCTGCTTGCCAAAGTGCGGTTTCTTGCCGGTTACCTGGCAGATCTTTCTCATCGTGAGACTCCTGATCGGCCCACAATCCTGGGCACGAGAACGACCAGAAATGGTACCAAGCAGGCTCGGAGACTCCACCCAGTGGCTAGCCTCGGCGCCGTGACGGTCGACAAGGTTCTGCTCGCTGCACCACGAGGGTTCTGTGCTGGCGTGGAAATGGCCATCAAGGCCCTCGCTTGGATGGTTCGAGCCTTCGAGCCACCGGTCTACTGCTACCACGAGATAGTGCACAATCAGTTGGTTGTTCAACGCTTCGAAGAGCTCGGTGTGGTGTTCGTCGATGACATCGCCGAGGTCGCGGCCGGCCGGCCGATCATGTTGTCGGCCCACGGCTCCGCTCCCGAAGTGGTTGCCGCGGCCCGCGATCGCGGGGGCTATGTGGTCGACGCCGTGTGCCCCCTCGTCACCAAGGTCCACCACGAGGTGAAGACCCGGGCCGGCAAGGGCTACCAGATCGTCTACGTGGGTCATCAGGGCCACGAAGAGGCGATCGGCACGATGGCGGTCGCTCCCGATGCCATACATCGGGTGGAGACCGCTGAGGAGGTGGCCAACCTCCCCGACTTCACCAACCCCGTGGCGGTCCTCGCTCAGACCACCCTGTCACACAGGGAATGGGCCGGTGTGCTCGCCGCCACCCGCGAGAGGTTCCCCGAGCTCTGGCAGCCGGGCCGCTCCGATCTCTGCTTCGCCACGACCAACCGCCAGTCTGCTCTCATGGAGATTGCGCCGAGGTGCGATGCGATGGTGGTGATCGGGTCGGCCAACTCTTCCAACACCAATGCCCTCGCCGGGTTGGCCAAGGAAGCAGGGTGCCCTCGCGTGTTTCGGGTCAACGGTGCCGACGAACTCCCCGACGACCTCAGCGGCATCGTGGGTGTAACCGCGGGAGCGTCCGCCCCCGAAGACCTCGTCCGAGCCGTCATCGATCACCTGTCGCCCTCCGGCGGTGTGGAAGAGGTCGAGGTCACCGACGAAGACGAGTACTTCCCACCGCCGCGCAACCTGCGTGATCTTCTGGGCGCGGTGGACGCCGTCGCCCTCCTCACCCTGGGCAGCGCCGCCGAGCGGGCCCCGCTCGACGACCGCAGTATCGACGCGTCCGACGTCCTCGAATCTCTAGCGGCCAACGATGCCGGCTGAGAGTCTTTCCGGACCCGGCGGCCAACGCCTGCTCAGGGTTCAGGCGCCCGGAGCCGGCTCGTCGCCCGCCAACACTCTCGCCTCTATGTAGAGATCGCCGAGTTCGTCGTAGAGGCGATCGGTGAGCTCACGAACCGCACGCCGGGGAACCCTGCCCTCTACCTTCTCCGGAGGCAAAATCGGATCGCCGATCACCACGAAGACCTTTATCGGACGAGGGATCTTTGCCCCCAGCGGCAGGGCCCGGGAGCTGCCACCGATACCCACCGGCACGATCGGCACCCCGCTGCGACAAGCCACGAAACTCGGCCCGTCGAGCACCTGCTCGCGATTGAGACGAGGGCCCTCTTGGCGGGTTCCCTCCGGGAACATCACCAGGGGCTCCCCTAGTGCCAACACATCCTCAGCGGCACGAAGGGCGGTGCGATCCGCAGATCCACGCTCCACCGGGAAACCACCCATCACCGACAGGAAGGCGCCCAAAGGCTTGGAGTGCCAGAGGTTCTCCTTGCCCATGAACCTGAGCCGCCGGTTGGTCGACATCCCCACGATGGGGGTGTCGATGAACGAGCGATGCACCGCAGAGAGGATGAAGGGACCCTCGGGGAGGTTCTCGCGACCCTCCACCTTCATGCGAAAGAGAAGCTTCACCGCGGCATAAAAGCCGAACCAGAGCACGCGGTAGAGCAGGCGGCCCACCAGGGTCTGGCCGCTGCGCGTCTTGGCATCGTCGCCGCCTCGCCCGTATCGATTGGCATCACTCATACGGGGCCCTCGGAGCGAGAAGTGGTGGTGAGCAGGCCGGCGATGCGGTCGACGACTTCCTCGATCGTGAGCCCGGTGGTATCTACCACCGTGGCATCCTCGGCCTCGGAGAGCGGATCGGCCGAACGGGTGGTGTCGATGGCATCGCGCCGGGCGATATCGGCGGCGACCGCCTCGTAGTTGAGATCACCAGCCTCGGCGGCGCGTCTACGTGCTCTCTCGGCCGGGTCGGCGGTGAGGTAGATCTTGAGCTCCGCGTCGGGAAACACGACCGTGCCGATGTCGCGACCCTCCAACACTCCTCCACCTTGGGTCTGCGCCCATCGCCGCTGGCGGGCCACCAGCTCGCGCCGCACATCGGCGTTGGCCGCCACTGTGCTGACCGCCTGGTTTACGTCGGGCTCACGAATATCGCTGGTGACATCCATTCCGTCGACCATGACCACGTCGAGTCCGACATCGAGCTCGATCTCGCGGGCGGTTCGCGCCGCAAGGTCCGGATCGCTCGGGTCGCCACCGGCTCGCAGCACCGCGAAGGCCACGGCGCGATACATCGCTCCGGTGTCGAGATACCTGAGATGGAGCCTCTGAGCCACTGCTCGGGCCACGGTGGACTTACCTGAGCCGGCCGGTCCGTCGATCGCAATCACACGCATTGGTCTCAATCCTGCCGGGTCACCGGAGCTGGTCCAAGGCTGCAAAATAGCCGGGGAATGTCTTGGCCACACACGCGGCGCCGTTGATCGCCACGCCATCGACGAGCAGGCCCACCAGGGCGAACGCCATGGCCATCCGGTGATCGTCGTAGGTGTTGAAGGTGGCCGGGTGCGGGCGCCCTTCGGGGCGCACCACAAACCCGTCGGCGGTCTCTTCGGCCGGCACACCACAGCGAGCCAGTTCGGCCACCGGCCCGGCTATGCGGTTGCTCTCCTTGCCCCGGATGAACCCGATGCCCGAGATGCTGGTGGGTCCCTCGGCGAAGGCGGCGACCACCGCGAGGGTGGGAGCGGTGTCGGAGATGTGGCGCAGGTCGACGTCTATCCCGCTCAACTCACCACCGTGCACCTCGATGAAGTCGGGGCCCACCGCCACCTCGGCGCCCATGGCGGCGAGCACCTCGGCGAAAGCGACATCACCCTGAAGCGATTCGCCGCCCAACCCCTCGATCCGCACTCGTCCACCGCTCATAGCGGCCGCGGCGAGGAAGTAGGAGGCCGCGGAGGCATCCGGTTCGACCGTGTAGCGCCCCGGGCTGCGGTAGCCACCGCTCACCGCCCAAGCATCGGGCTCGCTCGAATCCACCGAAGCACCGAACTCCCCCATCACGGCGGTGGTCATATCGAGGTAAGGGCGGCTGATCACCTCGGTGTTGAGCCGAAGATCGAGCCCCCTGACCGCGCCGGCGAGCAGGAGCCCCGACAAGAATTGGCTGGAGACATCGCCCGCCACCTCGACACTCCCCCGCTCCAGGGGTCCGGTGATCCTCAGCGGGAGACAGCCGGGGGCGCCCAATTCGGCGACGGTCACGCCGAGCGAACGCAGAGCGACGATCTGGTCGCCCATCGGACGGGCCCGAAGTTGAGCGTCGCCGTCGACGACCACCGGAGCCGCCCCGAGCGCCACAAGGGGGGCCAGGAAGCGTCCTGTGGTACCCGATTGCCGAGCATCGACCTCGACCTCCATCGGAGCCAACTCACCACCACAGCCCTCAACGACAACCCGCTCTTGCTCCTCGTCGATCTCCAAGCCGATGCCCAGGGCCCGAAGGGCGCCGAGCATCGCTCTGGTGTCGTCGGCAAACAACACCCCACCCAGTTCGGTGGTGCCGGTGGCCAGCGTCGAGGTGATCAAGGCCCGGTTGGTAAGGCTTTTCGAACCGGGGAGGGCCACGACGGAATCGGGAGGCCGGACGAGCGGCTCGACCGCGAGGGCAGGTGAAGTCATTCGATCGCCCGTGACGAAGGCCGATATCCGAGAGCCATCAGCCCACCGCGCAGCCGCTCGGTCATCGCAGTTTCGATCAGCACCACGATCACGCCGCGCGGACCCTCGGTGGAGTGGGCGATCTCCATGTCGTAGATGTTGACGTCGAGTTCGGCGGCAAGAGTGGCGATCGCGGCGATCTCCCCCTGCCGGTCGAGGACGGGGATTCTCATCTCCGACATGGCTTCATCGGCCGGAACGGTGGTGGGGAGATTGCGACGAGCGTGACGAGCTTCCTCCAGATGGGTGAGTAGTCGGGTCCGGTCGCCCTCCGCCACCACCGCCCTCAAACCTGTCAGCTCAGCCACCAACTCGTCGAGCACATCGACGATCGCCACACTGTTCTGACTACAGATGTCGGGCCAGATCGCCGGATGACCGGCCGCGATCCGGGTCATGTCGCGAAATCCGCCCGCCGCGAGCCGCAGCAGGGCGCGATGCTCCTCGGCTCGCCCGTCGGCCAATCGCATCAGTGTCGCGGCGGCGAGGTGGGGCACGTGTGACACCACCGCCACCAGCATGTCGTGGCGATCAGGCGGCATCGTGATCACGTGGGCGCCGGTGGTGGCCACTACCTCTCTCACCTCCGCAAAAGCAGAATCGTCGGTGATCTCGGTGGGGGTCAGGACCCACGTCGTGCCGCTGAAGAGATCGGCCGAGGCACCGGCGAGGCCATCTTGCTCACTGCCCGCCATCGGGTGTCCCGGCACGAATCGAGGGTCGTCGACTCCAGCTGCGATCGGGGCTTTCACCGAGCCGACGTCGGTGACGACCGCGGCGCCGGCGTCGAGCAGCTGGGAAACCACACTGGCAACTGCGTTCACCGGCGTGGCAACCACCGCGAGATCGCATTCTCCGTGCTCCGCGAGATCTTCGAGATCGGCTCCCTCGTCGATCGCTCCGGCGGCGAGCGCGGCCTCCACGCGGTCGGATTCGAGATCGATGCCGACGACATGCCAGCCGGCCCGGCGAAGAGTGAGGCCGACGGAGCCGCCTATGAGGCCGACACCGACCACCACTGCGGTGCGTCCTGTAGTCACAGGTCCGGAGGCTAGCGGTCGGGACCCGGACGGCCGACCGGCTTTCCTGCTCCGGTGGCCACCTCGAGTTCGCGGACTTCATCGCGGGCCAGTGCCCGCCAGTCGCCGGGTCTGAGGCGGCGGTCGACGATCGGCCCGATCCTGGTCCGCACGAGCCTCACCACCGGATGACCCACGGCCTCACACATCCGGCGAACCTGGCGGTTGCGCCCCTCGTGGATCATGATGCGCATGAGGGTGGGTTCCACGAGGGTGACCCGGGCCCTCGCAGTGGGTCCGTCGTCGAGCTCCACACCTTCGCGAAGGAGCCTGACCTCGGCCCGCGAAGGCTCCCCCTTCACCTGGGTGAGGTATTCCTTCTCGACCCCGAACGAGGGGTGGGTGAGGCGGTGGGTCAGCTCACCGTCGTTGGTTAGCAGCAGCAAGCCTTCGGTGTCGGCATCGAGGCGGCCCACCGGGAACACCCTCGGCTCATCGGGCACGATCTGCACCACTGTGGGTCGACCCTGGGGGTCATCGGCGGTGGTGATGACCCCGGCCGGCTTGTTGAGCAGGTAGTAGACGAGGTCGGGCCTTATCCCCACCGGGGCGCCGTCTACCTCCACCAGCGCCGTCTCCACATCGACGCGGCACCCCAGCACCGCGACCTCGCCGTCGACGGTCACCCGCTCATCGGCAATCAGTTCCTCGCAGAGTCTTCTGCTGCCGAATCCGAGCCGGGCGAGCACCTTCTGGAGTCGCTCACCCTCGGTGTTCACTCCGATTTGTCCTCGATCTCGTCGGACCCCTGTTGGGCGGCATCGGCCTCGATCTCGATCTCGAGATCATCGTCGACGGTGACCCTCAATCCCCTCTCCAGAGCTTCAACGATGTCGGAGTCGGGGAAGAACTCACCGAGTGGGGGCAACTTATCGACAGAATCGAGACCCAACCGTTCGAGGAACGACGGGGTCGTGCCGTAGAGCACCGCCTGGCCCGGACCAGGATCGCGGGCGACCTCATCGACGTAGCCCCGTTGCTGAAGGGTGCGCATGACACCGTCGACGTTGACGCCGCGGATCGATGCGATCTGGTTACGTGACACCGGTTGCTTGTAAGCCACCACGGCCAGGGTCTCGAGGGCCGCCGCCGACAGCCTCGAAGACTGGCCGTCGAGCACGAAGCGTTCGACATACGGCGCCTGGTCGGTGGCGGTCTGGTAGCGGAATCCGCCGGCGACCCGGGCCAGGACGAACCCCCGCCCATCGGCTACGTATTCGGCCGCGAGGATCTCACAAGAGTCGATCACCTCATCGACCGGCGCGCCGATCAGCTTGGCCAACAGCTCCGGCGCGAGAGGTTGCTCCGCAACCAGCAGGATCGCTTCGAGAGCGGGGGCGACATGATCAGCCATTCCTCAGCCCTCGTAGGTGTCGATTGCGATCGCGTCGGCCCGCACATCCTCGCCGCCGGTCCACACCACGTTGATCTCGCCGAACGTGGCTGTCTGTTCGAGTTCCACCAGCCCCTGCTTGAACAACTCGAGCACGGCCAGGAATCGCACAACCACTTCGATCCGATCGACGAGGTCGGAGGTGAGGGCACGGAAAGTCATGCGCCCGGCCCGAGGCAGCTCGTCGACGAGTTCTTCCACCGCCTCTTCGACGGTGACCTTGATGCGGGTGATGTGGGAGAGGTCGACCCGCACGACCGGCTTGGGCGCGATCGCCCTCAGATAGGCGGCCCGAAGATCGTCGGCCGTGGTGTTTTCGAGCAGGTCGGGGGCGAGACTCAGGAAACGATCCTCCACCGGCCCACACCGTCGGGGGTAGGAGCGGGCCGCGTCGGCGGACAGCTTGCGCAAGATGAGCGCCGCGTCCTTGAAGGTCTTGCACTCGACGAGGCGGGCCAGCAGCAGATCCCGCTCTTCCCAGAGGCCGAGCTCGTCGTCGATATCGATCTCGCTGTCTTCGGGAAGCAGGCGACGAGCCTTCAACTCCACGAGGGTGGCGGCGATCAACAGAAACTCGGTGGCGACCTCGAGATCGAGGCGTTCCATACGGGTGAGCTCGACCAGGTAGGCGTCGACGATCTCCGACAAATTGATCTCGTAGAGGTCGACCTGCTCGCGCAGAATCAGGTGTAGGAGCAGATCGAAAGGCCCGTCGAACACGGGTGTGTGCACCTCATACGGCATTGGGGTGACCCTAGACCCGAAACTCCCGCGCGCGACGCTTCCTGCGCACGTACCCTTGCCAGCCATGAAACGTGTGTTCTCCGGCATCCAACCAACAGGCGATCAGCACCTCGGCAACTATCTCGGAGCCACCCGAAACTGGGTCGAGATGCAGCACCACACCGAGGCGGTGTTCTGTGTGGTCGACCTCCACGCCATCACCATCCCCCAGGCATCGGGGGCGGTGCGCGACGGCTCACTTCGTCTCTCCCAGATGCTCATGGCGGTGGGTCTCGACCCCGAGCAATGCATCATCTTCGTGCAGAGCCACGTGCGTGAGCACACCGAATGCGCCTGGCTCATGGAGTGCAACGTGTCATTCGGTGAGCTCAGCCGCATGACCCAGTTCAAGGACAAGAGCGGGCGCCAGGAGTTCATCTCCTCGGGCCTGTTCACCTATCCGGCGCTCCAGGCCGCCGACATCGTGCTCTACGACACCGACCAGGTTCCAGTGGGGGCCGACCAACGCCAGCACATCGAGATAGCGCGCGACATCGCGGAGCGGTTCAACTCCCGTTACGGCCCCACCTTTACCGTGCCCGAAGCAATCGTCCCCAAGGCCGGGGCGAGAGTGATGGACCTCCAGCGACCCACCGACAAGATGTCGAAGTCGCTCGATTCGCCCAAGGGCACCGTCAACCTGCTCGACGAGCCGAAGCTGATCGCCAAGAAGATCAAGAGCGCCGTCACCGACAACGACGGCGCGGTTCGGTTCGACGTCGCCGAGAAACCGGGCGTCTCCAACCTCTTATCGATCCTCGGTGCGTCCACCAACCGAGACCCGGCCGCCCTGGCCGACGAGTACACCCAGTACGGGTCGCTCAAGGTCGACACCGCCGATGCCGTGGTTGCCCTGCTCGAACCGATCCAGGCCCGCTATCGAGAACTCGAGGGCGATCCCGCGGAGACGGCTCGACTACTTGCGCTCGGGGCCAACAAGGCTCGCACTATCGCCGCCGCAACGATGGACCGTGCCCGCACCAACGTCGGCCTCCTTCAAGCCTGAAGTCCCGATGGTCAGTCGTCGTCGGCGGCCTGGAGCACCAGGCCGACATCGACATCGATCGTCCATTCCACGCAGGGCCGATGGTGTTGTTCTGTCCATGCAACCGTGAGCTCATCGGAGCCGGCCATCTCGAGCATGTCGGCGCCGATCTCGGGATGATGCAGATAGAGGCCCACCCGACGGGTGAAGCCTCGAGACTTGATCCAGAGCTTGGCCATTTCGGGGCCGGCCACCTTGGCCGACAGGGTGGCAACCACCCTTCCCCACGTGCCGAGGTCGGCGTCGATCTTCCCGACGTCGTGGAGAAGTGCGGCGCCCAACACGGGGCGGGTGGCTTCGGAACCGAGGCGCCGCTCCACCTCGCGGCCAACCGCCGCTGAGTGGCGCCGGTCGGGGCCGTACATCCGCTTCCACAGGCCGTACTCGGCGTCGCTCAGCACCTCCTCGATCCAGACCCGATCTACTTCTGAAGGGCCACCGGGCCGAAGAGAGGTGAAAAAACGTCGGATGAGATGCCCACGTCGACCCACGTCAGGCCACAACCGCTCTCGGATGAGCGGCCCGGTAGACCGCCAGGAGGCGTTCGGTGGAGACCTTGGTGTAGATCTGGGTGGTCGAGATCGAGGCGTGACCCAGTAGTTCCTGCACCGTACGGATGTCGGCGCCGTGGTCGAGCATGTGAGTGGCACATGAATGACGCAGCACGTGGGGGGTGAGTTCATCGCCCAACCCCACCGCGGCGCCCCGCGTGCGCACCACCCCCCAGGCCCCCTGCCGGCTCAGTCTTCCCCCTCTTTGGTTGAGGAATACCGCTTCGGCATCACCGCGACGGGCCCACCGTTCGGGCTGCATCGCTCCTCGACCGCTCGGGTCGAGCCAGGCCACGATGGCAGAGGCTGCATGCCGACCGAGAGGCACGATCCGTTCCTTCGACCCCTTACCCATCACCCGCACCAGACCATCGTGGAGGTCGATGTCGCCGATCGAGAGACCGACCAACTCAGAACGCCGGGCCCCCGTACCGTAGAGCGTTTCGAGGATCGCCCGATCGCGTCGTGCCACGTGATCGTCGCCACTCACACCTTCGATGAGCGCCGTCACCTGGTGGAGGGTGAGGGCCTTGGGAAGACCCCGCGGTACCCGAGGTATCTCTACATCACCGGCGGGATCGTCGGGCCTGAGCTCTTCTGCCACCAAGAATCGATGAAGTCCGCGGACTGCCACAAGGGTACGGGTGACCGATGAAGGGGCGAGGCCTTCGCCCTGCAACACGTGAACGAAGGCGATCACATCGTGGGGATCGGCATCGAGAACCGATCGGCTGCGATGACTCAGATGCACCTGATAGCGAAGGAGGTCACGGCGGTAGGCCGACAAGGTGTTGGGCGAGCGCCCTCGCTCGACTGCCAACCAGGTGAGGAAGTCGACCACATCGGGTTCGATGACGATCTCATCGTCGGTGGGCTCAGGACCAGTGGCGCCAGCCATCCAGCATGCCTCAGCGGCCGAGGTGGCGAAGCGCAGCCAGCAAGCCTATCACCGTCTTGGCGTCGGAGATGGTGCCGTCGTCGATCGCAGCGGCAACATCGGCGAGCGCCATACGCTCCACCGTCATGTGGGCCTCCTCGGGGCCGTCATGATCGGTGGGCACCGAGGACAGATCAGTGGCGAGGAAGAGATGGATGTACTCGTCGCAGAACCCGACCGAGTTGTGGAACCCGCCGATCGGCACGATTGAGCCGGCCTGCAGCCCTACCTCCTCCACCAGCTCTCGCCGGGCGGTTTGCTCAGGCGGCTCGCCCTGCACATCGCGGCGCCCCGCCGGTATCTCGAGAATCTCGGTGTGGATCGGGGCCCGATACTGGCGCACAAGGATCGTGTGGTCGTCGTCGACCGCGACCACGCCGACTGCGCCGGGGTGGCGAACGATGTCTCTCATCATGGTGTGGCCGTCGGGCGTCTCGAACTCACCCTCCACCAAGCGGATCACGTAGCCGTCGTGAATCTCACGCTCTCCGAGGAAACGAAATCCCGACTCGGATCGAGATCCCGGGACGGTCACGAACTCGAAGCCGCCGGACTATCGGCCTCGATGGTGGGCAGGGGCGGATTGCGGCCTTCCGCCCTCTGCATCGCCGAAGCGATGAACTCGCGAAACAGCGGCGCAGGCCGATCGGGGCGACTCTTGAACTCGGGATGAGCCTGGGTGGCGATCCAGAACGGATGCTGGTCGAGTTCGATGAACTCGACCAGCCGGCCATCGGGCGACTCTCCGCAGAGTTGGAGTTCGCTCTCCTCGAAGCGGGTGCGATATCTCGGGTTGAACTCGTAGCGATGACGGTGGCGTTCGGAGACAACCTCCTCGCCGTAAGCCCGCGCCACTCGAGAGCCCGGCCTCAGCTGGGCCACATAGGCACCGAGACGCATCGTGCCTCCCATGTCGGTGACATCGCGTTGGCTCTCCATCAGGTCGATCACGGGGTGAGGTGTGCGGTTGTCGAACTCAGATGAGTTTGCGCCCGCCAACCCGAGGACATTGCGGGCGTACTCGATGGTCATCACCTGCATGCCGAGACACAGGCCCAGACAGGGCACCGCGTTTTCTCTCGCATAGCCGGCCGCGGCGATCTTGCCCTCCACACCGCGCTCTCCGAATCCGCCGGGGATCACTATCCCGTCGAGATCGCGAAGGCGTCCGGCGGTGAGAAGTCCCTCTACTTCCTCGGCCTGGATCCATTCGATGTCGATATCGACACCATGGTGGATCCCCGCGTGGTTGAGCGACTCCACGACACTCAGATAGGCGTCGGGGAGACTCACGTACTTTCCGATCAGGCCGATCCGTACCGGCACCGAGGCCTGCTCGACCCTTTCGACCAGGGCCTCCCAAGCGGTGAGGTCGAGGGGACGATCGTCGAGACCGAGGATCTCGCAGACATAGCTGTCGAGGCCCTCGTTGTGAAGTACGAGAGGGATCTCATAGAGGCTCGACGCGTCGGCGGCGTTGACCACGCCGGCTACCGGAACATCACAGAGGTTGGAGATCTTGCGCCTCAGGTCGGAGCTGATCGGGTCGTCGGACCGACAGACGATCGCGTCGGGCTGGATACCGCGACTGCGCAATTCGGTGACGGAATGCTGGGTGGGCTTGGTCTTCTGCTCACCTGACGGGCCGATGTAGGGCACGAGGGTGACGTGCACGTAGCAGACATTGTCGCGGCCCACATCGAGCCGGAACTGTCGGATCGCCTCGAGGAAGGGCAGGATTTCGATGTCGCCCACCGTGCCCCCGACCTCGGTGATCACCACATCGACGTCGTCGGACACGAGGCGGTTGATACGCCGCTTGATCTCGTTGGTGATGTGGGGGATGACCTGGACAGTTTTGCCCAGATAGTCGCCCCGCCGCTCGGCCGCTATCACCGACGAATAGATCGAGCCGGTGGTGGCGTTGGAATCGACGGTGAGATTCTCATCGATGAAACGCTCGTAGTGGCCCAGGTCGAGGTCGGTTTCGCCGCCGTCGTCGGTGACGAACACTTCGCCGTGCTCGAAGGGGTTCATGGTGCCCGGATCCACGTTGAGATACGGATCGAGTTTCTGCATGGTGACACGGAGGCCGCGAGCCTTGAGAAGGCGCCCGAGCGATGATCCGCTGAGGCCCTTTCCCAGGCCGCTCACGACACCACCGGTCACGAAGATGTGCTTCGTCATCGGGATCTCACCGTACCCCCAATCGAAGCCGATGGCGCGGTTCTCACGAAGCCCCAGGTGAGAACATGTGTCAGGGACGCGAGGGCGCACTTCGGGGACGCTTGCGCCCCGCGGCGAGGAGCTCTTCGGCGTGCTCGCGAGCAGCCACCGAATCGGGAGATCCCGAGAGCATCCGCGACAACTCCACCACCCTTGCTCCCTCGTCGAGCAGGTGGGCCGCACTCACCGTGACCCCATCGGCATCGTGCTTCGACACCGCTACGTGCTGGTCGGCACAGGCCGCGACCTGGGCGAGGTGGGTGACTACCAGCACCTGATGGGTGTCGGAGAGCGACGCCAGGCTGGCCCCGACGGTATTGGCGACCTCCCCGCCCACGCCGGCATCCACCTCATCGAACACAAGGGTGGGCGGACCCGCGGTGAGTACGAGGCGCAGCGCCAACATCGTGCGGGCCAACTCCCCTCCCGAGGCGACCTTCGCCAATGGAAGCGGGTCGTGCCCTGCGTTGGCGGCGAGGCGGAAAGCCACCTCGTCGCCGGCCTCACCGGCCACCACAACCCCGAGGCTGGCGCCGGCCATGGCCAGGCCCGCGAGATGGGCTTGCACCGCCTCGGCGAGCCGAGGAGCAGCCGCGGTGCGTTGGGCGAGGATCTCGGCGCGAACCCGGGTGAGGTCGGCCATGAGTTCTGACCTGCGCTGGTCGAGCTCCGCAGCCCTTTCATCGAATGAGGTGAGCTCGGCGAGACGCTCGGCGGACTCCACGCCGTAGGCGAGAACCTCTTCGAGGCTCTCGCCGTACTTGCGGCGCATTTCGCGCAGCATCGCCCGGCGCTCCCGAAGCAGTTCGAGCCGGGCGGGGTCGTCCTCGATCGACTCGGCTCGACTGCGGGCCTCGGTGGCGAGGTCGGCGAGTTCGGCCGCCACACCCTGCAGACGCGACACCAGATCGAGGAACGGCGACCGGCCGTCGAGAGCAGCCAGAGCCCCGGAGATCCCCGTGGCCGCCGAACCATCGGCATCGAGGGCGGCCACGGCCAAGCCAGCCGCCTCCTGATGGGCGCGGGCATCGGCGAGGAGGCTCTCCTCGGTGTCGAGCCGGTGATCCTCATCGGGATCTTCGATGGCGGCTTGCTCTATCTCACCGAGCTGAAACCTCAGAAGGTCGATCTCTCGGGCGCGAGCACGATCGTCGCCCCCCAATTCGACGAGAGCGGAGTCGGTGATGCGCAGATCATCGAGCAGCGACGCCAGCGGCGCTGTGTCGATCGATCCGAACTGGTCGAGAGCGGCGCGCTGCACCGGCGCCTTCAGCAGGGATTGATGAGCATGCTGACCATGGAGGTCGACCAGATCCACTCCCATCTCCGACAGGGCGGACACCGTGGCGAGATGGCCGTTGACGTAGACCCTGCTGCGACCGTTGCGGGGAATGACCCGCCTCACCACTATCTCGTCGTCGCTCACCACGAATCGGCCCTGGATCTCGGCCTCGCTCGCCCCGGGCCGCACCAGCGACGGATCGGCCCGCCCCCCGGTGAGGAGGTCGATCGCACCGACGACGAGCGTCTTGCCCGCGCCTGTCTCACCGGTGACGACGGTCATGCCTCCGCCGAGCACGAGGGACAGTTCGTCGATCACGCCAAGATCGCGGACCAGGAGCTCACTCAGCATTTGTGGTGGGTATCAGCGGTCATTGAGTCCGAACTTCGCCTTCAACACTCGGTGGAATCGTCGGGCCCCGAACGTGACGAGCCGGGCCGTGCTCGCGGCCGCGGTGCACTCGATGGAGTCACCATCGCCGACCTCAGCGATCCTACGCCCGTCCACTGACACTGTGGCGGGGCGGTGTCCGTCGACGGTGAGCTTCACGGCGACGTCGGGGCCGAGCACCATCGAGCGGTCGAAGAGCATGTGGGGAGAGACCGGGGTGAGCAACAGTGCTCTGTGGGTGGGGTCGATGATCGGCCCTCGAACGGAAAAGGCGTAGGCGGTGGAGCCTGTGGGACTGGCGACGATCATGCCGTCGACCGCATAGAAGGTGAAGAACTCGCGGTCGATATCGACGGCCAGACGGATCGTGTTGGCCTCCTCTGCGCGTTCCACCACCGCCTCGTTGAGCGCGAGATGGGAGTGTGGCGCCCCTCCATCAGCGGGCACCACCCTCACATCGAGCAGCATCCGCTCCTCGATGTCGTGATCTCCAGCAAGAGCCCGCGCCACCGCGTCGTTGGCCTCGCCCGGTTCCACCTCGGTGAGGTATCCGAGCTGTCCGTGATCCACACCGAGGATCGGCGTGCCCGCGGCACCGATGAGTTCCACCGCTCTCAGCATCGAACCATCACCGCCGAGGGTGACCACCAGATCGAGCCCAACGGCAAAGTCGGCCCCCTCCACCGCGGCATCGCCGAGGCCGGTGACTTCTGCATCTTCGACCGGCACCCGTACCTCGTGGCCGGCCGCCCTGAGAGACGCGGCCAGCTCGCGAGCATGCTCGCTCGCCGATTCACGGCCGAGATGGATGATCAGTCCGACTGTGGCCATCAGAGGGCCTCGACTTCCAGGATGGCTTCGTCGCACCACAGGTCCCAACGGTCGTGCTCATCTGGCGCCGAAAGCTGATGCCCCCGGCGGACGTGCACGAGGAACTCGACGTTGCCATCGCCCCCGGTTATCGGTGAAACCATGACCCCCATGATGGCCCCTCCGGCCTCCGACAGGGCGCGACACGCCCCATCGAGGGCGGAGCGCCACACCAGGGGATCGCGAATCACACCGCGACCCTTGTCGGCTTCGGCCTTTCCTGCTTCGAACTGGGGCTTCACCAAAACGACCAACTGACCGCCCGGCCTGGTGAGTGCCAACAAGGCCCCTGCCACGGTGCGCAACGATATGAACGACAGGTCGGCCACCACGAGATCACCTGGACCACCGACCTCGTCGGGCACGACATGGCGCACATTGGTGCGCTCGTGGACCTCCACTTTCGGGTCGGCTCGGATTTTCTCGTGGAGCTGGTTGCGCCCGACGTCGATGGCCACGCATTCCCCGGCATCGCGCTGCAGCACACAGTCGGTGAACCCGCCGGTGGAAGAACCAACGTCGATCACCCGCAACGAGGAGGGGTCGACGCCGAATCGATCGAGAGCGGCTTGCAGCTTCTCGCCGGCCCGGCTCACGAAACGCGGACCGTCGCCGAGGACCACCACCGCCTCGCCGGGGTCGACCAGACGAGCGGCCTTCACCGCCGG
>JAJCXY010000029.1 GCA_029263215.1 Acidimicrobiales bacterium
TCGCGCCATCGGGGTCCGATGAACGCATCGACGAGGCAGAGCAGGGTCGAACCGGGTAGGTGGAAGTTGGTCATCAGCACATCAACGACCTGCCAGTCGTAGGGACGACGGATGAAGAGATCGCTGCGGCCCTCACGATTGCCGGTGGCGGCCCACGTCTCGAGTGCCCTCACTGCCGTTGTACCCACCGCCACCACCCGCTCCGCGGCCTCGACCGCGCTCGCGGCAGCGGAGGGAACGCGATACCACTCGGTGTGAATCACATGATCATCGAGACGGTCGACCATCACCGGCCGGAAGGTGTCGAGACCCACCGCGAGTTCGACGGTGGTGACTGCCACACCTCGCTCTTGGAGTCGGGTGAATACGTCGTCGGTGAGATGCAATCCGGCGGTGGGCGCCGCAGCCGACAAGGGCCGGTCTGCAAACACGGTCTGATAGCGCTCAGGGTCCGCAATCTGGCTCTCGATGTAGGGAGGTAGAGGCGGTAGGCCCACTTCGGCGAGAAGCTCCAAAAGCGGTCGTTCGCCGGGATCGAGTCGTACCATGCGGCGACCGTCACCGAGGTCGTCACCCATCTCGATCGACATCCCCGCCGTGGTCACGATTGTGCCTGGTATCAGCTTCCTACTGGGCCGGGCCAAAGCCTCCCACCAGCGATCATCGTGCTCCTCCAGCAGGAGGATCTCCGCCGCTCCGCCTGTCGGGCGAGTCACCGGGATCCGAGCCGGCAAGACCCTCGTGTCGTTGATCACCAGCAGGTCGCCCTCACGCAGGAGGTTTGGGAGATCCGCCACCGTTCGGTGCTCGACAGTGTCGCCCCGGTCGACGAGAAGCCGCGCCGCGTCGCGGGGCTCGATCGGAGTCTGGGCGATGGCCGCGGCCGGCAACGAATAGTGGATGTCGGAGGGGGTTTCGGGCCGTTGGGTCACCCGATCAGGCTAGGAGTCGGCGTCGAAGAGTCCGGGTAGGACCGACGAACCCGATGCCGGTGGCGGGTTGAGACCCAGATGGGCATAGGCGGCGGGGGTGCCCACGCGACCCCGCGGGGTGCGCATCAGGAGTCCCTGCTGGATGAGATAGGGCTCGTAGACGTCTTCCACGGTCTCGGTGGGCTCGCTCACCGAGATCGCGAGCGTGGAGAGCCCGACAGGTCCACCACCGAACCGGCGACAAACCGCATCGAGAACAGCCCGCGAGGCCTTGTCGAGGCCGAGACCGTCGACCCCGAAGAACTCCAGACCATCGGCTGCGACCCCGGCATCGATGTGGCCATCTCGCTCCACCTCGGCGTAGTCGCGCACCTGGCGCAGGAGCCGGTTGGCGATCCGAGGGGTGCCCCGGGACCGACGGGCGATCTCGTAGGCACCCGCGGCGTCGATGTCGACATCGAGGATCCGCGCCGCCCTCAGCGCGATCGACTGGAGGTCGTCGACGTTGTAGTAGTCGAGCCTGGCCACCAGGCCGAAACGATCGCGCAGGGGACCGGTGATCAGGCCGGTGCGAGTGGTGGCGCCGACGAGGGTGAAACGGGCGATCTCGAGCGGGATCGACCGAGCCGCGGGCCCCTTGCCGAGCACCACATCGATGCGGAAGTCCTCCATCGCCGGATAGAGCACCTCCTCCACCGGGCGGGGCAGGCGATGGATCTCGTCGATGAACAAGACGTCGCCCTCCTCGACCTTCGAAAGGATCGAAGCGAGGTCGCCGGCCCGTTCGAGTGCGGGGCCCGACGTGACCTGGATGTTGGTGTTCATCTCCGAGGCGATGATGTTGGCCAGAGTTGTTTTGCCGAGACCCGGTGGGCCGGCGAAGAGGAGGTGGTCGGCGGCCTCTCTACGGCGAGCCGCGGCCCCGAGCATCACTCCAAGATGGCCTTTCAGTTCGGCTTGACCGACAAACTCGGTGAGCGTGCGCGGCCTCAGGCCGGGCTCATCCACGAAGTCTTCGGGCTCCTCAGACGGCGAAAGCAGTTCCTCGCGAGCCATCAGACGCCCGATGCGAGGCGTCGGAGAGCGTCCTTGAGCAGGCCACTCGTTTCGCCATCGGCAGGCAACTCCACGAGCACGGCGTGAATCTCCTCGGGGCCGTAGCCGAGCCCCTCGAGGGCTGAGCGCACGTCGGCGCGTGCGCCGCCTCCCACCGCGGCGGGCGACCCGTCGTCGGTAAGAACCACCACCGCGGAGTCGGGTAGATCGAGCTTCGACCTCAGCTCCATCACCAGCCGCGCCGCGGTCTTCTTGCCGACCCCGGGCACGAGGCAGAGGGCCGCCACATCATCGTCGGCCACCGCACGCCGTAGGGCGTCGGGGCCATGAACCGACAAGATCGCGAGGCCGAGGGCCGGCCCCACCCCGTGGGCGCTGATGAGCGATTCGAAGATCCGCCTCTCGTCGACCGAAGCGAAGCCGTAGAAGGTTTCGCTGTCTTCTCGCACCGCGTGATGGATGTGAACGAACACTTCGCCATCGATGTCGCCGATGGTGACCGACGTGGACGGGGTGACCTGCACGCGGTAGCCCACACCCGCGACCTCCACCAACAACTCGCCGTCGGGGCCTCGATCGAGCAGGCGACCTCGGAGAGATCCGATCATGCGACAACTCCTTGATTCTTCGCCGATGGTTTCAGCGAAGCACTACTGCGGCGCGACGGTACCCGGGCCAGGTGACACAGGGCGACCGCCACTGCATCGGCCGCATCAGCCGGGGCCAGCAAGGAGGGCAGCCCAAGGAGGGTCTGCACCATCCTGCCCACCTCATCTTTGGACGCACCGCCCCATCCGGCCACCGCCTCCTTGATCTCGTTGGGTGAATACTCCACCACGTCGCAGCCAACCGACGCGGCCTCCGCCATCGCCAGGCCGCTCGCCATGCCCACGCCCATGGCGGTACTCACGTTGTGCTGGAACAGCACCCGCTCGACCGCCACCACATCGGGCTTCAACTCCCGAATGAGTTCACGAAGCTCTTTCTGGAGCTCGGCGAGGCGGATCGGACGATCGAGAGCAGGATCGGTGCGGATCACACCCGCCGCGATCGCGCGGGGTTTGCGCCCATGTTCGACGCAGCCGTAACCACAGCGCGACAATCCGGGGTCGATTCCTAGAACGAACACATGTACGACCCTACTCAAGAAGCGGTGCCGACCATGGCACCCTGTGCGGTGTGTCGACACGTCGCCGGATCGTGCTGTGGTCGCTGGCTGCATCTGTCGTGGTGGCCGGTGTCCTGACCGATCGCTGGTTCGTCCATCCGCGGATCGACTCCCCCGGCACCCCCGATGCCATCTTTGTGCTCGGTGGTGGCGGAGACCGGGTCGGTTTCGCTCTCGATCTCGCACGCGACGACGTAGCCACCGATGTCGTGTTCGCATCGACATTCGTCGAGTCGGAGAATGTCTGGGCCACCCGACCGTGCAACAGCCGCCGACCGCGCAACGTGCCCGACGAGGCGACGTTCCGCTGCTTCGAACCCGATCCCGGCACCACCCGGGGCGAGGCCCGCCTCCTTCGAGACCTGGCTGAGATCGAGGGGTGGGAAGAGGTGGTGGTGGTGGCCAGCACAGACCAGATAACCAGGGCCCGCCGTCTCATCGAGCGGTGTTGGGACGGAGAGGCCCGCCTCATGGGTCCCGACCACTCTGATCCGTGGCCCGTTCGTGCCGCCTACGAATGGGGCGCGAACTTGAAAGCCACCTTCGTCACGGGATGCTAAAATAAGGGCGGCCGAGCCCCTACAGCAAGGCAGCAAGTTGCCGATATGGCAGGGTGAGTTCGAACCCCGCCAGTCCTGCCGTCGCCCTCCGTGGCGTCCACAAGTCGTTCAACGATCAGCCCGCGCTGGTCGACCTAGAGGTCGTCGCACCCGATGGTCAGATCACCGTACTGCTCGGGCCCAACGGGGCCGGGAAAACGACGGCCATCCGATGCATTACCGGAGCGATGAGCGCCGATTCGGGTTCGGTGCGAACGCTTGGTCATGATCCGGACCGAAACGGTGAGGAGGTACGAAGCCAATGTGGCGTCGTATCGGCCAAACCCGCTCTCTACGACCGTCTCACCGGCACCGACAATCTCCGGTATGCCGCAGAACTCCATGGGGTCGACCCGCGCGTCATGAAGGATCGAATCCGCGTCGCCGCCCAGCGTTTCGGCATCGAGCACGCTCTCGATGCCCAGGTCGGCGGATACTCCACCGGCATGAAGACGCGCCTTGCCCTGGCCCGTTCCGTGCTGCACGAGCCGCGCCTGCTCCTTTTCGACGAGCCGACTTCCGGGCTCGACCCGGAATCGGCCCAGGCCGTGTTGAAGCTGATCCGGGAGATGACCGGCGACGGCCACACCGTGGTCATGTGCACCCACCACCTCGTGGAGGCCGAAGGTCTCGCCGACCATGTCGTGGTGCTCGATGCCGGCACCGATCTCGTCTCCGGCGTGCCCTCCGATCTCACCCGCGCCTACTGGCCCGAGGATTCGGTGGAGATCTCGATCGAGGGCGACCAGTCGACCCTCAGCGATCTGACCGTGCTCGATGGTGTGCGCCGCACCGAGACCACCAGCCGCGGTGTTCGCGTTGTGCTCGACAGCCCCTGCTTCACCCCCGATGTGGTGACTGCGCTCACCAATGCCGGAGCCCGGATCACCCGGGTGGAGCCCCACGAACCAACCCTCGAAGAGCTCTACTTCGCGGTTCGGAAGACCGCTCGTGACCTCGGCGAAGGCCGAGTCGAGGAGGTTGTCCGATGAACTGGCATCGCACGTTCACGGTTGCTCGTACCGATCTTCGCCAGCTCGTGATGGCAAAGGACTTCTGGATGCCGATGGGCATCCTCGGCGGCATCTTCTTTGTGATCGTCCCCCTCGGACTGCTCTTGTCGATCACATCGCTGGGCGACGTCGGAGCGGTTCAGAACATCGCCAACACCCTCGAACTCCTCCCCGCCCAGGCCCAGGAACAGATCAAGGGCAGCACCCCCCAGGGCAGGACTTCGTACGCCCTCGCAGTGTTCTTGTTCGCTCCGATGGCTGTGGTCGTACCCCTCACGATCTCGACCGCGGTCGGGGCCGCGACCCTGGTCGGCGAACGCGAGCGCGGCACCGGCGAGTTCCTTGCCCACTCCCCCGCCGCCACCAAGGAGATCTATCTCGGCAAGCTGCTGGCCTCCCTCGTTCCCGGCTACTTCACCACCATGGTCGGCTTCACCGCCTACTCCCTGATCGTGAACCTGATCGTCGGTCCCGAAGTGGGCGGCTGGTTCTTTCCCACCCAGCAGTGGTGGATCCTGATGTTGTGGGTACTGCCCGGCTTCCTGCTGATCGGACTGTCGCTGGTGCTCAGACTCTCGGGACGGGTCCGATCCACCGCCGCAGCGCAACAGGCCTCGGGTCTCATCACCCTCCCCCTGATCGGGATCTCCTACGCCCAGGCGTCCGGTGCTATCTACGGCACCGCCACCACCACCATCATGATCGGCGCGATCGCCTGGTCGTTCGGCCTCATCTCCACATGGAGGGGCATGAGTGCGGTTCGACGCCAACGACTGCTCGGAGTCGCCGACGGAGTCTGATTGACTGACCCGATGGGACTCCACGTCGTCACGGGTGCATCAGCGGGAATGGGTCGGGCGACCGCGCTCGCCCTCGCCGAACGAGGCGAATCGGTGGTAGCGGTGGCACGCAGCGAAGCACCTCTTCGCGATCTGGTGGCAGCCTCACCCGAGTTGATCGGCTCTGTGATCGGCGATGTCGGAAACGACTCGACGATCGATCAAATAGTCGCGGCCGTCGACGCAAGAAGCGTGAAGGGTGTGGTCCACGGCGCTGCCACACCGGTGGAACTGACCCCTTGGACCGAGCTCGACGCCGCTGAACTCACCGAGCACTTCCGAGTTCATGTCGCCGCTCCAATAGCCCTCACCAGCTCCCTGCTGGCTGCCGGTCCGGTGGAGAGGGTGGTGATACTCGACAGCTACTCCGCCACCACACCGCGGGTGGGCTGGGCCGCCTATTCGATCCTGAAGTCGGCGGTCCAGATGGCGTTTCGCGCCGCGGCTGCTGAGCTCGAAGGGGTAGCGGTGGCACGGGTGTTCCCCGGGGCCGTCGCTACTCCACTGCTGGATCGGGTGCTCGAAGCCCCAAGCGAGATCGAAGCCACCGGTTTCTATCGGGAGCTGGCCTCAGCGGGAAAGGTGAGCGACGCTGCCGACATCGGCCGAGCGATCGCCGACCTACTCGTGGGGATCCCCCGCGACGAGTTCGCGGCAAACGAGACATGGCACATCGGCCACTCGATCTCAGTCGGCTGACGCCTCTTCGAGGAGATCGTCGGCCACATCCATGTTGCCGTGGACGTCCTGGACGTCGTCGAGATCGTCGAGCAGGTCCATCAGCTTCATCAGTTGCTTGACCTGGCCGAGGTCGGCGACCTCCACAGTGGAGGTGGGGAGCATGGCGAGGTCGGCGGAATCGACCGGCACGCCGGCATCCTCGAGAGCCTCGCGCACCGCGGGCAGATCGGACGGCGGCGTGGTGACCCGCCACATCTCACCCTCGTCGACGATGTCTTCGGCGCCAGCCTCGAGAGCGGCCATCATCAGGTCGTCCTCCGCCACCGAGGTGGGCACCAAGACAACCCCCTTACGCTCGAACTGCCACGAGACCGCTCCCGGCTCGGCCAGCGAACCCCCATTCTTGGACAGGGTCGAACGAACGTCGCCGGAGGTGCGGTTGCGGTTGTCGGTGAGGCACTCGATGAGCAGGGCGATGCCGCCGGGGGCGTAGCCCTCGTAGGTGACGGTCTCGTAGCTGACGCCCTCGAGCTCGCCCGTGCCCCGCTTCACCGCTCTTTCGATCGTGTCGAGCGGCACCGAGTTGTCGCGCGCCTTCTGGAACATGGTGCGCAGAGTCGGGTTGGAGTCGAGGTCGCCGCCACCGGTGCGCGCCGCCACCTCGACCTGCTTGATCAGCTTGGCGAAGAGCTTGCCCCGCTTGGCATCGGCGGCACCCTTCTTGTGCTTGATCGTCGCCCACTTGGAATGGCCGCTCATGAAACTCCTTCAGATCGAGATGAGACCGGCATCGGCCAGCCAACTGCGGTGGAGCCGGTCGTCTCCGGCCAGCTCGGGGTGAAATGCGGCCACGGTTACCGCGCCTTCACGGCACAGTACGGGCTGACCGTCAACCATGGCGAGTACCTCCACGCCGGGTCCCGCTCTTTCGACCACCGGAGCACGGATGAAAACGGCGTGGAAAGGCTCGTCGATACCCACGATGTCGAGATCGGCTTCGAACGATGCGATCTGTCGGCCGTAGCCGTTTCGTCTCACCGTGAGATCGATCGCCCCGAGCGAATGCTGATCGGCCCGCCCATCGAGAACATCGACCGCGAGCAGGATCATCCCTGCGCAGGTACCCAATACCGCCAGCCCGTCGTTGAGCCGGTAGCGAAGAGGGTCGAGCATCCCGGAACGCTCGAGCAGCATCGACATGGTGGTGGACTCACCCCCGGGCATGACCAAGGCGTCGACGGTCTGCAACTGTTCTTTGGTGCGCACCTCGATGGTGGCCACACCGAGAGACTCGATGATGGAGGCGTGAGCGGCGAACGCGCCCTGGAGGGCGAGCACTCCGACTAGCGGCGCTACCAACCGCGCTCGGCCAGCTTGGTCTCGAGCGTGGCGATCTCGAGACCCTTCATCGCGTCGCCGAGGCCGGTAGAGACCTTGACGAGGATGTCGGGATCACGGAAGTGAGTGGCCGCCTCCACGATGGCCGAAGCCATCTTGGCCGGCTCATCGCTCTTGAAGATTCCCGAACCGACGAATACGGACTGGGCTCCGAGCTGCATCACCATCGAGGCGTCGGCCGGCGTTGCTATGCCGCCCGCGCAGAACATGGGCACGGGGAGTTCGCCGGTTTCGGCGATCTCCTGCACCAGAGGGAGGGGAGCTTGGAGCTGCTTGGCCCAATCGAACAGCTCGGCGGAGTCGGCCTGACCGATCTTGCGAATGTCGCCCATGATCGAGCGGAGGTGGCGGACCGCCTCCACCACATTGCCGGTGCCGGCTTCGCCCTTGGAACGGATCAAGCAGGCGCCCTCGCTGATCCGCCGAAGCGCCTCGCCGAGGTTGGTGGCGCCACACACGAAGGGGACGGTGAACGCCCACTTGTCGATGTGGTGCGCTTCATCGGCCGGGGTGAGCACCTCGGACTCGTCGATGTAGTCGACGTCGAGGGCCTGGAGGATCTGGGCTTCGCCGAAGTGACCGATGCGGGCCTTGGCCATCACCGGGATCGACACTGTGGTCTGGATCCCCTGAATCATTTCGGGGTCGGACATACGCGAAACGCCGCCGTCGCGCCTGATGTCGGACGGGACGCGCTCGAGTGCCATCACCGCTACGGCGCCGGCATCCTCGGCGATCTTCGCCTGGTCGGGGTTGACGACGTCCATGACGACGCCGCCCTTCAACATCTCCGCGAGACCTCGCTTGACGAGAGGGCTTCCCGTGGATCGAGTAGTGGGCTCAGTCATACGCGCAGCCTACCCGTCGACACCTAGTACCAGGCCAGCGGTTTCATCGTCGACAGAGAATTCATAGGTGTCGGCCGGGGCCAACGAAAGCCAGGTGCGGCCCGGCTCGAGCAGGATCTCCTCACCGCTGTCGGCACGGAAGGTGTAGCCGTCGTCTCGGGTCGCTCGGCTCCAAGTGCCCGACCACTGGCGTCCACCGATCAGCACCGACACCGCTCCCGCTCCGATGGTGATGGCATCGACCGAGCCGGCGGCGATCTGGCTGGGGGCGTAGACGGTTTCCATGATCACGACGTTTTCGACGATCAGGGCATCGCCATCGCGCGTAACATGAACGGCGTCGTCCTGAACCCGTACGTAACCCCGCGCCGGGTCGAAGACGAAGCTCACCGAGTCGCGACCGTCGACGGTGACGCCGCGACCGGCGATGCTGTTCGGGCGAGGGCCGCTGTCGGCGGTACGAAACGAGACGATGCCACGGGCAGGGGCCGCCTGATCACCGAAGTCCTGGCGAACGAACCCCGGATCGGTGAAGAGATTGTCGGGGGCGTTGAACTCGTCGCTGCGGACGAGATAGATGTCGGAGTCGTCGTTGGCGACAAGCACGACCCTGCCCTCGGCCGCCAACTCTCGGAGCTGGCCGAGAACACCGATATTGGCGCCGGAGAACACCAGGATGGGGCTTCCGAGGTTGGCGAGAAGATCGAGGTCGCTCGACCGGCCGGACCGGACCGGACCGACGGTTTCGGGAAGGTCGGAGTGGAAGATCACCGCAAACCTGGTGGCTCGGTCTTCGATCCTCTCCTCGATCACGAGATCGGCGTGCTCGATCCCCACCAGCGCCTCGAGGCTTCGGTCGTCGTTGTTGCTCACCTTCACCACCACCGCGGGTTGGGCGAGCAGTTCGTCGTCGGCAGGGAGACCGGTGAAGGGGGCCTTCGAGCCTTCCTCGATCGGCGCCACTGTCGTAGAGGTGGTGGAGCTCGCATCGACGGTGTCGACCGACTCATCGTCGGTGGTTCCGGATTCGCCGCCTTCGGCGGGGTCGTCTCCACCTCCACATGAAGAGGCCATCAAGGCCAGGGCCACGAAGGCCGCGATCCGACGGAAACCAGAACGAACCGGCATCAGAGCTCTCGCAGGGTATCGATTCGTTCGATCAGGGGCGGCTGAACCGGGTGGCTCACCCCGGCCGGCCCGACCATCCAGAGATGCCTGCTCGCTGGTCGGTCAGTTACCCGGGCCGCGTCCTTCACCTTCTCGAAAGCAGACGCGAGGGCCGGCGGATAGCGGGTGAGTTTCACTCCGTCGATGTCGGCGCTCGCCAGCCGGCGGCCGTCGAGCAGGCGGTTCCGGAGCCGAGGCCCCAGAGGGCCGAGAAAGGGGCCGATCGTGGCAAGGACGGTTGCGGCATGAACTCCCTGACCGAAAAGAGAGAGTTCACGGGCCACCACGGCTTCGAGTTCCAAGCGGTCGAGTTTGGTGAGCATTCCGGTGGTGACAACGAGACGGGTGTCGTCGGCGTGGCCGACGACCAAGGCATCGATGGCGCTCACCTCGACCAGGTAGACCCGCGGTTCGCCGATTCCGTGGCTGGCACAGATGCTCTCCACCAGGCCTTCGAGCCGGGGTTCGGTGTCGTCCTCGAGGGGCTTGGCATCGAGGCTCTTGAGTAGCTGTGATGGAGCGGCACGTACGACGATCCAGCCGACGGCGAGACCGAAGACGACGGCGATAGCGATGGCGGCGACGAGGGGGAGTACGAACACGAGCACGATCCCGACCGCGGCGAACACGATAAGGGCAGGGATCGCGGCAAGCGCGCGAGGCGAGACGATGGGCATCAGCGAATCATCTGTGGTTCAGAACTCGACCGTGACGTTGCCGCGCGAGTCGTCGTCGACCTCGAAGTATTCGCGCTCGGTGAAGCGGAGCGGGCCGGCGAGAACAACCGCGGGGAAAGTCTCGATCGCAGTGTTGTACTTCAGAACCTGATCGTTGTAGTGCTGGCGGGAGTAGGCGATCCGGCCTTCGGTGGCTGTGAGTTCCTCTTGGAGTTCGAGAAAGCTCTGGTCGGCCTTGAGGTCGGGGTAGGCCTCGCTCAGCGCGAAGATCTGGCGAAGGGCACCGGTGAGCATGTTTTCGCTCTGGGCCTGATCGGCTGGACCCTGGGCGGTGGTGGCAGCGTTGCGCGCCGCGATCACCGCCTCGAGGGTGTCGCTCTCGTGGGAGGCGTATCCCTTCACCGTATTCACCAGGTTGGGAATGAGATCCCAGCGACGCTTGAGCTGGACGTCGATCTGGGCCCACGCGTTCTCTATGCGGTTCCTCAGCTTGACGAGCTTGTTGTAGAGGCTGATCACGTAGAGGACCAGCAGCACAACGATGCCCAGAATGATCAGGGCGACGATCATGTTTACCTCCCGATGACGACCGGTGTCGTCAGCGAATCTCCAATGTACCGGCCCCGCTGCCCGAGGTGGCCCCATCGGTCGGAGCCATCGACACGGGGTCAGCCACCGCTCGTAGCCACCGTGGCGACGAGCTTCTCATATCGCGCCAGGTAGAGATCGGCGAGGTGAGCCATCGAAAATTCCTCGGCTCTCTTCAACCCTGATTCCACCAGCGCCGCGCTCTGCTGGGTATCGGCCAGCACGGTGCGGAGGGCATTGGCGAGCTCGCTCGAGTCGCCCGGGGCGACAAGCAGGGCGTCTTGGCCCCGACGTGCGACGTTGGCATAACCGGGGATGTCGCCCGCCACCACCGAGGTCCCCGCCGCCATCGCCTCCAGAAGCACTATCCCGAACGACTCGCCATGAAGCGATGGTGCGCAGAAGACGTCGGCACCCTGGAGGCGGGCGATCTTCTCGGTCTCGCTGATGGTGCCGAGCCACTCGATCCGCGAGTCGCCTGCGTGGCGGGCCCGGAGCTCGTCGGTCTCGGGACCCTCGCCCGCCACCCAGAGCCTGACCGCGGCGGGCAGCATGCTCATGGCGTCGAGAAGGACACGTAGACCCTTGCGGGGTTCGTGCCGTCCCAGGAACAAGATCGTGGGGCCTTGGGTGGGGTGAGGAGTGCCGGCTCCGTAGCGGGCGATCTCGACACCATTGAACGTGAGGTCGTAGCTACCGCCGAGGGCGTCTTGGGCCATCGTGCGGGCGTCTTCGGAAACCGCACACCGATCGTCGAGGCGACCCGCCAGAAAGCGAACCGCGCGCGGCATGAGGTCGTAGGCCTTGGAGCCACCTGCGGCGTGGAAGGTGCCGATCAGGGGAGCCGGGCGCGTCAGGATCGCTGTGGTGGTCGGACCCGGCGCCAAGGGCTCATGGAGATGGATCACATCGAAGGCCTCGTCGCGCATGGCCCGTATGGTCCTCAGCTGGCACGCTGGGTCGGGGGCGACCGGAGCGACCGATCCATTGGCCGCGGTGGGCAGGCTCAACCCCAGCGGCGTCACCCCCGCATCGGGAGGAGGCCCGTCACACGGAGCGAGAACGCGAACCTTCTCACCTCGGCGACGCAGAGCCCGCGCCAGTCCCAGCACCTGCATCTGAACCCCGCCGGGCAGGGTGAGGCTGTAGGGGCAGATGATTCCGATTCGCATCAGTCGAGGTGTTGTAGGTGTTGGGGGACAGCCATGCCTAGGGCCTCATAGTCGCTCGGCCAGTTGGGACTCAGCATGTGCCACTGCTCGGGCGCCTTGCGAATCAGGAACTCGAATTCGTGGGCCAGCATCTGGGTGACCCGGGCGACGTCGTCGCGCAAGCGGCCCTCGCGCTCCACCACCAGTGGGGGTCGGGCGAGCCCGTGGCGGGTGCCGTCGAGCCAATACACAGCTGCCGGCATCAGGGGAACTCCCATACGCAGCGCCAGGGTGGCGGGACCGCCGGGCAGGGTGGTTCGCTCGCCGAAGAACTCGACGGGCACACCTGTGCCCTGAAGGTCGCGGTCCGAGAGCAGGCACACCAGATGGCCGTTGTTAAGCGCCGACATCACCGCCTTGCCCGCCCCGGGGCCGAGGGGGTGGATCTCCATTCCGAGCGACTGGCGAAGGCCGACGAACCAGTCGAACAGTTCGGGCGGGTCGAGAGGTTCGACGATCGCGGTGACCTTCACCTTTGGGATGCGGGCGAGCCAGAACGCAGCCCATTCCCATGATCCGAGGTGGGGCAGGGCGAGAATCGCTCCAGAACGACCAGGGCCGGTGTGGGCCTCGATCTCGCCGACACCCTCGTAGCTGAACTCGCGGTCGAGTTGCTCCAGCCCGACGTCGGGCAGCTTGAAGCTCTCAAGGTAGTACCGAGAATAGGCCTCGAAGGTCTGGGCCACCCTTCGGCGCCTTTCGATCGGTGACAGCTCACGACCCAGGACCCGTTCGAGATTTCGCGCCACGATCCGACCCTTGTCGCCCGAGAACGAAGAGACGCTGGTGCCCACCGCGCGCGAACCCAGGTCGCCGACCAGTTCGGGCAGATGGCGGGCGAGAAATGACCCGGCCTTGTAGGCCGAGACCGATGGCATGCGTTCTAGTCTTCGCGAACGGCCCGGCGCTCACGCATCCGTTGGCGCCACAGGGGTTCGGTCTGGCGCTGACGGGGCCGACGCCGCTGATGACGCACTGGAACCGGGCGCCCCTCGGAGGCCTGGCGCCACACCTTCACGAACCGCTGCACGGCCGTGATCGCGGTGAGGACCAGCATCACCCAGAGGGTGGCGATGAGAAGCTCGGGGAACAGCAGGCCGAAGGCCAGCACGATAATGCGCTCGGCCCTTTCCATGATCCCGCCCTTGGCGTCGTAGCCGAGTGATTCGGCCTTGGCGCGCTGGTAGGAGATGAACATGGCGGTGGCCATGATCGCCACCGGCAACATCATGATGCGGCCGGGTTCGTTGCTGGCCAGATACCAGGCCACCCCGCCGAACAACAGGGCGTCGGTGAGCCGGTCCGAAACCGAGTCGAAGTAGGCACCGCGATCCGAGCCGGTGCCCGACGCTCGTGCCACGGCGCCGTCGAGGGCGTCGGGGATGCCGGCGAGCAGCAGGAACAGGAAACCCACGCGGAGATAACCCGCGCCGATGGTGACCGCGGCGATGGTGGCCATCGCGATCCCGATGATGGTTATGACGTCGGCTGTGATGCCGGTGCGACGCAGGCTGTGGCCGATGGGGGTGAGACCCCGGTCGACCGCGGCGCGCCAATTGCCGTCGAACATGAAGAAAGCTCCCAAGGAGGGGACCCCAGGAGGATACCAGGCGCCCCGGGCAGAGCCAGATCAACTCTGGTAAGCCGACCAGTCCTCGGGGTTGTGTTCGACGAAACGGTCGATGATCTCGCCGTCGACGCCATCGACCAGCACCAGGCCCCGCTGCTCGGGTGAGGGCTCGTTGGAGTAGAGAAGAATTCGCCAGGTGGGGCGGCTCCGCAGCCCTCGCCATCCCAGCTGGGCCGACGCATGGCCCACCGGGAATCCAACCTCGCGGGTGGCGGCCTGCAGGGCGTGTTCTTCGTCGAAGCTGAGATCCCATCCGCCCTGCCAGTGGTAGGCGCCCACCACGATCAAAACGATGCCGGCCACCAGGGTCCCGGTGTTGATCAACACCGCGTCGTCGCTGCGAGTGGAATACAGAAGCACGCAACCGAGTCCGGCTACGGCGTAGAGAACAGCGGGTATGCGCCTACGACTGTTGTTGGGAAACAGGTAGGGACTGTCGAATGCGCCCGGAATCAGATCGGCGGGAAGTTCGTCGCGGATCTCGTCGTCGGACTGCTCATCTTCGGGAGCGGGGTTTTCAAAAGCAGGGTCTTCGGAGGCGGCGTCGCTCGGCTCGATCACGACTTGAGGCTAGGGCCAGGCCGACACGATCCGGTGCCACGATTCCGCCAGGGCTTCGGGCATCACCCGGGTGTTGGCGACAGCGGTCATGAAGTTGGTGTCGCCCTCCCACCTGGGAACCAGATGGACGTGGAGGTGGTCGGGTATTCCGGCACCGGCACCACGCCCGAGGTTGGCACCGATATTGATGCCGTCGGGGGCATAGGCCGCCTCGAGGGCACCAGCGGCGAGTCGAACGCCCTCCCACAGCTCACCGTGTTCATCCGCGGTGAGGTCGTCGAGGTCGGCCACGCCCCGTTTGGGGAGCACCATCAGGTGGCCGGACGTGTACGGGAACGCATTGAGCAGGGCAAAACAATGCTCACCGCGCCACACGATGAATGTCTCGGAGTCGGGCAGGCCCGAGTGCAGGATCGCCTCGAAGAGGGTCGAGCCTGCCGGCCCCTCGACCGACGCGCCGGCATCGCCGGATCGGATGTACTCCATCCTCCAACCGGCCCAAAGGTGATCGACCATCGATCAGGTCCTTTCCGGTGTCAGGAGCGCTCGGAGACCTCTGCCCCGAGCCTTTCGCTGAACTCTGCGACGGTGACGTCGCGTTCGGGCTGCTTGGTGCCACGCCGATTGACGCCGACAGTGCGGTTGGCCACGTCGTCGTCGCCCACCACCAAGACGTAGGGCAGCTTCTGGATCTTGCCGTTGCGCACCCGCTTGCCGAGAGGATCGATGGCGTCGGTGACATCGACGCGAAACCCTGAGGCCCTCAATTCGGCGGCGATCTCGTGGGCATAATTGGAGTGGGCCTCGGCGACCGGGAGGATGCGGACCTGCTCGGGGGCGAGCCAGGCGGGGAAGGCGCCGGCGTAGTGCTCTAGCAGCACGCCGAAGAAGCGTTCGACCGAACCGAACAGGGCCCGGTGGATCATCACCGGCTGCTTGCGCGAACCATCGTTGGCGACATATTCGAGTTCGAAGCGGTCGGGCAGGTTGAAGTCGAGCTGGATGGTGGAGAGCTGCCAAGCTCGACCGATCGCATCTTTCACGTCGACGTCGATCTTCGGGCCGTAGAAGGCTCCCCCACCCTCGTCGACCACATAGTCGAGCCCGCTGGAATCGAGCGCCGCCCTCAGCCCTTCGGTGGCGGAGTCCCACAACTCCTCTTCGCCGACCGACTTCTCGTCGGGACGGGTGGAGAGCTTGGCTTGGAAATCGTCGAAGCCGAACGCCCGCAGCACGCTGAGCACGAAGTCGAGGAGAGAGGCCAGCTCGGTGCCGATGTCTTCACGAGTGCAGAAGATATGGCTGTCGTCCTGGGTGAACCCCCGGCTGCGCAACAGGCCGTGCACGGCGCCGGAAAGCTCGTAGCGGTAGACCGCGCCCAACTCGAAGAGGCGCAGGGGCAGCTCGCGATAGCTGCGCTGACTCGACCGGTAGACCATCACGTGGAAGGGACAGTTCATCGGCTTCGGGTAGTAGTTGACCCCGTCGAGCTCCATCGGGGGATACATGCTGTCGGCGTAGAAATCGAGGTGGCCGGAGGTCTCCCACAGCACCGACTTGGCCAGGTGGGGGCTGAACACGAACTCGTAGCCGCCATGCTCGTGGCGGTCTCGTGAGTAGTCCTCCATGAGCTTGCGGACGAGGGCGCCCTTCGGATGCCAGACCGCCAGGCCGGGACCGAGCTCCTCGGGCCAGCTCACCAGATCGAGCTCCTGGGCGAGACGGCGATGGTCGCGCTTCTCGGCTTCCACCAGCATCTGGAGGTGCGAATTCAGTTCTTTCTTCGATGACCAGGCAGTGCCGTAGACGCGCTGCAGCATCGGACGACTCACATCGCCACGCCAGTAGGCGCCTGCCACCGACTGGAGCTTGAAGTATCCGAGCCGACCGGTGCTCGGTACGTGGGGACCCGTGCACATGTCGCGAAACGATCCCGAGTCGCCGTTGGCGTAGTAGCTGATGGTGTCGCCCGCACCAGCCTCGCTCGAGTCGTCGTTTCCGGCGTCGCCCCCGGTGACCCTCTCGATGATCTCGGACTTGTAGATCTCATCGGCAAAAAAAGCCCCGGCTTCGGCGGCCGGCAACTCGTGGCGTACGAACGGCTGATCGGCAGCGACGATCTCCTGCATCCGCGATTCGATCCGCTCGAGGTCGTCTTCTGAGAGGGTCTGGCCCTCGGCGAGTTCGACGTCGTAGTAGAAGCCGTGCTCGATCGGGGGACCGATCGCGAGTTGGGTGTCGGGGTAGAGGTCGAGGATCGCCTGGGCCAGCACGTGGGCGGTGCTGTGGCGGATGGTGTGGAGACCGCGTTCGCTCGACGGGGTGACGATTTCCACCACCGCTCCATCACTCAGGGGGATGTCGAGGTCGGTTTCTTCGCCGTCGACCACCGCGATGAGGGCATCCTTCGCGAGTCGGGGACCAATCGACTCGGCAAGAGTGGCCGCGGTGGCGCCGGAAGCCAACTCTCGGGCCGAGCCATCGGGCAATTTGATGGAGATCACGTCGCTCATAGGTGTAGGAGGTTACCCGGCACGCCTGGCCGCAGTACCCGAAATTCGAGCCGGTTCAGGCCGACACCGACCTCAGCACTTCGACGGACGAGCGCCTCTCGGGCATGCCGGGATCGGTCACCGCTTCCAGGGTTTCGGTGGCCGCGGCCTTGCCCTTGGTGGCGTAATCGTTGACGTAGTCCTGGCCGGTCAGGGCTCGGATCTCGTACATCACCTCGTCGGTGATCTGGCGAAAACGCAGCCGGTCGTCGGTGATGCTGCCGCTCTCGGCCGGATGGATCGGGCGACCGAACCTGATCTCGGCGGGCCGGAAAGGCCGGGGCAAGGGATGGTCGGGGGGCTGGATGGCGCGAGTGCCGAGGATGCCGACGGGCACGATAGGAGCACCGGTGCGCACCGAGAGCCGGGCCGCTCCGGTGTGTCCCTTGTGGAGCAGGCCGTCGCGCGATCGGGTGCCTTCGGGATATATCCCGAAGAGTTCTCCGGCCTCGAGCACACCCGCCGCGGTGTCGAGAGCACGGGCGGAGGCGTCGCCCCCGGTGCGGTCGATGGGGATCATGCCGAGGGCAGGAAAGAGGGTGCGGGTCTTCCAGTCGTCGAGATATTCCGCCTTGCCTACGTAGGAGACGCGCCGTGGGAGCACACACGGCAAGAAGAAGCTGTCGATCACCGAATTGTGATTGGGAGCGAGGATTGCGGGTCCGGACACCGGGATGTGGTCGAGGCCCACGGTGTTGATCCGCCACAGGCACTTCATGAACGGGCGCGTGACGGCGAGAACCGTTGTCTGCATCTGTCCGTGCTCGCGACCCATCGTGGTTCCTCCGCAGACATCATGGCGCAGAAGCAAGGTCGACGCCGAGCAGTGCAGCCGCCTCGGTCACGCCTTGACCGTCGTTGGCGTAGTGGTCGAGCACCAGAACCGCACCCGGCACATCGAGATCGTCGTCGAGACACGCTCGAACTTCGTCGATCCCCGCCGAGCCCTCCCCTGCCCCGGTCCACAACTCCAGCCGGGCCGCCGCCTCGTCGAGTAGGTCGTCGGTCCAGTTCCAGGGTCGCCGATAGTGGTGGACAGACAGGGCGAGCCGGATCACCGGTGCGGGACAGCGGTCGCGCAGTTCGTGGACAAAAACCAGATCGCCGGTCGACTTCGACATCTTGCGGCCGTCGAGATGCACCATCGACTGGTGCAACCAGTGGCGAACGAAGGGCTCGCCGGTGGCGGCCTCCGCCACGGAGTTCACGCATTCGTGGTGGGGGTAGAGAAGGTCGACGCCGCCACCGTGGAGATCGATGGTGGAGCCGAGTTCTCGAAGGGCCAGGGCGGAACACTCCACATGCCAGCCGGGCCGACCCGAACCCCACCGAGATTCCCATTCCGGTTCGCCCCGCGCCGACGGGCGCCAGAGCACAAAGTCGAGAGGGTTGCGTTTGGCCGGGTCGTCGGGGTGCTCACCCCACTCCTGCGACAACACCATCATCCTCTGTTGCCCCACTCCCGACAGAGCGCCGAAATCGCCCTGGGCCGCGGTGTCGAAGTAGACGGTGCCGTCGACCACATAGGCCGAACCCTCGGCAATCACCGAGTCGATGACCCCTCGGATATCGGGGATGGCCCCGGTGGCTCGGGGTTCAGACCAGGGCGCCAGCGTGTTGAGGGCCGCCATGTCGTCGTCGAACCGGGCCGTCTCGCCGAAGGCCAGGTCGAGGTAGTGCACTCCACGACGACGAGCCGCGGCCAAGATGTCGTCGTCGACGTCGGTGATGTTGCGCACGTAGCGCACCTCGTGGCCGAGATCGATGAGCCTGCGCTGCAGTGTGTCGTAGATGATGTAGGTGGCGGCGTGCCCAAGATGGGTTGCGTCGTAGGGCGTGATGCCACACACATAGAGGCTGACCAGTGGTCCGGGCTCGAACGGCACCACGGCGCTTCGGCGAGTGTCGTAGAGCCGCATCACGACGACCGTACCTTCGACGCCGTATCGTGCGATGCTTCAGTCGGTCGAAAAGTACTCTGGGCCGAGAGTCACAACAGGAGGGACCTTCCGTGGGCTTGCTAGACGGAAAGAAGATCGTGATCACCGGCGTGCTCACCGACTCGTCGATTGCGTTCGGCATAGCGAAGCTCGCTCAGGAAGAGGGTGCGGAGATCGTGCTCACCGGGGCGGGTCGCGGCCTTCGCCTCACCCAGCGCACCGCCCGAAAGCTCCCCACCGAACCAGCCGTGTTCGAGTTCGATGTGAGCAACCCGAACCATGCCCAAGCACTCCACGACGTGCTCGCCGAAAAGTGGGGACGTGTCGACGGCGCCCTCCATGCGATCGGGTTCGCTCCCGAGGCGTGCCTGGGCGAGGATTTCATGGGCGCCACCTGGGATGATGTCAAGGTCGCAGTGGAGATCTCCGCCTACTCCCTGAAGCTGTTGGCCGAAGCAGTCGCGCCGCTGATGACCGATGGCGGTTCGATCGTGGGGCTCGACTTCGACGCCACCCGTGCCTGGCCGGCCTACAACTGGATGGGTGTCGCCAAGGCCGCCCTCGAATCCACCAACCGCTACCTCGCCCGAGCCCTCGGTCCTTCCGGCATCCGGGTCAACCTGGTGGCGGCCGGCCCCATTCGCACCATCGCAGCCAAGTCGATCCCCGGTTTCCAGAAGTTCGAGGATGCCTGGATGGACCGGGCCCCCCTCGGTTGGGATGTCGACGATTCCTCGGCGGTTGCCCGCAGCACGGTGGCTCTGTTGTCGGACTGGTTCCCGTCCACCACCGGATCGATGGTTTACGTCGACGGAGGCTTCCACGCCGTAGGCGCCTGATCCGCCGGAGCCAGCGACTTGAGGGCGCGATAGGCGGCTCGGGGTCGGCCCCCAAGATCCACCAGGGCATTGCGGCACCAGTAGCCCCGGTCCTTGTCGGCCAGCATGTCGAGGAAGAAGCGGGCTTCGGGGTGACGCCACCCAGCCTGGGCCGCCGCGAGCACACGCTGCTCCACGAGCCGATCGTCGGTCTGGGCCACCGCCTCTGACCCGAACGGCAACTCGACGTGGCAGATGGCCCGAACCCCCAGCTGTTCGGCCCGTTCCACAGCCGCGCCGACCTGCTCATCAACGGGACCCTCGGCCGCGATACGAAAGGCGATGCCACTGGCTCCGGCCTCGGCCAGAGCTTCCAACGCCGTGTGAGACGGGTGGAATCCCTCTCGGGGGAAGTGGGAAAAGTACTTGGTGGCGGCACCGGTGCTCTTTCCGATACGACCGACGATGAACCCAAATTCGCCACCATCAGCCAACGCCTCCACCAGAGCGGCCACCTCCTGATCCCGGATCACGAGTTCCCAATCGGATCCGCCTCCGTACTGGGCATAGAGCGCCCTTTGGGCCGCAGTGGGCACGCCGCGGGAGAAGAAGTGCGAACTCACACGGTGTCGCTTCAACCAGTCGAGGCGGAATCTCACGTCGTCGTCTGCCAGGTCCGCCAGCGGGACCCGGACCCACGACAGGCCCAGGTCGAGGACCTGAACCAGGGCAGCCTCGTCGCGGGCCACCTTGCGATCGAGGGCGTCGAGGTCGCCGTAGGGCAACTCGCTTCGTCGTCCGAGGCGGTGGCGGAGCCAGACACCGAGCGGTTTGGACGGAGCCGGCGGCCCGGGAGCCCGACTGTGGATCCGCACGATCTCGAGCCGGTAGCCGGTGTCGGAGATCGTCAGCTTGCCCACACCCATCTGCTCAAGATCGTCGCGCCCGTTCTCGGCATCGGCGGGAGCAGTCGGCCTCAGGAAGCTGTATTCGGGCCGGGTGAAGGCCACAGATGGCAAGGAGATCAAGTCGACACCAGACCGGTGGTTGAGGAAGAACTGGTGAACGTGACCGCTGAACACCGCTTCGACCCCGCTGTCGACCAAGGTGCCGAGCAGGCGGGTCCTGACCACAGGCTCGAGATTGTCATAGTGCTCGTCCTCCTCGGGTTCGGTGAGGAAGGGCGGGTAGTGCATGAACACGAAGCAGCGGGCCTCATTGGTCCGGAGGTCGTCCTCCAGCCACGCCCACTGAGCCGCTCCTTCATCGGAGTCGACGCCGAGCAGTCCACCGTCGATGATCACAAAGTGGATCCCCGCGGAATCGAAGCTCTGGAACGGTGCGCCCCACGTCTGGGCGAACACCTTGCGAGTTTCGTCGACTTGCTCCGGAGCGTAGGCACTGGCGTGCTTGTCGCCGACATCATGGTTGCCCGGAACCAGCACCATCGGGGCGCCCAGATCCCCGTAGATCTCCTCGGCCACCTCCAGGGCATCGGCGTGAGCGGGCAGGGTCGGGATGGGATGGACGACATCGCCGAGGTGCACGACAAGATCGGGGTTCATGGCCCGGATCGCCTCAGCAGCCACCCGGTTGCGCTCGTTATGCCGCTCGTCGGACGGGAAGGCGAGTTGGCCATCGTCGTAGCGGGGACGGATATGGGTGTCGGTAACCAGGGCGACGATCAGGTCTGACATGATCACTCTTCGTATCAGAAGGTGACTGGGTCGATGGGTTCATCCCGCCCCGGGAATTGGTCCTCAGCCGCTCAAGTCGTCCAGCCGGGATTCCGTTGAGACGATATGAGGAGATTCCGAATCTCTGAGTCTGACGCCAACGAGCGCGGCGCCACCGCCATCGAGTACATGATCCTCATGGCGAGTGGGTTCACCATGATCTCCGGCGCTTCAGACCTCGCGGGAGGCGCCATGAACGACGCCTTCAACGATGCCGACAACGGCGTGGCCGGTGTCGTGGTCGACCAAGCGCCCGGCGACGGCGATGACGGGTCCGGCGACACGCCCGACGCGCCCGGCACCGGCACGATCGGGTACTGGAGCACGCACCCCGAGGCATGGCCGGTCGATAGCCTTGTCATCGGGTCGACGCTTTATACCAAGGATCAACTGCTCGACATATTCGCCGTCAATGCCGACAAGTCGGCATCCATGGCCGCCCAGCTCATCGGCGCCAAGCTGAACGTGCTTGCCGGCAACGACGGTTCATGTGTGGCCGACAGCATCAGCGCAGCAGACGCGTGGCTCGGCGCGTACCCGATCGGATCTCCAAAAGGCGAGGTCAACGCGGCATGGAGCGAGAGCGGTGATGCCATCAAGACCGCTCTCGATGAATACAACAACGGCATGCTCGATTGCGCTTTCCACCGCGGCTGAACTTCGCGTCGATCCGATTCAGGAACGCAGGAACGCAGCGAGGGCCTCGAGCAGATCGGGCGCGCCGGGCAGCGCTTCTTGAACCGATGCCCCGCGGCCGCTGAGAGAGTCGACGACCTCATGGAGGTCGCCCGAGAGGTTCGACCCGACCGCACCCGACTCGGCGCTGGTGAGTTGGCCCGCCTCGTGGGCGGCGGCCACCGTGACAGACAAGACTCCGTTGAACGCGACCACAGCCTCGAACGGCAGCTCCATCATGCGGGCGGGCACCACGCCCATCAACAGGGCGTAGATGGCGACGAGACGCTGTTCATCGGGCGATGACGTCGCTGGGATGCCGAGGGGCAGGGCGATGTCGCGCTCGTGTAGCCAGGCGTCCCAGAAGCCGTGAACCACCGACATAGTCCAGTGGGCCGGACCGTAGGGAGTGAGTGCGGTGCCGGGCGTAGCGGCGGCCATGCGCTCGCCGACGCATTCGCGGTGCCTCACCGCGGCCGCGGCGTAGCGCTCGATGGTGGCATCTGGTGAGTCGTCGGCCGAGTAGCTCAACCACAGATCGGGTGTGGAGTTTGGGTTGAACTCGCCGACCGAGAAGGGAGATGGCTCATCGACGAGCTGGGAGGTCAGCACCTCCAAGACATCGGCCAGATGACGGGCCGTGTCGTGCACGGTCCAGGCCTCGTTTCGGGAGTCTGCCGACCACTGCGCCTCCGACAGGGTCTGCCAGCACCCGATCATCCGATCGTGCTGCAACGAGAGAGTCGTGACCAGCTCATCGGCGGTGAGCGTCACCCCATCCTCGGTGGACAACGACCAGCTCTGGCCCGCTTGGATCATCGGCCGACCCTATCCCCCACCTCGCCGCTCAGTCCGACGAGCCGGTGCCCGCCATCGTGCGCTCGGCCTGGCGGGCGTTGGCCGTGACCAGGACATATACGCCAGCCACTACCAGCGCGCCCCCGACCATTTCCGCCCATCCGAGCACCTCATCACGGATCAACCACCCGAAGAACACTCCGAAGACGGGGATGAGATAGGCGCTCGACGCGGCCTGGGTGGGAGTGGCTCGGGCAACGACGGTGGCCAGCAAGGCGAACGTGATCGCGTTGGCAGGGATCGACGAGTACAGCAAGGGCACGAAGAGCCCAAGTGTCCATTCGGTGTCGGCGGTGCCCTCGACGAGCAGGGCGAACGGAACGAGCAGCGCTGCGGACATGAGGAGCTGCACTCCCACCAGCATGACGGGAGTCACCCGACTGAAGTCCTTCCACTTCATGAACACCGTGCCGAACGCCCACGAGAGCGCCGACAGACCCAGCGCGGCGATGCCGATCGCGGCTGTCTCTCCACCCAAAGAGGGCGAGGCGAGGATGACGGTGCCGCCGAAGCCCACCGCGAGACCAATGGCTCCCAGACGGCTGACTCTCGTGCCCAACAAGGCGACGGCGAGCACCGCGGTGAACAGCGGCATCGTGCTCGCCATGAGTGATGCGACACCAGCCGGTACGCGGTCGACACCGAAAACCAGCAGGGCGCTGGAGACCGTGGTGATGCTGAAAGACACCACGAAGATCCGTGCCAGGTCGTCCTTGCGTCGGGGAAGCCGCTCGCCACGGATGAGGGCGAGACCGAGGAGGAAGGACCCACCGATAACGGTCCGCATGCTCGTGAGCAGGAGAGGGGAGGTGTGATCGAGTGCGAACTTGAGCGAGCTGAAATTGGCACCGACGAGGATCGCCACGAGAAAGACCGTGGCGAGGACCAGACGCGAGCTCATTCGGCACCCTACTGAGCGCCGCCGAGAAGCACCGATTCTCGGTGCCTTCGAAGATGTCGTGGGTC
>JAJCXY010000030.1 GCA_029263215.1 Acidimicrobiales bacterium
TGGCCAGGTGTGCTTCACTGGTTGGACCAAGAGAGAGGAGGTGGTCCAGCTGATAGCTAAACGTTCTGTGACCTTGGAGGTGGCTGGCCGCTAGTACAGGCCTGCTGGACTTCCTGGCGAATTCAAGCCACTCACCCCTACGAATCAGGCGGTCGGGAGATCGTCACACCCGGTATTCAAACGCCCTCGTAGGACTCCAGCAAATATCAAAGACAGCCCCGGTGCTCTGGCGCCGGGGCTGTTGCTTTTGAGCACCTCAGCGATGTCAGCCACTCAGATAGGACCCCTTGTCGCTTTCGCCTTCTCAGTTCCGAATTCCAACTCATCGGTGGGGGGCTGCACGTAACCCTCCCCACCGTTCTGGGTTCGACCCGACCTGCGCTCGAACTTCCTCCTGCCCGGCGAGCCGCATCCGCGGGGCCTGCTCGCGGCTACCCTTTGCGCCATGGAACGACCGGGCCGCTACGAAGAATTCCGTTACCTCGGCGACAAACGCATCCAGGTGGTTTATGACCTCGATGGGGCCACCGACGCCGAAGTGATCAACTCCCTCGCCAACAGCCCGTGGGGCCAGACCTTCGGTCCCGACTCGCTCGCCGAAGCCCGCAACCGCGGCTACCGGTTCTGGCCGATCTAGCAGAGTGGACCAACGATTCACGGTCGACGGCATCGAGCTGGCGGCCCACCTCGCCCGTCCGGTACAGCTCCACCCCCGAGCCCAGCCCGGTCTTGTCATCGCCCACGGCTTTCCGGCAGAGGCCGGCGGCGGGGCCAACTCCACCGCCAGCTTCCCGGAGTTCGCCGATCGAGTCGCCACCGAACTGGGATGGGCCGCCTTGGCCTACGCCAGCAGGGGGGTAGGCGAGTCCGGTGGCAACTTCTCGCTCGCGGGCTGGCTCGACGACCTGAATGGCGCCGTGGCCCACCTGCGCGAGTCGGTAACTGTCGACGGCGTATGGTTAGTCGGCTTCGGCACGGGGGGAGCGTTGGCGGTGCAAGCCGCAGCAGCCGATCCCGAGATCAACGGTGTGGCGGCGGTTGCCTCGCCTGCCGACTTCGAAGACTGGGCTCGTAGTCCCCGGAAGTTGCTCGTATTGGCTCGCGAGATGGGGATTGTCCGAGATCATGACTTCCCCGAATCACTCGACCCATGGGCAGAAGGATTGCGGTCGGTGAGAGCGGTCGAAGCGGCGGAACGGTTGGCGCCTCGCGAGCTATTGGTGATCCACGGCAGCGACGACGACACCGTCCCGGTGTTCGATGCCCGCGCGGTGGCCGATGCGCACGGCTCGGCCGATCTGAGGATCGTCTATGGCGGGGCTCACCATCTCCGTCACGACCCCAGAGCGATCGCCATGCTGCTCGGGTGGCTCGAGCGCCAGCGGGCGGTTCTCCTCCGCCGGATCGAATCGACTGATACCGCTACGGGTTAGTGGTGGGTGTCGTGCCCGGAGGGCGGGCCAGCGACCTCAGAAAGTGAGAGGACCGACCGGGGTTCTCAGCTGGAGACGAGGAGCAAAGGGCCGGTTCGAGCTTCGCTCGACCTGAGTGTACGCAAGGGGTGTGACAGCCAAGAACGAACAGACCCACCACCGGCCGTGACACCACCACCACCTACCGGCGCGGACACGCGTCCGCAGCCGAGATCACTCGGCCTTGGTTCTGCCCTTCGCCTTCTGCTGCTTCTTCCAGGCCCTGACCGTGGCCAGCGACTCCTCGTCGTGGATGTCGGCCACCGAACGTGGGGTGGTGTCGGCGAACGGGCCGGCCATCGTCTCCCACCCCTCCGGCTTCTTCTCGAACCGCTTCGCCAGGATCGCCACGAAGATCTGTGCCTTCTCCTCGCCATAGCCGGGCAGGGCGAGGAGTCTCTCGAAGAGTCGGTCGCCGCGGCGCACCCCGCGCCAGACCGCCTCGGCATCACAGTCGTACTCGTCGACGAGGTGCTGGCAGAGCTGCTGGATCCGAGTTGCCATCGATCCTGGGTAGCGATGAAGCGCCGGCTTCGTCTTCACGAGATCGGCGAAGTCGTCGGGGTTCATGGCCGCGATTTCCGCTGCATCGAGGACGCCACCCAGGCGATCCGTAAGCCGGGCGGGGCCGATGAACGCCCACTCCATCGGGACCTGCTGATCGAGCAGCATTCCGATCAGCAGGGCCAGAGGCTGGGTGTTGAGAAGTTGATCGGCTTCGGCCTCGCCGGTTATGTAGAGGGTGCCCCGTCTCATCGCGGCTCGAGGGCAAGTGAGCGAGTTCGAGCGATCATTCGACTGCGTCGGGGTGAGAAGGATTGGGACGATCAGGGTCGATGCCGTAGTGGGCGACCGCCGCCCGCACTTCTGCACTGGTGACGTGGCCGTCCTCGGCGAGCGCCGAGAGCACCGCAACGACGAGATGGGCCGCGTCGACCTCGAAGAACCGGCGAAGGGCCTCGCGTGTGTCGGATCGGCCGAAGCCGTCGGTGCCCAATACATGGAGTGGTCGAGGGGTCCAGCGCGCGATCTGATCGGGCACCAATGTCATCCAATCGGATACCGCCACGATCGGGCCGTCGCTGTCGGAGAGACGGCGGGTGACCAAGGGCACGAGAGGGTCGTCGCTCTGGCTGAGCCGGTTGCGGCGCTCACAATCGAGAGCATCGGTTCGGAGGCGCTTGTAGGACGTGGCACTCCACAACTCCGCGGATACGTCGTGGTGATCGGCCAGGATTCGTTGGGCTTCGAGAGCGGCGTTCACCGAGGGTCCCGAGAAAAGGACGGTGGCTTTGTGAGAGAGATTCTCACTGCCGACCGGGCCGTCGCTGAATTTGTAGAGGCCACTGGTGATATCGGTGTTGTCGACGTGATCGGGCCGTGGGGGCTGTTCGTAGTTCTCGTTGTAGATCGTGATGTAGTAGTAGATGTCCTCGCCATCGGCGGCGCGCTCGGGATACATGCGTGCCAGTCCGTCCTCGACTATGGCCCCCAACTCGTATGCAAAAGCGGGGTCGTAGGCCTCGCACGCAGGCACGGTGGAGGCGAGGATCTGACTGTGGCCGTCCTGGTGCTGTAGGCCCTCGCCCATGAGGGTGGTGCGCCCCGCGGTTGCGCCGAGTAGGAAACCACGGGTGCGGGCATCGGCGGCCGCCCAGAGCGAGTCGCCGACCCTCTGGAATCCGAACATCGAATAGAAGGTGAAGAAGGGCACCATCGGCACGCCGGTGTTGGCATACGACGTGCCTGCTGCGATCCAGCTGGCCACCGAACCACACTCGGTGATTCCTTCTTCGAGGATCTGCCCATCGCTGCTCTCGGAGTAGGAGAGCAGCAGGGCATGATCGACCGGCTCGTAGAGCTGGCCTCGCGGCGCGTAGATCTTGAACTCCCTGAACAGCGAGTCCATGCCGAACGTACGAGCCTCGTCGGGCACAATCGGCACCACCCGCTCACCGAACATCTGGTCGCGCAGGAGATCGCGGAGCAGGGCGGTGAACGCCATGGTGGTGGACACCTCGCGACCCGCGGATCCCTTCTGGAGATCCAGGAACGGGGTTGCGGCGGGCTGGGTGATCGGCCGACGATCGCGAATGACCCGAGTGGGGACGGCTCCGTCGAGCGCGCGGCGCCGCTCCATCATGTATTGGTATTCCTCGGAGTCCGGAGACGGCCGGAAGTAGGGAGGAATGCCGTCCTCCAGGGCCGATTCGGGAATCATCTCCTCCATGTGGATGCGCTGGCGCAGATCGATCAGTTGGGCTTTGGTCATCTTCTTGATCTGGTGGGTGGCGTTGCGCCCTTCGAAGCCCTCACCGAGCGTCCAGCCCTTCACCGTCTTGGCGAGAATCACTGTGGGCTGGCCGGTCACCTCGCTCGCCGCCTTGAAGGCGGCATAGACCTTCTGGTAGTCGTGGCCGCCGCGAGGCAGATCGGCGAGCTGGTCGTCGGTGAGGTGCTGGACGAGCTTGCGCAGGCGGGGATCAGGGCCAAAGAAGTGCTCGCGGATATAGGCACCGTCCTCGACGGCGTAACGCTGGTACTCGCCGTCGACGGTGGTGGCCATCTTGTTGAGGAGTACGCCGTCGACGTCGCGGTGGAGCAGCTCGTCCCACTTCGAACCCCAGATGACCTTGATGACGTTCCAGCCCGCGCCCCGGAACACACCCTCCAGTTCCTGGATGACCTTGTCGTTGCCGCGCACCGGCCCGTCGAGGCGCTGAAGGTTGCAGTTGATGACCCACTTGAGGTTGTCGAGGTCGGAGCGGCCGGCCAGCGCGATGGCGCCCAAGGTCTCGGGCTCGTCGCACTCGCCGTCTCCCAGAAACGACCAGACGGTGCTCTGGGAAGTGTCCTCGATGTGGCGTTGATGGAGGTACTTGTTGAAACGAGCGTGATAGATCGAATTGATCGGGCCGAGCCCCATCGAGACGGTGGGAAACTCCCAGAAGTGCGGCATCAGACGCGGATGGGGATAACTCGACAGGCCGTTGCCGCCGATTTCCATCCTGAACTTGTCGAGTTGTCCCTCGGTGAGGCGGCCCTCGAGGAAGGCGCGGGCGTAGACGCCCGGCGCGGCGTGGCCCTGGAAGTAGACATGGTCGCCCGCCAACCCGTCTTCCTTGCCACGGAAGAAGTGGTTGAAGCCCACCTCGTAGAGCGAGGCACTCGAGGCGAAGGTGGCCAGGTGGCCACCGATACCGTCGGCGAGCTTGTTGGCGCGGATCACCATCGCCGCTGCGTTCCAGCGGATGAACGCTCTGATCCGGCGTTCGATCGCCTCGTTGCCGGGAAAGAAGGGCTGCTCTTCGGCGGGAATGGTGTTGATGTAGGGAGTGGAAGTGGTGGGAGGAACGCCAACGTTGAGTTCGTTGGCCCTTTCGAGGAGTTTGGCGACGATGTAGCGGGCTCGTGATTGGCCTTGGGACGACACCACCGCATCGAGCGAATCGATCCATTCCTTAGTCTCGGTCGGATCGATATCGGGGAGCTGACGCGCGAAATGGTCAATCATGGCCCCATCATCTCAGGCGGCTCCTGAAAATGTGCGAAACCGATAGGGTCACGACGGTGGGGCAGGAACCGACGGTCGTCTACACCGATGGCGCGTGCCGGGGCAACCCCGGACCCGGCGGATGGGGATGGGTGGTGCCCGAGGGCCCGTGGGCCAACGGCGCCGACCCCGACACCACCAACCAGCGCATGGAACTCCAGGCTGCGCTCGATGCCCTCCGCACCATCGAGGGTCCCGTGGAGCTCGTCTCGGATTCCACCTACGTCGTCAACTGTTTCCGTGATGGATGGTGGAAGGGCTGGCTCAAACGGGGTTGGAAGAATTCGAAAAAGGAGCCGGTGGCCAACCGGGACATTTGGGAGCCTCTGATCGAGCTCTACCAGGGTCGGGCTGATGAGATCACGTTTCGCTGGGTGAAAGGTCATGCCGGCGATGAGTGGAACGACATAGCCGACCGCCTGGCGGTGGAGGCATCTCACACCCAGAAAGGCCGCATGGGGGTTGGCTTGCCACCCGATCTCGGTGAGGCAGACGACTACCGAAACGGGGGCGCGCAAGCCTCGGTTACCGCGGCGCCGAAGCCCGGACCCGATGGCGTCTTCAGTTCCACCTGGCGGCCCCACGGTCGTGCAGTGATGGTGCTTGGAATGCAACCGCCTGGTCTGGGGGGATACGACGACAATCCGATACGTCGCGAGGCCCGGCGGCGCCTCGGTGAGGTGCTGGCCGCGAAGCACCAACTCGACCACGACCTCGTCGTGCTCACCGGTCTTCGACTGGGTGCCGAGACTCTCGCCGCCGAGGTCGCGGCGGAGGCAGGCATGCCCTACGTGGCCGTGTTGCCCTACCCGGACCCCGACGTGAAGTGGCCCGGCACCGCTCGCCAAACCTTCGCGTCGCTGGTCGAAGGAGCACACGCGGTGGTGCGGCTCGAACGGAAATCCCCAGAATCCGCCAAGGCAGCCGGGCAGGCCCTCGATCGCCGAAATGGCTGGCTCCGCAAGGTTTCCGATGAGGCCGTGGTGGTGTGGGACGGAGCAGATGCGAGGATCGGTCGCCTGATCCGCGATCTCGAACGCGACCTACCCGACGATGTGTGGATCGTGGAGGTCTGAGCTCCCGGGGTGATTTCCTCCTGTTGGGGGAATGGACCCCGCTTCGGGCTGGTTGTGAACTGAGAGTTCTCGAATCGACAGGAGGCCCAGGGTGGCTACAGCAACGTTCAACGGCACCGTGATCGCGCAAAGCGACGACATCGAGGTGGTGGAGGGAAACGCCTACTTCCCGGTCTCATCCCTCGACCAGAAGTACGTGACCGAATCCGACCACACCACCGGTTGCCCCTGGAAGGGCACGGCGTCGTACTGGAACGTGGAGGTCGATGGCGAGAAGGCCGAGAACGCGGCCTGGTATTACCCCGACGCCAAACCAGGTGCTGAAGCAGTGGTGGGCCGAGTGGCCTTCTACCCCGTGGTCAGGGTTGCTTCCTGAGCAATCTGTGCAACGCAGGCTCAAGCTCCGGCTGGGCAAACTCGAATCCGCCGGCATGGAGGGCCGCGGGCGAAACATGAGCGCTCGATTCGAGAAGGGTGGCGGTGAGCTCTCGACCCAAACGCGCCCACAGCACCGGTTTCGGCGTCGGAAGCAGGGTGGGTCGGCGCAGCACCCGCCCGAGAGTCTGGGCGAAATCCGCGTTGGACACCGGCTCGGGAGCGGTCAGGTTCACCGGACCCTCCACGGGATGGTCGAGCAGCCAGATGATCGCCGCAACGGCATCTTCGATGGTGATCCAGCTGAGCCACTGATCCCCAGATCCGACGCGGCCGCCCAGGCCCAATCGAAAGAAGGGCAACTGCTCGGCGAGAGCGCCGCCGTCGGCGGAGAGCACCACGCCAGTGCGGAGATGAGCGACCCTCGTGATCGACTCATCGATCGCCGCGGTAGCACCTTCCCATAGGCGGGAGACCTCCGCTGCGAAGCCCTGGCCCGACGAACTCGACTCATCGAGGCGCTCCTCTCCTCGATCGCCGTAGAACCCGATCGCCGAACCAGACAAGAACACCGCCGGCGGTAAATCCATCGAGGCCGCGGCCCCGGCGAGCAGGCGCGTGCCGTCGACCCTCGAATCGAGGATCCTCGCCTTCTGCGCCGTGGTCCACCGCTTCGACGCGATGCCCTCGCCGGCGAGATGCACGATCGCCTCGACGCCGAGGAGATCACGCGGATCGAGTTCGCCCCTCGAAGGCTCCCATCGAATCGAAGGTAGGCCGTCGGGCGGATCTCCCCGCACCAGACGGATCGCATCGTGACCGCACTGCCCCAGCTGCTGCACGAGTGCAGTCCCGATGAGTCCGGTCGATCCACTTACCAGTACCCGCATGGAGCCATCTTCTCATGCCCGTGCTCGAAATCACGCGCCCACGACCGGGACGCGACGGTGGGAGAGGTCTACGATTCCGGTCAAGGCCACCAGAGACCGGGGAAACCGATGACCGATGAGCAACTGACCGAGGAGTCGAGCGGACGGAGCGGGCTGGGGAAGCTCATCGTCGTGGCGATCGTCGCGGTTGCTCTCGCCGCCTTCGTGGTGCAAAACACCGACGACACCCCGGTGACCTGGCTGATGTTCGACGAGTCGGCACCGCTATGGGTAGTGATCGTCATTTCGGCGGTGGCCGGAGCTGTGCTGAGCGAGGCAGCCGGATGGCTGATTCGCCGCAGCCGTCGCCGCTGAACGACGACCTACAGCTGAGAAACGCCTTGGGCGGCGGTTTCTTCGCCACGCCGCCGCGCGATCACCACGAGCATCAGGCCGACCCCGAACAGGGTCACGCCCACCTGGATGATCCGTTGGGTGAAGGCGGCGCCGGTGAAGGCGAGGCCATCCTCACTGCTACTGCTGGTTCCCGTTCCCGTTCCGGTTGCGCCGCCACCTGCGGGGGCGGCCTCGGTGGTAGTGGGCACGATCCCGGCGGTGCCGCCTCCGGCGGCGTTGTCGCAAGACCCGTCTACCGGGTCGTTGCCGTCTGAACACACAATCGTGATCAGAGCGGTGGCCGTTTGTGAACCACACGTGGCCCGCACATCATGGTTGTTCCCGGGGGTGAAACCGTCCGGAAGCACCACGGCATCGACGGTGTAGAAGCCGCCGGCGCTGGCGGTGCCGGTGGCGACCGTGGAGGGGAAACCGTCGATCGTGATGGTGACCGTCGATCCGGCCGCACAATCACGCCCGAAGACGTCGAAGGTCTGATCGACCGGAACCCGGACCGGGTCAACGAAGACCTGGATTCCGCCCCCGCCGTACTGGGCCGCTGCCGGTGCTGCCGTGAACAGCAGCAGGAGCGTGATCCCGACCAGGCGCGCGACGAGCGAGCGGTGCAGTGTCACTCGGCTTCGAGAAGCCGCGGGGAGAGGGTTGTTCGGTGTCATGGATCGGAGGCGAGCGCGTTCACCCGTTGTCTGAATCGGCACTCCTGAGCGATCTGTTAGCAACGGGGCCGATCAGCGCGGATCGAACACCAGGGTGATGTCTTCGCTGAACACCACTCCATCCAACAGGGAGCTGGTCGTGCCATCGATGCTGACCGAGACGCTGAGGGTGTCTGGATTCACCAAGGGCTGGTGGGGAATCTCCAGCCGGTAGAGCCCGTCGGCGGATGGTTCGAGGCGGCCGACCATATCGACCTCCACAAGCACCGTGGTGGCGGCCGGCACCTCCACGGTGAGGGTGGTGGCCTCGTCGCCGAAAGCGGCGGACCGTCGGCTGGGCGTGACAATCCCATCCACCCTGACCTCGGTGATGTTCAGCGCGCTGTGAATCGAGATGAGGGCCACATTGGTGCCGAGTGGGAACCCCTGGTCGTTGTTGCCGATGACGGCCAGGGGAAGGCCATCGGCCGGAGCCCCGTTGGTCAGCTCGACAGCCGCGGTGGCAGTAGCCCGTCGGTCGTCGATGACCACTCGGTACTCGATGGACCGGTCGAGATAAACGTCGATCTTGTTCTGGCCACTGTTTTGGTGAACGACGCCGAAGAGGTCGCCACTGTCGGAGGAAGGGAACCGCCCGTCGAGGCCGGCGGCGTCGAGCAGGTCGGTGGCACCCCCGCCCGCAGCCCACCAGATGCCGAGTCGATCGGCCTCGATCACCGGGCCGATCTGGGCGGCGAGGCCCCGGGGGCCGGGCAGGGAGCCTCCGGTGAAGGCATCGAAGGTGTGGGTCACCAACTCGTTGAGGGCGAGCACCCGGGCGAGTTCGTCGCCGTCGAAGCGGTCGTATTGATCGACGAGCAGAAACTGCACGACATTTCCTGCCGAAAGACGGACATCGCCTGCCCCAACCGGGCCGCTCAACTCGAGGATCGCCTCGACCGCATAGGGGTCGAGAACGAGTACTCCCTCGATCGTGGTGTCGGTGGCCTGTTGGTAGAGGTCGGCGGCCACAGCCGCGACGGAGGGAAGATCGGGCGACAGGGTGACATCCTGGAAGAATCGTTCGGGCGTATACGCCCCCCATCTGGCGACATATTGCTCGGGGCCCCGGAGTGTGGCATCCACCTCGGCGAGTCGTCGGTTGAGATCCTCGTTGCGGCCCGCGTCGATGATGCTGAAACTTCCGTCGTCGGCTCTCACGACCACAAAATTGCCCACCAGGCCACCCAGGCCTCGCGCCTCTGCCGGAGTGGTGAGCAGGATCAGCCAGTCGACCGGTTCGCCTGCCCCGAGCATCGTGGGCGCTTCGGCGGCGGCGAGAGAGGCCGTCCTCGCAGCCGGTGCTGCGGCATCGAGCTCGTCGGTGAGCTCGACGAGTCGTGATGCCACCGGCCCGACCAGCCATGGGCTGTCCGCATCGCCCACGCGATCGCGTGCTCTGACGATGGCCGACTCGACCCGCGCCAGGACAGGGGCCAGTTCATCGATCACCTCGAGATCGATACCGCCATCGAGGAGCCGGACATTGTCGGGATCGACAGCCCGGGCGGTATCGGCCGCGGTGCGGGTGAGGCTCACTCCCTCGCTGGCGACCACCTGGACGGCGCGGGCATGCTGGCCGACGATCGGTACCAGTCGAGCAGGGAGTGTCCAGAAACCGCTGACCTTGTCGCGCGCGCTGCTGAACGCCTCGCTGGATTGGTCGAACTCTCGGGCCGCGGCGTCCTCGTCGCCTTCGGAGGCTCGGTCGAAGCCAGCCTCGGCATGGTCGATGCCGGTAGCCACGTCGCCCGCCGCGAACAAGGTGGCGAGACCAAACACCAGGGTGGCCAGCGCGATGAGGCTCGCCACCGCCGACGCTGCGACGCCGAGCACACGTCCGCTGCCGCGGGGCAGGCGGCGAGCCGCCGACCAGATCATCGGCAGAGCGGCGATGGCCGCGAACAGGGTCGTTGATGCGTGGAACGGACCGCCACCGAGATCACCGAGCACCCATGCCAATAGAGCCCCGATGACGGCGCCGGTCCATCGGCGGCGGGTGGTGAGTACGGCCCAGACGGCGAGAGTGATCGCACCCAGAGCGATGAGGCGTCCGGTGTCGTCGCCGGCCACCCACAGTGTGATCAAGCCGGAGGTGAGCCACGACAGGCGGTGGCTTCTCCCGCCGGCCAGCCCGAGTGTGACCCCGACTAGGCCCACATAGAGCAAATCGACGGGCACGATCCCCGTGGGTGAAGCCGCGCCCAGAGTGGCAAGAATTCCACCGATCGCGGCGGCGGCGACTATCAGGTGCCGCTCGTCGCGGCCGGTTCGGCGAACGACCGGGCGGGTGGGGGTTGACGCTTCGATGGCTCATTACCGTACAAACCCGGCCGATACAGGCGGTGGAGGCTGTGTCGCCGAAAGACGCAGAGGCTCAGGGGGACGATGCGACTTCGGAGCCCGGGAAGGCGAACGCGAATGTCGAGCGAGTGGAGCGGTCACGAATCGGATCGCTCATTTCAGATACCAGGCGCTCTGCTTCTCGTCGTCGATGCGACGGCGTGGGCGGTCGGTGTTCTCGCGGCCATGGCGCTGCGCTTCGACTTCGAGGTCTCGTCGTGGGCGCCGTGGCATCCCGCCACGGCAATCGCTATCGCGGCCGGCTCCATGGCCCTGGTGGGCGCTCTGGCCGGCCTCTACGGCGGTCGTTGGCGCCGAGGGAGTCTCGATGAGGGGTTGGCGCTCGGTCTCGCAGTAGTGATCACGTGTGCGGCCCTGGTGATCGGGAACGAACTCCTCGGCGAGCCGAGGCTCGTACCTGCCAGTCTCGCCTTCGGAGCGGCCCCCATAGCATTCTGTGGCTCCGGCGCCGCTCGTTTCATCGAACGCCTGTTGCTCCTCAGGCGCGGACGAGGGAAGGCGACGGGTGCCACCCCGGTACTGATCTTCGGAGCCGGTGACGGCGGTATGCAGGTCATCAGATCCATGCAGCATGATCCGAACAAGCGCTTCGCCGCCCTCGGCATGATCGACGACGATCCGGCGAAACGAAACCTCCGGCTCGGTGGCGTCCCGGTCCTGGGTACCCGCGATTCGATGCTCACCGCGGCCCAGAGCACAGGCGCCGAGATGCTCGTAGTCGCCGCCCCTTCGATCTCCAGTGAGAGTCTCCGCGACCTGTCGGCGCGAGCGCTGGCCGCCGATATCGCGGTGCGGGTCGTTCCTCCGGTTGCCGAACTGATCGACGGTCATGTCGGTGCGGATGATGTCCGACCGCTCACCGAAGCCGACCTCCTGGGTCGCCACCAGATCGACACCGACATCGAAGCCATCTCCCACTACATCACCGGCCAGCGAGTACTCGTCACCGGAGCGGGCGGCTCGATCGGCTCCGAACTCTGTCGCCAACTCCATCGATTCAGCCCCGAGGCGCTCATCATGGTGGACCGGGACGAATCGGCCCTCCACTCCGTGCAGATGGCCATCGAAGGCCGCGCCCTGCTCGACTCCGAACTCCTGGTTGTGGCCGACATTCGCGACCGAAACCGCATGAAGGAAGTCTTCAACCAGCACCGGCCCCATGTGGTGTTCCACACCGCGGCACTGAAACATCTTCCCCTGCTCGAACTCCATCCCGCTGAAGCGGTGAAGACCAACGTGTACGGCACCCTCAACGTGCTGGAGGCTGCCGCCGGTGCGGGTGTCGATCGCTTCGTCAACATCTCGACCGACAAGGCAGCCGACCCGACGAGCGTTCTTGGTTACACCAAGAGGATCGCCGAGCAGCTCACATCGTGGTTCGCCGCGCGCGAGGATGGCGCCTATCTCAGTGTCAGGTTCGGCAATGTCCTGGGTAGCCGTGGTTCCGTGTTGGGCGCCTTCGAACATCAGATCATGGTGGGCGGACCGATCACGGTGACCCATCCAGACGTCACCCGCTACTTCATGACGGTTACCGAAGCGGTCCAACTGGTGGTTCAAGCCGGGGCTGTCGGGCGCGATGGCGAGGCTCTGGTGCTCGACATGGGCGAACCGGTTCGCATCGTCGACGTCGCCCGTCGGCTGGTGGCCCAGGCCGACCGGCCGATCGAGATCGTATTCACCGGCCTCAGGCCCGGCGAGAAGCTCCACGAGGTGTTGCTCGGCCAAGCTGAGGTCGACGCCCGCCACGCCCATCCACTCATCTCACACTGTGAGGTGCCGGCCCGTTCGCCGCTCGGCCTCGAAGCATTGGGGGTCGAGGACAGCGATGAACTGAAGTTGGTGCTGGTGAGCCTCTGCCGCCTCGGCCAGCAGACCGACTCGACGCTCCGGGTCTGAGAAGGCGGCGATGCGGTGACCACCCTTGTGGCGCTGGTTCCAGCGGGGCCCCTTCATCCTGACGACGCCCTCTGGGCTCTCGGGGTCGGTCTCGGTCTTGGAGTCGTGTTGCGTCGTTCTCCAGGGCTCTGGGTCTCTTCGCTCGTGGCATCTGCCCTGATCTTGTTCGAGCTCCGCTATCCGGGTGCTGTCCTCGACGGCTTCGTGCAGCGGCCCTCTCCGGTGTGGCCCGTCCTCGTGGTGCTCGCTTTGGGGACCGCTGGCTCACTTATGACCTCCAGAGCTCACATCACATTGCGGTCTGCCGTGGGGCTGTCGGTGGCTGCCCTCACCGTCGTCTGGACGATCGTGCCCGATACGGAAGCGGCGCTCGTGTTCGGTGGCGTGATGCTGGGTGCGCTCATGAGAACGCCATCGGTGCCCGCTGGCAGGGCCGGTGGGCTTCTGTTCGCCATTCCAGTGATCGCCGCCGTCATCGGGACGGTGGGAAGACCGAGCGAGCTGCGACCTGCGCTCCTCGCCTTGGCTGTGTTTGGTGTTGCTGGAGCTGTTCTGATCCGGCTGGGGCACCGTCAGCGGACGGGTCGGGCAGGATTGCCCACCACGGTGGTTCCCGCGGCGACATCGTCGACCACCACGGCGCCGGCGCCGACCACCGCGCCCTGACCAACCCGGCGGCCAGGTAGTACCACTGCTCCGGTTCCGATGAACACGTCGTGTTCGATGATGACGTTTCCGTTGATGAGGACACCGGGGGAGAGGCTCACGAAGTCGCCGATGCGGCAGTCGTGAGACACCACGGCGCCACAGTTGAGGTGGCTGTGATGGCCGATGCGAATGTTGGTGGTGCAGATCGCACCGGGATAGAGCATCGCTCCGGCCGCCAAATCGACATCTTCACCAGCGGTGGCCGTGGGGTCGATCAGCCGATCTGCGGTACTCGCGGCCCCGATCCGGGCCGCGATCGCCCGGCGGACAGCCGGGGCCCCTACTGCGACTACGTGGGGCAGCGTCTCGGCGAGCATGTCGTCGACCGTGCCGGCCACCTCGCCGCCGAGTCGGGCCAGCCGCTGCCTTCCGACCTCGTCGATGTTGTCGTCGAAGATCCGAACGGAATCCCATCGACCGTCGATGCCGATGACGGCACGCGCGACGGCGAAGGCCTCGCGACCGTGACCTCCGGCGCCGACTATGGCGAGTATCGAGCTCACGGATCGACTAGCACGCTGGCGATCGGGTCGTCGGCGGCCGTTGGGCCGGTGCCCTCTGCCGCGACCATCGCACGAGCAGTGAGAGTGAGAATCTTCAGGTCGGCCAGCACCGACTGGCGGGCGACGTAGTCGAGATCGAGTTCGATCCGTTCGGGCCACGACAGGCTGTTGCGGCCGTTCACCTGGGCCAAGCCGGTGAGACCGGGCCGAACGAGCAGGCGTTCACGTTGACGGCTCGACCACCGGTCGACCTGGTAGGCGAGGGTGGGCCGCGGCCCCACAACGCTCATGTCGCCGCGGGCCACATTGATCAGCTGGGGGAGTTCATCGAGCGAGAGCCGGCGCAGGATCCTGCCGACAGGGGTGATGTGGGAGTCGGAGGGAATGATCGGGTTGTCGCCATCGACCATTGTGCGGAACTTCAGCACCACGAAGACCACGCCGTTGCGACCCACCCGTTCCTGGCGAAACAGCACTGGACCCTGCGAAGACGTCCTCACCGCGAGAGCGCACCCGGCCCCGAGTAGCAGGGCGACCGGCGCGACGGCGACCAGTAGAGCCAGGTCGAACAGGCGCTTCCCTCGATAGGGGGATCGAGATTCGTTGAGCTTGGCCATGGTGGATCTGAGGGTGCGGTGGCGGCGGTCAGATGACCGTTCGCATCCAGTCGACGGTGGACTTCAAGCCTATTTCGAGGGGGACCGGCACGACGTCGCCGAACAGGGAACGGATCTGGCTGTCGTCGGCCTGGCTGTGGGGAACATCGCCGGCGCGCGGGGGGCCGTGTTCGACCCGGAGATCGTCACCCGTGAGTTCCTTCAGCATGCGGATGACCCCGAGGAGGTCGGTGCGCGAGCCGTAGGCGAGGTTGATCGGGTCGTCGCTGGTGACCCGACGGTTGATCGCGTCGGTGATCACGGCGGCGACGGTGTCGACATAGGTGAAGTCGCGGCTCTGGGTGCCGTCGCCTTGCACTGGAAGAGGTTCTCCTCGCAGGGCGGCGTCGACGAAGGCCGGAATCACCGCAGCGTAGGCGTGGCCCGCCGCCTGGAGGGGTCCGAAGACGTTGAAGAACCTGAACGACAAGGTGGGCAGCCCGTAGGAGTGGCCGTAGGCGAGGGTGTAGGACTCAGCGGCGAGCTTGCTCGCGGCGTAGGGACTCACCGGTCGGGTGGCTAGGTCGGAGTGCTTGGGCAGGGTCGGGTTGGCTCCGTAGACCGACGACGAACCGGCGGTGATCACATGTCGAGAGCCATCCTTGCGGGCGGCCTCGAGCACGTTGAGGGTGCCGGTGGCGTTGGCGAGATGGCTCGCCACCGGATCTGCGATTGATCGGGGCACGGACGGTCGTGCCGCCAGGTGCACGATGGCGTCGGCGCTTGCCGACGCGAAGGCGAGGCTGTCCGTGTCAAGGATGCTGCCGACGATCAGCTCTGCTTTGGTGCCGTCGAGATTGCTTTCGAACCCTGTAGAGAGATTGTCGAGAACGGTGACCGAATGACCGGCCAACTCGAGGCTCTGGCAGAGATTGGCACCGATGAATCCGGCGCCGCCTGTGATTAGGACCTGCATCTTCTCTTTTCCTCCATAGGGCCGTGCGAGCGGTTCGGTAACTGTCGGCAAGGACCAATGGCATGTGAGGGATGGGTCGTTTGGCTCATGGAGCAGGGGGAGCTGCCGACTGGGTCGGGGTGATTTCAGCCTCCCAAGCAGCAGACGTCGTCGATGAGGCGCCTCCGCGCCCAAACGTCGAGGAGTTCTTGAACGGTGTGCGCTCCGCTCCCGTGGTCGCGAAACGGGACTGGATCCTCGATGCGTGCCGCGGTCGGCGGGTCCTCGATGTGGGTTGTGTTCAGCACTCGTGGGAGATGGCGCTCGAGAATCCTCGCTGGCTCCACAAGGCGATCGTCGAAGAGGCATCGTCGTGTGTTGGGGTCGACTATCTCGCCGACGATGTTGCCGAGCTCGTATCTCGTGGCTACTCGATGGTGGCGGGTGATGTGCTTGTCGACGATCCGCCTGGAGTGTTCGAACGTGTCGTACTCGGCGACATCATCGAGCACGTCGAGCATCCCGCCCGTCTCTTGGAGTACGCCGCGGCAGCATTGTCCGACGACGGGCTGGTGCTGATCTCCACACCCAACCCCTTCTACATAGGGCAATTCATCACCATCGCGGGACGGCGTCGGCCTACCGTCAATCCGGAGCACGTCGCCTGGTACGACCCCACGACTCTTGCTGCGCTAGTCGATCGTTCTCCGCTCGAGGTGGTGGAGATGCGATGGCTGGCACCGTCGTTTCCCGCCCTCTGGAACTCTCGTCGCCGTCTCGTTCGACGCGTCGTGTCACCTGCGCTGAACGGGGCCGCTTCGGCCCTACGGGGTCGTCGCCCGTTCTTGAACTCGGACTTCGGTGTGGTCCTCCGCTGCCGGCGCTCCGGCGGTGAGTCCGTCGGCCCCGAACGCGGGCGCGAACGAGCGGCAGAGGTGATGGCGTTTCATCGCGGCACTCCTCGAGGCGCGTAGATGAGTCGAATCGACGCCGCACCGCGCCTGCTGTTCGTCTCCTCCACCGTCACTGGAGGTTCGGGAAAAAGCCAGCGAGAACTGGCGCGCCATCTCAAGCACCGTGGAATGGAGGTGGAGTTTCTCGTCGACGACGGCCGGCGGGCCTCCGGGCTGCGTTGGATCTCAGAGCAGCTCCTCGATGCATCCGTGAGATTCGAGTCTTCGACTGTGGGTCCCTTGCTCGATCGAGCAAGGGGCCGGTTCGGTCGACGGGTCGAATCGTCGAACGAAGGGGGATTGACCCAACACTCAACGGTCGTCCCCGAAAATGCGATCGATGCCGTTCTCGACTCCGGGTTCGATCTGGTGATCGGGTCGAGCATCTCCCGGCCAAGCTGGCAACGGGTGATGGCATCGTGTCGGACGAGAGGTATTCCGGCTGTGCTGTATCTGAGGGAGGAGACAGCCGTCGCCCACCTCCGCGGGTCGGCACCCGACCTGGTCCTCGCCAACTCCAACTCCCTCGTGGCCGCGGCCTCGACCGAAGGCGTGCACGCGACCTACATACCTTCAGTCGTCGAGGTGAAGACGCCTTCGGTCTCCACGAGAGAAGTCGCCTTACTGATCAACCCGATCGGGAGTCATGGCGTCGGCGTGGTTGATGCCTTCGCGCTCAGCCGTCCGGATATCCCGCTGGTCCTTCAGGAGTCGTGGCAGCTGACTTCCGCCCAGCGGACAATCGTGAACGGGCTTGTCGATCGGCATCGCAGCGTGAGCTTCAGGCCTTGGGTCGACTCGAGCGAGCTGTTTCGTGATGCTCGGGTTCTGCTCGTGCCCCATCAGATCGACAATCGACCACGGGTGGTGCTCGAAGCACAGGCGAGCGGCGTGATCGTGTTCGCCAATGACCTGCCCGGTCTTCGTGAAGCGGCTGGCGACGCTCAGACCATGATCCCCATCGTCGCCGACGGCGCGGAATGGGCTGAAAAGGTGGGGCGGTACTGGGACGACCCCGAGGCCATGACCATCCTCGAGGCGGCTGGGCGTCTGCACGCGGCTCGTTCCGAAGTGCAGCCCGGTCAGGTCGTCGATGAATTCATCGCCGCACTGTCCCCCTTGCTGACTGGCATCGGATCATCGATAGGGGCTCGCGGATGACCGGCGCGAAGCAGATCGGAGTTGTGGCCGTGCTCCGTCGACTGTTCCGGGGGCAGCGCCGACGGCTTGTCGCGCTTGTGGCACTGTCGTGTCTGGGGGGACTCGCCCAAGCGGGTGTGCTCGTCATACTCGCAAATGTCGGCGTGGGGATCGCCGCGGGCGAGGATTCGCTGCGTAGCTCGCTCGGGTTGTTGGGTTCGATGACGGGGAGTGTGCCGCGCATGCTCGTTTTGGCAGCCTTGGTTCTCGTCGTCGTGGTGGTTGCCGACGTGGTCGGTGGTGTCATCTCGGCGCGGATGAGTGTGGATGTCCTCACCCGTGAGCGCTCCGCCACATACGACGCCTATGCGTGGACTTCTGCAGGGATGCAGGCGCGTGAGCGTGATGGGCATCTCCAGGAACTTCTGTCGAAGAATGCCGGCTGGAGTGGGACGGCGATGAACAGCGCCACGGCCGCGATCGTGGCGGGCTGCAACATCATGGTGCTCACTGTCTCGGCGGTGGTGGTGGAGCCGATCGTGGCAGTGGCCATGGCGGCGGCGGGCGGCTTGCTGGTCATCTTCGCCCGGCCACTCGGTAGCGCGGTGCGGCGTGAGACCAGGGTCGCTTCGAAGATGAATATCGATTTCGCGAATCTCATCTCACGAAACGTGAGCCTTTCCCATGACATCCGATATTTCGATGTGGGGGAGGTGACCACGCGCGAGGTCAACGAGGAGATCGGTCGACTTTCGGCCCAGTGGTTCCGGATACGCCTCCTGTCGCGGCTCGGACCAGCGCTGTTCCGTAGCTCGGCGCTGCTGCTCGTGATCGTCGCCATCGCTGGCGTTCACTACTCCGGTCAGACAGCACTGGCGACTCTCGGTGCGGTGGTCCTGATCTTCCTGAGGGCCCTCAGCTACGCGGGTGCGCTCCAGCGAGGCACCCAGGAGATCCATGGAGCCATGCCCTGGCTCGAGCAGCTGTGGCAGCGTCGATCCCAACTCGAGTCTCGGCGGATCGCCCAGGTCGAGGGGCAGGTCGGCCGCCTTGATCACATCCGATTCGCCAATGTGTCGTTCTCGTATGTGGTTGACGAGACCGCCACAGTCGATGCCAGGGGGGGATGTGAGCCCAGCGCGGTGGTCCTGGCCGGGGTCGAATTCGAGTTCCTGCGAGGAGAGACCATCGGCTTGGTGGGGCCATCAGGCGCAGGCAAGTCCACCCTTGTGAAGCTCCTCCTGAGGCTGCATGCTCCCACTGCCGGCCGAATTCTCGTTGATGGCCGCGATGTGGAATCCAGCTCGCTTTCCGATTGGTATTCAAGAGTCGGTTACGTGCCCCAACACATCCACACCTTCAGCGGAAGCGTGGCCGACAACATTGCGTTCTTCCGACCGTGGGTGACCGAAGAGCAGATCGAAGAGGCTGCTCGTCGGGCGCATCTCCACGATGAGGTCCTGGCTCTGCCTCACGGGTACTCGACCAACGTCGGTGAACGTGACGGTCGCCTCTCCGGGGGACAGCGACAGCGTCTGGCCCTGGCCCGTGCTCTCGTCTCGAAGCCGGAGTTGCTCATCCTCGATGAGCCCACCAGCGCTCTCGACCTCCGCTCAGAGGAGAGCGTTCAGAATGCGATACACGATCTCGGCGAAGACACGACGTCGTTGATCGTTGCTCACCGGCTCTCGACGCTGTCGTCGTGCCAGCGGATCATGGTGCTGGAGGGCGGCGAACTGACTGCGTTCGACACGCCCGAGCGCGTCTGTGGGGCAAACGAGTTCTTCCGCGAGGCGACACGACTGGCACGCGCATGATGAACGACCCGATACCGGCATCGGTGATGGTGCTCACCCGCAACTCGGCCGCCACCCTCGAGGCCTGCCTCGACTCGGTGGCCGGCTTCGCCGAGGTTGTCGTCTGCGACGGAAAATCAAGCGACTCGACCGTTGCGATCGCTCGCCGCAGCGGATGTGTCGTGATGGATCAAGATGCGGCGTTCACCGATGATGAAGGTCGGCTGACCGACTACGCAGGAGCCCGCTTCCAAGCTGTCGAGGCAGCCACCGAGCCGTGGGTGTTTCATCTCGACGCGGATGAGGTCGCGACTCCGGAGCTTGTCGCTCAGATCCGCCGGGTGACGAGCCACAGTTCACCCGGTGGGCCAGCCGGGTATGTGGTGGGTGCCCGTCATCTCATCGACGGAACGATCATCCGCTCGGCGGCCAACTATCCGATGGAATTTCTGCGGCTGTTCCGATGCGACGCCGTGGTCGGTTACAAGGGCCCGATCAACGAGTCGCCCGAGTTTGCAGACAATGCTGAGATAGGCCGCCTCGACGAAGACTTTCTCATCCCCATGCCGGCTCTGCGCGCCGTTCTGCGCAAGTGGGCTCGCTATCAGAGGATCATCTTTCGCGATTCGGCCAGCCAGGGCGAGCCGATTCGATCGGTCGTGGACGCCCGATCGCGATGGCGAGTCACGCGGTGGCTCGCATGGCGGATCTGGAAGTCGCGCCGCTCGGAGCCAGGGCCTCACATGCCGCTGCGATATGAGTTCTCGCGGGTGGGGTTCCACGCAGCGAGCCTCGCGTCGGCCACGGCCGGAGCGCTGAGCGGACGCCTCCGACCGAGACGTGGTGCCTGACGTGAGACCGATCCGTTCCGTCCGATTTCGCGGTCGCCGCTACATCAACGCAATGCCGTACCTGTCCAGTGGTGGCGGAAGTGTGCGTTGCCTGGGCTGGCGAGGGCATCAGAACCTTGGTGACGAGGTGGTTTTCGAAGCGCTGGAGCGCCACTTCGCGCCTCATCGCCTGACGTGGCGCCCCGAAGAGATGCCCAAGCTCCTGCAACGGACCGCCGACAGAGTCGAACACCCACTCACCATTCTGGGTGGTGGCACCCTGATCGGTGGTCGGTATCTCGATGCTCTCCTCGCTCAGCCCGACCCTGAACGACGTGCTGTGTTCGGTGCCGGCGTGATCGATCCCGAGTTCCCCCACAGCTATCGCTCCGGCCGAGAAGCGCTGGATCGCTGGGTGAAGGGCTTGGCCGAGGTGGGATACATCGGTGTGCGGGGACCTCGGTCGAAGGCGATTCTGAGCCAGCGGGGGTTGGATGCTGAAGTTCTCGGCGACCCTGTTGCCGCCTTCGCGACCGATGACGGATTCTGGGCTCCGGGTCCAAACCGGACCGTGGGTATCAATGTCGGGCGATCGGCGGGCGGAGTGTGGGGTTCAGAGATCGAGATGCTCGCCGGGTTGGCCGCAGCCGTGAGGAAACTCACCGCGGCGGGTTGGAAGGTGGAGTACCACGTTGTGTATCCGCCCGACCTCGAGGTTACGGAGCTGTTTGCTCGCGACACCAATACGGCCTCCTCTCCGATCCACACCTGTTACGACCGAGCCGAGCCCTTCATCGACCGAACGCGGCACCTCACGGCCTTCTTGGGGCTAAAACTCCACGCGGTCGCGCTTGCCGTGTGTGCGGGCGTGCCGGCTGCGTCGATCGAGTATCACCCGAAATGCCGTGACTTCATGGGCTCGCTCGAACTCGACCACCTGGCGATCAACAGCGCCGACCTCGACCCAGACAGTGTGGTCGAGATCGTTACCCAACTCGAGGCCGACGGCTCCGCTATTTCTGCTCACGGCCTTGCTCGACTGCGAGAGCAGCGGGCCCGTCAGCAAGAGGTCGCCCGCAACTTGATGAAGCGGTTCGAGCTGGTGGCCTGAGAAAATCTCCGAGTCAGGTGCGCTGTCGACGGGCGCGTATCACCGCGAGCGATCCCTGCACTCGTCCGACCAGCTGGCCGGAGACGTAGACCCAACGAGCCCGGCCCGCCCGGGAACGAAGGATCGGTAGCGATCGAAGTAGCCAGAACCAGCGACGAGCCGACCGGGTGGCACCGGGAACCTTCACCCCATCTCGGCGGAGTCGGTCCAGCAGGATCGGGTGGGCGGCACCAAACCGTCGACTCTGGGAGAAGACTCCGCCAAGCGTGGATCGGTAGCGATAGTGAACCACGCAAAGGGGGTCGAAGTGGAGCCCTATTCCGGCCTTCCAGAGCCTCAGCGACAGCTCTGTGTCCTGGCCGATAAGGAAGCTCTCATCGAACCCTCCGACGTGTTCGAGCGGGGAGCGGTGGACGGCGAGGTTGCACGAACTCGCCACCGGAAAGATGTCTTCGAAATAGGTGATGCCTGTAGTGAGAGAACGGCCGCGTGAGCCGGCGAGCCAGCTCGGGTTGAGTAGTTCGAGCTCGAGGGGGCCCGAGACCAGGCGGTGTTCGCCAAGCCCGGCGCACACCGCCCCCAACCATGATGGCCCCACGACATCGTCAGCATCACAGAACGCGATCCACGGGGAGGTGGTGGCCGCCACTCCGAGGTTGCGGGCGTAACCCGCCCCGATCCCAGCGCCGGCATCGACCATGCGCAGGTGGCTGCAATGCTGGCGGTACCCCTCGATGAGAGGAGTCAGGGAGTCGGTGGAGCCGTTGTCGACCACCACGATCTCATGGTCCACCGGGCATGCCTGATCCAGAAGCGCGTCCAGCTGAGCGCCGAGCGTGTCGGCGGCATTGTGCGTCGCGATGATCACCGAGAGCTGAGGCCGGGCGGGATGGTGGTCGGCGGTGGAGGGCACGAGCGGTATTCTCGCGACCGCTCGACCGCTCAGAGGGGATGGCATCTGTGGATCTATCGGTGGTAATCCCGTGTCACGATGTCGAGGCGACCCTCTCCGACCAGTTGGAAGCACTCAGCGAGCAGCAGACCGCCCTCGAATGGGAGGTGGTGGTCGTCGACAATCGGTCCACCGACGACACTCGGTCGATCGCCCTCGCCTTCACCGAACGGTTCACGAACTTCAAGGTTGTCGAAGCATCCGAGCGAGCCGGGATCAGCTATGCCCGCAATGTGGGAGTGACGGCGTCGTCGGGCCGGTTCCTGTTGTTCTGCGACGGGGATGACATCGTCGCGCCGGGCTGGATCGAGGCTCTGGCAGAGGGCCTCGACACCAACCCCATCGTCACCGGACGCGTCGAACTCGAACGCCTCAACCCACCATGGCTGGCCCAGAGCCGGGGGTTCGGCTCGTCGCGGGAAGGTCCTCCCCGTTTCATGGGTACCTTCGCCTATGCCTCGGGCGGCAATCAAGGCATGCACCGAGACCTCTACGACCGGGTGGGGCCTTTCGCGGAGATTGTGTCGGGGTCTGAAGACATGGAGTACTCCCTGCGGTGCCTCATGGAGGGTGTGGAGGTCGAGGAAGCGGCCGAGGCGGTAGTGCATTATCGATACCGCGCCCGACCGGGCGAATTGTTCCGCCAGGGCCGGACCTATGGTGGCTGTCGACCCCTCATCGCTCGCATGATGATCGACGCTGGTCGCCAACGACCTCCCAGATTCAGTGGGTGGCGAAGCTGGGCCTGGCTCGTGGTGCATCTACCGTCGCTCGCGCGCCGGCCCGGCCGAGCGAACTGGCTGTGGGTCGCAGGCAATCGCTTCGGTCAGCTGGAGGGATCGATCCGCTACCGGGTACTACTGGTCTGATCAGGCGAGAATCGAATTGTATAGGCGCGTGAGAAGCTCGCCGATTGCAGTCGGTGAGCGTTGGCTCGCGACGGCTTCGGTGGCATCGGTGAGTTCTTGCCGGCGTTCGTCGTTGCCGAGCAACTCCTCGATTGCTGCGGCGATCGAAGATGCATCGCCCGCCGATACCACCACTCCAGTGCGGTCCTCACGAACAGTGTCGCCGAGCGCCCCGACATCGGTGACCACGACCGGGACGCCATGACTGTAGGCGTCGTGAAGTACTCCACTCTGGGATTCGAACGCGGTGTAGGGCATCACGACGAGGTCGGCCCGCTCGAACATGGCCGCCTTGTCTATCTCGGGAACCATGCCGATCCTGGCCGAGACGTTCTGATGAGACGTCGCCGATGCTTGGACTGCTACTTGAAGGTGGTGTTCGCCGCGGCCTGCGATCTCCCATTCGATGTCGGGGGACGATTGCTCGATCGCATCGAGCAGGATGGGCAACCCCTTGTTGTTTCGGAAGGTCCCGAAGAACAAGACACGGCGACCCGAGTGCTTTGTCGGAGTGGTGCTCGGCCGGGGCCGGACGAGATGAGGAATCACCTCGACGCGTTCGGGGTCGACGTCGAAGGCGTCGAAGAGACGTTCTCGTAGCATCTGGTGGTGAACGATGAGAGTGGCGTCGCTCTCATAGATCCGGGCCAACATCATGCGTTCGAGGCGCGTGGGCAGTCGCTGGTTGTGAGGTGTCACATCGTGGACGTTGACCACTGTGTGGTGCCGCCGGGCCAGGCGAGGGAGAGATGCGGCATCGGCGAAGCGGTTGAGGAACCACACATGGGTGATGTCGGGTGATGAGCGAATGATCGCTCGCCGAGATGATGTTCTGGCGGCGTAGGTGGCGACACGGTCGGCGGCCCAACGCGGCGACCATGTGGCGAGTTCTCGAACCTCTCTGAGATCGGGCCGGATTTCGAGACGGTCGCCCAAGACCGCATCCGGAGCCCCTGGGCGGTCGAGGGTTTGCACGACGAGATCGAAGCCGGGCCCGGCGAGCGTATTAACCAGGCTCAGATCGCCTTCTCTCAGGAATGGCCAGTACCAGTAGATCCGCATCAGAACAGCTCGATATCGCCCAGCGAGAAGCGGAAATCGGCGGCGGTGGGTGCCTTCTCGGCGAGGGCACGAAGGGTGAGGTGGGGGCCCAACCCTGGTGCGGGTAGGAGCGGGGGAGCGGGATGGGGAGGATGGGCGAGGGTGAGCACATGGTCGACGCCGGTGAGGCCACGAATGGTCTTGATGAGGGCGCGTGTGGTGGCCGCGTCGGGGCCGAAGACGTCGGCCAACACTGCTTCGGTGGCGACACCGCGCCGCCTCACCCGCACGACGGCGGCTCCGTGGTCGGAGCGAATGACGCGGTAGTGCAGTGGTTCGAAGCCGTACCGCCATCTGAGATGGTCGCCGGTGGCATGGGTGCGCAGGCCCGAATCGTGCCCGGTGGCGGGAAGCAGTTCGACCAATTCATCCGCCACCGAATCGATGGGATCGCCAGCCGCGATCGGAATACTCCACTTGTCGGCGGCGCATCGGGCCCGGGCCAGCCGAAGCACGCTTCGGGCCGATCCCAGCGAGAACCTCGTGGCGACGCGGCCGGCATCGACCCAGCCCATACGTAGATAGCCGGGGCGGCTCTTGTCGTTGGGTGTGTTGAAGATGAAATGGACACCCTCATCGGTGAGTTGCTCCACCGCGGTGGTGGTGAGGGAACGAAAGATGCCGCGCCGGTGATGGTCGGGATGGGTGGCAGTGTCGACGGCGCGAACCGCAACCGCTTCGTGGCCACCGTCTCTGGTGAACCGCCACCTCAGCATGGTGCGGAACCCGATTACCCGATCGGCATCGAGTGCGACCCACATTGGCGACGGGCCGGCGGGGTTTTCGATGTGCTTCCAGCGAAAGAACGCGTGGTTGGGATGGGCGGGGTCCCAGCCGAGTGCGGCGGTGGCCACGTCGAGAATCGCGGGGAGGTCTTGGGGCTGAGCGCGCCGTAGCTCGGGAGGTGGCCGGTCCACGTGGGGAGACTAGGGCCGCCCTGGTCGGTGCACAGGGACCTCACGAGCTGCTACTCGGTGCCGATGAACAGCCATGGAGATCATGCCGACTGCGGTGAAGGTCGCGGCCAGAGCTGTTGACGCCGTGCGCCGGCCCGTGGACGGCCTCGTGGTGTTGATCTACCACCGCGTCGGTGCCTTGACCGGTGTGAGGGTCGATTTGCCGGTCCCGAGCTTCGACGCCCAGATGGAGTTGTTGGCCAACGCCGGCGGCGTACTTCGCCTCGACGACGCCATTGCTCGACTTCGGACGGGTGAGGATCTGTCCGGTCATACGGTCGTGACCTTCGATGACGGCACAGCAGACTTCGTCGACAAGGCCATGCCGGTTCTCGTTCGCCATGGCATTCCCGCCACCCTCTATGTGGCGACCCGCCATATAGAGGAGTCGCTCGACTTCCCCGACGCGGGCAGGCCCGCATCGTGGCTCGGTCTTGCCGCGGCGGCGGCCACCGGTCATGTGACCATCGGAAGCCACACCCATTCTCACGCACTGCTCGATCGCCTGGCGCCTTCGGATGTCGAAGACGAACTCGACCGCTCGATCGGCCTGATCGGAGACCGGCTCGGCCTCGAAGCCAAGCACTTCGCGTACCCCAAGGCCCTGGCGCCCACCCCGATCGCCGACCGAGCGGTTCGTCGACGTTTCGCTTCGGCCGCGCTGGCAGGGACTCGCGCCAATCCCGTCGGAAGCGATGTTCACCTACTGCGGCGAAGCCCGATTCAGACAACTGACGGCGAGAGATGGTTCCGCCAGAAGCTCACCGGTGGGCTGGGCTTCGAGGACGATCTCCGACAATTCGCCAACCGGCGGCGGTACCAGGGGGCGTCGGCATGACCCGACAGAGGCTGGTCCACCTGACCACCACCGACATGAGCCTCGACTGGTTGCTGCGGCCCCAGCTGCTTGCCTTCCAGGAGTCGGGCTTCGAGGTGATCGCCATGTCCGCTCCGGGCCCGCATGTCGCGTCGCTGGAGGCGGCCGGGATCACCCATTGCGCGATTCCGGCCCTGTCGCGCTCAATGGCACCCGGCAACGATCTCAAGGCCTTCGGCCAGCTGTACCGAGCTTTCCGCCGGCTGCGACCCACGATTGTTCACACCCACAACCCGAAGCCGGGTGTGCTCGGGAGGATCGCCGCGCGCGCCGCCGGTGTGCCGGTGGTCGTCAACACCGTGCACGGTCTCTATGCCCTTCCCGAGGATCGCCTCACGAAGAGGGTGATGGTTTATGGGGCGGAGCGCGTGGCCGCCGCATGCTCAGATCTTGAGCTGCTGCAGAACCCCGAGGATCTCCCTGTTCTGCGCCGCCTGGGTGTTCCCCACGATCGTCTCACTGTTCTCGGCAACGGCATCGACCTCCGCCGCTTCGACCCCACCGCACGCGATCCGGCGACGCGCCAGAGGCTCCGAGATGAGCTGGGCATAGCGCCGCACACGGTGGTGATAGGAGCGGTCGGGCGCCTGGTTTGGGAGAAGGGTTATCGGGCTGTCTTCGAAGCCGCCCGGCGGATGACCAACGCCGACTGTGCATTTGTGGTGGTGGGACCCTCGGAGCCGGACAAGGCGGGGGCACTCACGGAGTCCGATCGTGAAGCCGCTGAGTCGATGGGTGTTCGGTTCCTCGGGGCTCGCCTCGACATGGTCGACGTCTACTCGATGTTCGATGTGTATGTCCTGGGCTCCCATCGCGAGGGATACCCGCGATCAGCCATGGAAGCGTCGGCGATGGGGCTGCCGGTCGTGGCCACCGATATCCGGGGGTGTCGCCAGGTTGTCGTCGACGGCGCCACTGGTAGTCTCGTGCCGGTGGACGACGCCGATCGGTTGACGAGGGCGCTGAGCCGCCTCGTGGAGAGCTCGGAGCTCCGTGAGCGTCAGGGGCAGGCCGCCCGTGAACGGGCTCTCCGCCACTTCGACGACCGCACCGTGGTGAACACCACGCTTCGCGCCTACGACCGCTTGCTCTCGACCCGCGACTATGAAGCGGTTGCGGCTCCCTCGGCCTCCGCATAGATCTCGTTGATCTCTTCGATCGCCCGTTCGATCGAGAATCTCTCGGCTTCCATTTCAGCCTGTTTCGCGTAGGCCGCCCGGGTGGCGGTATCTCTCGCGAGTTCGACATGGCTCGCGGCCAACGCCGTCGGGTCGTCGATCGGGCTCAAGATCCCAGCGCCACCAACCGCATCGGCGGTGCCTCCGGCGTCGGTGGCCGCTATGGGCACTCCCAAAGCGAGTGCCTCCATGATCGCCACCGGAAGACCTTCATGGCGTGAGCTGAGCGTGAGCAGGTCGGCGCCACTCACCACCCGGGGCGCATCATCGCGGTAGCCGAGCACGTGGAACCGCTCCTCGATGTCGGCTGCTTCGACCCATCGGTCGAGATCGTCGGCCAGGGGACCCTGCCCGACGAGGACGTAGCGGAGGTGCGGTTCCTCGGCGAGCGCCAGGCCTGCGGCCTCGACGAGCATGTGGAGTGCCTTCTCACGACGAAGGTTGGCGACACAGACGACCACGACGTCGTCTTCCTGAGCACCGAGTTCTTCGCGAACCGATTCCCGATCTGCAGCGGCACGGACGGCGGCGAGGTTGATGCCGTGCACCACGGTGCGGGCTTGACCCCGCGACGCTCCCCGGATGGTGGACAGCACGTCGTCACTCACCGCGATTGTTGCCGTCTCCAGCCTGATCGTGAGCCGATTGGCGAGCCGGGTGAGCCGATGGTGACGAGGCCAGCGGTTGTGCTCCGTGCCGATAAGCCGCGGTCGGGATCGCCGGGGGAGGGTCTGAACGACGAGGCGGGTGACGGCGGCGACGGCCGGCGAGTGAACGTGCACGATGGTGGTGGGGTCGGTGTGGAGCAGGCGACGCAGCCGTGTCACCCATCCGAGGCGGGTGCCCCGCCGCGCGTCGAGACAGGTCACCTCGATACCGGCAGCTTCGAGCTCGGCGACGAGGTGATTCTTGTGAGCGAGTAGGTGGACGACATCGTGGGTCGTGCCGGATCGGTCGGAGGTGACGTGGCCGGCGATGAGGCGCTCAGCTCCCCCTGGTCCGAGGCCCTTGACGATATGGCGCACCCGACGTTCGCTCACTTCGACAGGGCGTCGGTGGCCGCGCCGATCACCCGTTGGAGGTCGAGGTCGCTCATCGATGATCCCGATGGCAGACATACGCCGCGGGCGAATGCATCGGCGGAGACCGAGCCGCCGAGGACGGTGGCATCGGCGTACAGGGGTTGGAGGTGCATGGGTTTCCACGCCGGGCGCGCCTCGGCATCGACGGCATCGAGGGTCGCGATGAGGCCGGCCGAGTCGACCGCTGCGTCGTCGCCCAGAACCAGCACGGTGAGCCAGTGATTGGGCACACCGCGAGCGTCGATCGGATTGAACCCGACTCCCGGGAGTGGTGCGAGTGCGTCCTCGTAGGCCGCCCTGATCTCGGCGCGACGAGCCAGCATTGAGGAGAGGCGCTGGACCTGGCCCCGTCCGATGGCAGCCAAGGGGTTGCTGAGCCGGTAATTGAATCCGAGATCGCGGTGCTCGTAGTGGAGGGTGGGCTCGCGGGCCTGGGTGGCCAGATGCCGAGCTCGTTCGACGACTTCGGCATCGTCGGAGACCAGCATTCCCCCGCCCCCGGTGGTCATCACCTTGTTGCCGTTGAAGGAGAACACGCCGATGTCGCCGAATGAGCCTGCCGCGCGGCCTTCCCAGGTCGAACCCACCGCTTCGGCCGCATCCTCGATCAGGGGGACACCATGTTGGTCGCATGCCTCGCGAATCGGCCCGTGATCTGCGCACTGGCCGTAGAGGTCGACGGTCATCACCGCTCCAACCCGACGGCCTGAGGAAGAGGCGCGCTCGAGGGCCTCGGCCACGAGATCGGGGTCGGCGTTCCAGGTGTCGGGCTCGCTGTCGACGAAGATCGGCTCGGCCCCGCAGTAGCGAACGGCGTTGGCGCTGGCCGCGAAGGTGAAGGTGGGAACCACCACGAGATCTCCGGCCTTCACCCCACTGAGCAGGAGGGCCAGGTGGAGTCCCGCGGTGCCGCTGGAGAGTCCCACGGCGTTGCCTATGCCCTGTCGTTTCGCGAATTCGCACTCGAACGCGGTGAGGTCGGGACCAACCGGAGCGACCCAGTTGGCGTCGAACGCGCCGAGGAGGAGTTGCCTCTCGACTTCGGTCATATCCGGTGGTGACAAATAGATCTTGCCCATTGGGTCCTTCGGCTCATTACATCGGCATCGATGCCGATGAGAAAGCGTCGCACAAGCACGTGCTCATCTGGCGTCTTCGGAGGGAGATGTCAGCGAGCCTCGAGGGGTGGGCGAAACACCGCTGATGGAACCGCAGTATCTGATACGAACACTTCGGCGCCGTTGGCGACCGATCGTACTTCTTGCCACCGTTGGCGCGGGGCTTGGTGCTGCGAGCGCGGCCGTGGCCGAGGACGCGGCCCCCGAAGCCGTCCCTGTAGTGCACTACGACGCATGCCACACCTTGCTGGTCGACGGTGCCATACCGGGCGACGTGGCCCAGTGGGACGTTCGCAATCTGGCCCAACTGGCCGAGCGTGTCACCCAGGGGGCAATCCCTCGATCGGTGGCCGCGGCCGTGGGCACCGACTCCACCGATGTCTCCACTCGGGTGCGCGTCGGCGTGCGCAACGATGTGCAGAGCCTGGCCATCTGCACCGTCGGGGACACTCCGACCGAGGTCGAGCTGCTGGCCGACCAGTTCGCCGCGGAACTCATCCTGGCGCTCGAGGCCGATGCTGAGGAGTTCTACTTCGACAGCCTGGAGAGTGCCCGCACCCGAATCGACGACGCGCTGGTCTGTACCGAAACCGCGGCGGCAAGCATCGAATCTGCTCTCACCGTCGATGCTCTCGGCGATATCGGCGGATTCGAACAACAGTCGAACCTGTGCCAACTCCAGTTGGTTCAGGCCCGAACCAGCGAAATCAACATCCAGTCGGGCGGCATCCCCGTCGTTCCTCTCGAGACGCTCGAGAGTGCCGAGGCGGTGGAGATCTCGCCGAAGACCTACAGCAGCCGTCTCCGTGAAGCTGCCGCGGGCGCCAATGTCGCGGTCGGTGTGGGAAGCACGATCGGATCCACCTCGTCGGGTTCTGCCACGGGCAGAGCCGAAGCGCCGATCCCCGAGGGGCCGCTGGCCCGCGCTGTAGCGGGCCTCGTGTTCGGCGCTGGTCTCGGTCTGGCCTGGATGCAGTTCACCGAGCATCTCGATTCGCGTCTTCGCCGTAAGGATGACGTCGAAGCCACCCTCGACCTGCCTGTCCTCGCCGAGATTCCTCCCTTGAGCCGGCGTGATCGGAAGAGCACTCGCCTGGTTGCGGTGGCCGAACCCAGGTCCCGGTCCGCCGAATCGTTTCGCGCTCTGCGGTCTGCCCTGGACTACGCCCGACTCGTGGATACCGAACAGGGTCGGGCCCAGCCCGGTGCTCAGATCGTGATGGTCACATCGGGCGGGCCGAGTGAGGGCAAGACCACTACCCTCGCCAACCTCGCGGCTGTGATGTCGGAAGGGGATCGGCGGGTCCTCGCGGTCAACTGCGACTTCCGTCGACCGCGGCTTCACCGTTACCTGGGCGGACCTACCGAGGCCCAGCGCCTCAACGTCACCGATGTTCCCGGCGTTCAGATGGTCACCCAGGTGACCCCCAACGACGCCGACTCCAGTCCCAGCGATGTGGTGGCCGCCCAACGCAGGCTGGTCAACCGGGCCCGCGAGTACTTCGATGTCATCCTTCTCGACACGGCACCGATCCTCACCACCAACGACGCGGCCGAGTTGCTCACCGTCGTCGATCATGTGGTGTTGGTTGTCAGCGCCGGTCAGACCAAAGCCGATGCTGCGGCCAGGGCGATCGAGCTGCTCGAACGACGCGGTCGGCCTCCGCTCGGAGTGGCACTCATCGGAGCACGCGATGTGCCCAACTCTTCGGAGTACTACTACAGCGACGACGACCCATATCTCGTGCGGAACAAGCGCCGAGGCCGCAAGGACCTGTCCCTCGACACCGAACAGGGCAGTTCGGAAGCCGTCGAGGTTCAGGCCGGTCGGTGACCCAGATGGTCGTCGCCGCGACGGGTGTGTCCTCGGGGTCGATCTTCGATCGTCCCAGCTCGCGAAGAGCGCAAGAACACGGACCGCGACTGGGCTGGGCTTCCTGGGCCGGCTGGGGGGCGTGTCTGCTGGGTATCGCCGCGCTCGCGGTCGGGGCGACAATCGGGCACGCTTCCATCCTCGGGACCTTTGTGGCCCTGGGTGTCGTGGCACTGTCGGTCCCGCTGTTTCGACGGATCGGGCGACTCGCCCCCGACATCGAGTTGGCGGGGCTCCTGCGAATGGCATTGGGCCTCAAGTTCCTGGCCACACTTCCGCGTTTCGCCACTCGCCAGGACAGCGTCGACTACCACCGGGCGGGGAGCACTCTCGCCGACAGTTTCAGGTCCCTTGATTTCGTGGTGGACCCCGGTCGGGCGGTGCCGGGAACCGGATCGGTCCGCTACATCACCGGCCTGGTCGAGGTGTTCACCTTCGAAGATGAGTTCGCGACCTTCCTGGTGTTCTCGATGCTCGGCTTCGCGGGCCTGATGCTCTTCATCCAGGCATTCATCGTTGCCCTTCCCGGGATCGACCCGCTGCGTTACATCGCCCTCCTACTCTTTTGGCCCACACTCATCTATTGGCCCTCCAGCATCGGCAAGGACGCGGTGATGCTGTTGGCGTTGGCCGGTGCCGCCTTGGGAGTGGCGCGCCTTCTTCACGGTCGACTGATCGGGTTTGCGTGGCTGGCCGCGGGACTCGGACTGAGCGCACTCGTCCGGCCCCATGTTGCGCTCATCGCGGTCACCGCGGCAATTGCTGCGGTGATCCTTCGCTCATCGTCCGGTGGTTCATCGGGTTTGTTGCTGAGGCTGTCGGTCATCTCCGCACTCGTATTCGGGGGAGCCATCGCCGCCGATGCGGTTGAGGCGATCTTCGACATCGACGGCCTCAATCCGACCGGGCTTGCTGCGGCGCTCGACCTCGCCAACCTTCGTTCTGCTCAAGGAGGATCCGCGTTTGTGGCGGCCCGGATCGAGGGCCCGCTCGACATGCCCTGGGGATTCGTAACCGTTCTCTTTCGGCCCTTCCCCCACGAGGCCAACAGCGTGCCGACGATGATCACCGCGATCGAGGGTCTCGTGCTTGCTGTGCTGCTCGTGGCCGCGCTGCCGCGAGTGGCCGCCGGTGTCCGGTATCTCCGAACGGAGGCCTATGTCGGCTACGCCGTGGCCTTCACGACGGTGTTCGTCTACCTCTTCTCAGCACTCGGAAATTTCGGGATTCTCGCCCGACAGAGGTCGATGGCGATTCCCCTGGTGCTGGTCCTGGTGGCCCTGCCCACGGCGCGGGAACGGGTTCGTCGCGGCCGACTCGGAGTTGAACGATGACAGACGGTTCGCCCATCGTCGCGCCTCGCCCTCATCCGCTGGTTTTCCAGGGCGAGGTAGGTGGGCGTCGCGTCCTGTTCAACAACCGAGACCGCCGTCTCCATGTTCTCAACGGGAGTGCAGAGGCGATCTGGGACGGCCTTGGAGACGCGAAGACCGTCGGAGAGTTGACATCAGATCTGTCTGAGGCGTTCGGGATCGAGCCGGCAGTGGTGGGCCCCGACGTCGAGCGCATAATCGATCAGTTTCGGACCGACGGACTCGTCGACTCCGAAGCGCGTTCGGCCTCACCCTCGGTGCGTGCGAGTGCCGGGCGATCGCGGTTCACCGAGGATGCCGGCTTTCGAATCAAGGCCCTCGATTCCGTCGTGTCGATCAGCAGCGCCGACGACGATGTCTCGGTTGCCCTGGCCCAGGTACTGGCCCCGTTGGCCACCGATGAGCCGGCCTCCGAGTCGATCGAAGTCGCTGACGCACTCGATGGCCACTGGACGATAAAACAATCCGATGCCGAGCCTGTGGTGGTCGGGTCGCGCTTGGCCGCGGTTCTTCGTGCGATTGCCGAGGTCAACAATCTCGCGGTCGCGTCGGTGCCCGACGAGCTCGTGTTCCACGCTGGCGCGGTGGCGGGCAACGAGGGTGTGGCCCTCCTGCCGGCAGCATCGAATCATGGCAAATCGACCCTTACCACCGCGCTGGTGGCCGCCGGATTCGACTATCTCAGCGATGAGGCGGCAGTGGTCGGGTCCGACCTGATCTGTCGCCCGTTCCCGAAGTCGATCGCCCTCGACCCCGGGTCGTTCCCGCTCTTCGCTGATCTAGCACCGCCCGCGGGCGATGGACTGATCGCTGCGCTCCGGGGTCGGGAATGGCATGTGGATCCTGCTCGCGTCGGTCGAGTCGGTGTACCCGGGCCGGTCCGCGTGATCGTGTGCCCCCACTGGCGGGCCGGGTCGGCCACCAGGGTGAGTCGATGCCCGTCCACTGAGGCACTGCACCTCTTGATCGGTGAAGCCTTCGACTTCAGTACCGGTGGTCAGGCCGTGTTCGCCCGGCTCGGGCGGCTGGTGGACGCGGTGCCGGTGTATCGCCTCGGATACAGCAATCTCAGCGAGGCGGTCGACGCCGTGGGTGCTCTCCTCGGCGACCCCAACTCGATTCCGGCCTGAGCGCCGCGACTCGACTCAGAGTTCTCGCCGGGTGTGCCGGCGGTCGCCGTCGTCGGTGAGTTCATCGAGGCGCGGGAGCCCCTTTCGTATCCGCTTCTGTTCGTACTGTGCGAGGTCGGCCGACCTGAGAAGCTCGCCGGGCGTGGTGATGCCGGGACCGGCCAGAGCGACGCCGGAGGAGAGAGACCGGTTGGGGCCGGTGGCGGCAAAGAGTCGGAGAGCGGTGTCGGTCACCGGCTGGGCCGACAGCATCCCCCCTCCATCGAGGATGATGCAGAATTCATCGCCGCCGATTCGACAGGTGGTGGAGCCGGCGACGGTGTTGGCCGCGGCCTCGAGCGCACGTGCCGCCTCGACGAGGAGGTCGTCGCCTGCTGCGTGACCCTCGGTGTCGTTGATGACTTTCAGGCCGTCGACATCGCACATGATGAGGGCGACGTCTTGGCGCTGGATCGCCGGCCGTTCGAAGACCCGGTTGAGTGTCTCGTCGAGCACGCGACGGTTGGCGAGTCCGGTGAGTGGATCGCGATGAGCCAGCTCTTCGAACTCGGCGATGCGCTCGGCCTGGGTGACTGCTGCGGCCACATGGGTCGCCACGAGGCGGAGGGTGGCGAGGTCGTCGTGGTCGAGGATGGCCGCACCGGCACTGGTTGATGCCCATGCCACTCCCCAGATGGTTTCCCCGATGAGGATCGGCCAGGCAGCTTCGGAGCGGAGACCGCGGCGGTGCAGTGAGATGACCCCTGGGTCGTCGGCGCGCGCCTCGTCGACGGCACGAACGAAACCTTCGCCGCTGAGCACCTGGTCGAGGCCGGGGCGATCTTCCGCGTCGTGGATTTCGCTCGCGGGGAAGCGCTCGATCCCTTCGCCGCTGCCGGCGTTGACGAGAGTTTCGAAGCTGGCGGTGTCGTGGTCGAGCGCGCCGATCGTGACGGTGTCGGCATGCAGCGCCCGTTTCGCCTGCTCGGCAATCACGAGGAGAACGTCGGGCATACGGTCGGCGGCACTTACGGCCGCTCCGATAAGGACGAGGGCTTCAACCGGAGAGTCGCGCTCGGGCGGAACGAACCGGGCGAGACCGTCGAGTATGTCGTTGAGCTGGAGGTCGCTGGAGGTCGACTCGTCCGACTCCAGTTCGATTGCGGCCGCGGCCCCGAGATCGGGGTCGAGCGCAGTGCCGAGAAGTTCGTCGACTCGGCGACGGCGCGCAGTCCAGTTTGGGGCGGCTCCGTGTTGGGGGTGTCCCACCAGGGTGGCGGCGAGGGCCAGGAGGCGAGCGGGTAGGGGGATGTCGGGGCCACGGAGTCCGTGGGGACCGCCGCTGCCGTCCCACCGTTCGTACTGGTGGCGAACAGCGAGCGCGGCACCTCCGAGGCCGGGGAGACGGTCGAGCACGCTTGCGGACAACACCGCGGAGCTGGGATCGGGCATGACATCCACCGTGCCGACGGGGCGCACGTGGGTGAGCACGATGGAGATCTCGGCCAGCAGCGACCCGGTGATGGCATCGACCCGGTCCTGGGTGGGAACGCCGGCGGTGGAGGCGATCCGGTTCACGAGGTGGGCCCTCAGCGCGGCGCGTCTGGCCGCGGCGGGGTCGAAGACTTCGAGGGTGCGAACCAGGGCGACGATCGCTGAACGGGCCGCGCTGTCGAGAGGTCGGCTGCCGAGATCGGGGACGCGCTCAGGCGCGTCGGCGAAGAAACTCTCCACGCTTTTACACCTCCTCGCAACACCGCTTCACCCCAGTTATACCAGGGCATCCCTGTATCGGTAGCTTCGTAACCAACTCCGATATTGCCACAGAAAGTGCCGGTTCGCACCACCTAGGGTGGTTTTTGGCCTCATGTGGCGAGGAGAGCGTCGATTCTTTCGACGAGTCCGCTCTCCCCGAGTGCACCGACATGCACGGTGAAGGTTCCGTCGTCGTTGACAAAGGCGAAAGCAGGCTGGCTCCGCACCTCGAACTCGGCCCAGACTTCGCCTTTGAGGTCGGCTATGTGGGGGAAGTCGCCAACCCCGGTCCTGTCGACGAATGTGGCCATGTCGTCGATGGCCGAACGACCGGCAACGCCGAAGATGTCGACTTGGCCTTCGTATTGACTCTGCACCGATGCGACCGCACCGGATTCACGGATGCACGTGGGTCACCACGGGGCCCAGAACCACAACACGAGATCTTGGCCTTCATAGTCGCCGGCATCGAATGTGGCGCCGTCGATCTGGTCGACGACGAAGGTATGGGGCCACTCGGGCTGGGTGCCGCCGTCAGCGACGACAGCCGGGGAATCGGCTGTCGTGGATGCCTCGGAGGCTGCAATGGTTTGGGGCGACTCGCCACCACACCCGCTGGCCAGGGCCGCAAGCGCGCCGAGAACGAGGAGGAAGCGATTCACGAGGCCCGATGATACGGGTTTGGCGGCCATACTTGGGTTCACCCGACGATCGACTGGGCCCGAGTCAGACATGAGCACCCGAAAGCTGATCCTCACCGCCCTGTTGTGTGGCCTCGCCATTCTCGTTGCATCTGCGGTGCAACTCTTCGACATCATCACCTGACGCAGGGCCGCTCCTCCGGGGACGGATAGAGTCGACGCCGAACCGAGGAGGTGAGTGCGACGGACGCACAACACGACGTGGTTGTCATCGGAGGAGGCCCCGGAGGTTACGCGGCCGCCCTCTACGGCGCCGGTATCGGCCTCGACGCAGGCCTGGTCGAAAGCAACATCATCGGCGGCACCTGCCTCAACGTGGGCTGCATCCCCGCCAAAGAACTACTCGAGACGGCCCACGTCTTTCGAACAGTGGGCCATGCCGCGGAATTCGGGGTCAATTCATCGGCCCCCACGGTCGACTGGTCGGTCACCCTCACCCGCAAGCAGAAGATCGTCGACCAACTCGTGGGCGGCCTCAAGGGTCTGCTCAAGGCTAAGAAGGTCACCGTCTACGACGGCACGGGCTCGCTGGGCGCGAATCATGAGATAGCAGTGTCGGGAGGCGAATCCGGCGACATCACCATCACCGCCGGCTCGGTGATCCTGGCCGCGGGGTCCCAGCCCCGCACGATTCCGGGTTTCGAGATCGACGGCAAGCTGGTGGTCACCTCCGACGGGATGCTCTCGATGCAACAGCTCCCGGCATCGGCGGTGGTCATCGGTGGGGGAGCGATCGGATGCGAGTTCGCCTCGATGATGGGCGACCTCGGCGTCGAGGTCACCGTTCTCGAAGCGCTTCCCCAGATCCTCGCCGGCTGCGATCCCGACGCCACCAAGGCGGTCGAGAGATCGTTCAAGAAGCGTGGAATCACCACCCGCTCCGGAGTGATGGTGCAGGGCCACACCCCCGACCCGGGGGGCGCCCACACCACTGTCGCGTTCGGTGAGGGAGAGACACTCGATGTGGAGCTGGTGGTGATGTCGGTCGGTCGACGGCCCTACGCCGACCTTCTCGGCCTCGACGGCACGTCGGTCGAGCTCGATGAGCGTGGCTTTGTGGTGGCCGACGAAACGTGTCGCACCGGTGAGGATGGCGTTTGGGCGGTGGGCGACATCATCAACACGCCCCAACTCGCCCACGTCGCCTTTGCCGAAGGGATGCTCGCCATACGCGACATCCTCGGCGAAGACCCCACCCCGCTCGACCATCACGGCACCCCTTGGTGTATCTACTGTCACCCCGAGGTGGCCTTTGCCGGCCACACCGAAGACTCCGCCAAGGAGGCCGGCTTCGACGTGGTCACCTCCAAGCACAGCTTCATCGGCAACGGTCGAGCCAAGATCGTGGGCGACACCGATGGCATCGTGAAGGTGATCGCCGAGCGTAAGCCCGATGGAACCGGGGGCCGGATCCTGGGAGTCCACATGGTGGGTCCCTGGGTCACCGAGCAGCTCGGCCAGGGTTACCTGGCTGTCAACTGGGAGGCCACGGTCGACGATGTCGCCGCGTTCATCCAGCCCCACCCCACCATGAGCGAACTCTTCGGCGAGACCATAATGTCGCTCACCGGTCGATCGCTCCACGGCTGATTTCACCCAAGTCCAAACAAGAACGACGCAAACACAAGCGAGGAACAGATGGCCGACGTGACAATGCCCCAACTGGGCGAGACTGTCACCGAAGGAACGATCACCCGATGGTTCAAGAACGTCGGCGACGACGTCGCGATGGACGAGATCCTGTTCGAGGTGTCCACCGACAAGGTCGACTCCGAGGTGCCGTCACCGGTGGCGGGCACCCTCACCGAGATCCTCGCTGCGGAGGGCGATGTGGTCGAGGTGGGAGAGGTGTTGTGCCGTGTCGGTGCGGCCGGCTCCGCGCCCGCTCCGACCGCCCCGGTGGCTGATCCGGCACCGGCACCCGTCGCCGAGCCTGATCCCGCGCCGATGGTGGAGGCCGCCCCGCCCCCTCCGCCGCAGGCACCCACTCCGCCCCCTCCGCCCGCGCCCGAACCGGTTGCCGAGTCGCCCGCAGGTGATGGCCGGATCCTCTCGCCGGTGGTTCGTCGGCTGATCTCCGACAATTCTCTCGATGTCGCCGCGATCGAGGGCACGGGCCTGGGTGGCCGAATCACCCGTGCCGATGTCGAAGCCATCATCCAGGCGCGTCCGGCTGCGACGGCTCCCCCAACTCCCGCCCCGGCCGCTGCACCCGCACCCGAGCCACAGGCCCCTGCCCCCGTGGCCTCGACCCTGCCCGCGCCAGTAGCGGCGCCGGTGCCGGTCGTGGCGGTGGGCCAGCGCGACACCGTCGTGCCTCTCAACAACGTGCGCAAGCGCACGGCTGAACACATGGTGATGTCGAAGGCCGCTTCGCCCCACGTGCTCACCGCGATGGAAGTCGATTACGAGCGTGTCGAGCACGTTCGCCGGTCGGTGAAGGCTTCGTGGAAGGCCGAGGAGGGTTTCAGTCTCACCTACCTTCCCTTCATCACCCGGGCAGTGATCGATGCTCTTCGCGAGTTCCCCCACCTCAACGCGAGCTTCGGTGGCGACCACCTGGTGGTCCACGACGAGGTCAATATCGCGGTGGCGGTCGACATCGACTTCCAGGGCCTGTTGGCGCCGGTCGTGAAGGGAGCGAGCGGCAAGCGGCTTCGCCAGATAGCGCGCGACATCGTCGATCTCGCGGGCCGAGCCCGCACTAAGCAGTTGGGTCTCGACGACCTCACCGGTGGCACGTTCACTCTCACCAACGCGGGTCAGTACGGCACGATGATGCAGTTCCCGATCATCAGCCAGCCCCAGGTTGCGATCCTTTCCACCGATGGCGTGAAGCGCAAGCCGGTGGTGGTCACCGACGAGTTCGGCAATGAATCGATCGCGATCCACTCGGTGGGCGTGCTCGCTCTGGCCTGGGATCATCGTGCCTTCGACGGTGCCTACGCGGCGGCTTTCCTGCACCGCGTCCAGGAGATCCTCGAAACTCGCGATTGGGAGGCGGAGGTCCACTGACCCCCACCCCGGGCACCCACCCGGACCTACGGGTTCGCTGGCTCGGCCGGGTCGACTACTCCGACGCGCTGGCGCTGCAGCGCGCCCTGTTCGCAGGTGCAGGCGATCACCTACTGCTGCTCGAGCATCCCCACGTGGTCACCGTGAGCCGTCGCACCCCGGCCGCGCATCTCCTCACCGATGTCGAGGCATGGGGCGCCGATCTGGTCGAGACCGACCGGGGAGGCGATGTCACCTATCACGGGCCCGGTCAGCTGGTCGGATACCCGATCCTCACGGTGCCGGGCAAGCGCGGCGGCGGGATGGCCGACACCTCCGCCCACGTCCATGGTGTCGAGCAGGTGGTCATCGAGGTCCTCGCCCAACTGGGTATCGCTGGTGGTCGACTGGATGGATTCACCGGCGTATGGATCGACCCTGAAGGGGCCCGGCCCCGCAAGATCGCCGCGATCGGGGTGCGCATGTCACGGGCCCGCACCATGCACGGTTTTGCGCTCAATGTCGACCCCGATCTCACCTGGTTCGACCGGATCGTGCCCTGCGGTATCACCGACAAGGCGGTCACCTCTCTGGCGGCGGAGGGAGTGGACGTGGCCATGCGCGAGGTGGTGGATCTCGTTGTGGAGGCGGCCACCCGACAGTGGGCGCCGGGGCAACTGGTCGATCGGGCCGACGTGGCCTGGCGGGTTCGATCCGCCGACCTCTCGCCGTTCTCCAGGGGGGAGGGGGCGGGAACTCCCGTGGGCCGCGATGGCGTCGGGCACGGCGAAGTCGATCCGGCCCTGGCATTCGCCCAGCAGGCGGACGGCACATCGGTGCGCCTGCTCGGTCGCCTGGCCGAAGCCGGCGTGGCGGCCGACCCCGTGCGCCTGAAGGCCCGCAAGCCAGAATGGATGCGGGTCAAGCTCGACACCGGGCCCACCTACCACGAGATCCGACGCACCGTTCGCGATCTCGAGCTCGTGACCGTCTGTGAAGAGGCGGGCTGTCCCAATGTCAGCGAATGCTGGAACGAAGGTACCGCCACCTTCATGATCCTCGGTGAGCGCTGCACCCGTGCCTGTGGCTTCTGTCTCGTCGACACTCGCAAGCCCCTACCAGCCGACGGCAGTGAACCAGGTCGGGTGGCAGAGGCCGTGGAGCGTATGGGTCTGGAGCACGCAGTCGTCACGATGGTGGCTCGCGACGACCTCGACGACGGGGGCGCGGCCGCAGTGGCCGCCACCGTCGCCGCCATTCGTGACCGGGTTCCCCATTGTCGCGTCGAGACCCTGGTATCTGATTTTCAGGGCAACGACGATTCGCTCGGGGTCGTGTTCGGCGCCCGCCCCGACGTCTTCAATCACAACATCGAGACCGTTGCCCGCCTCCAGCGAGCGGTGCGCCCCTCTGCCTCCTACGCCCGCAGCCTTTCGGTTCTGGCCAGAGCCAAGGCAGCCGGCCTCATCACCAAGTCCTCGATCATCGTCGGCATGGGCGAGACGAGCGATGAGGTGGTGCAGACCCTCAGCGATCTGGGCGCGGTCGGTGTCGACATCGTCACGATCGGCCAGTACCTCCGCCCCACCTCGCATCACCTGCCTGTGGCGAGGTGGTGGGATCCCCAGATGTTCGCTGACTGGAAGACCATCGGCGAGTCGATGGCGATCGATCATGTCGAGTCGTCACCGCTCACCCGGTCGAGCTACCACGCCCGGTCGGCCGCGCGGGCCGTGAGCCGACCCGCAGAGTCGGTCAGTGGCGTCGGGCGCTGATCACCCCGGTATCGAATCCAGCCAGATGTAGTCCCCCGTGGAATCGGGCGTGCTCGATCTTGAGGCAGCGATCCATCACCACGTCGAGACCCGCGGCTGCCGCCAGAGAGGCAGCGGGCGGCGACCAGAGCGCGAGCTGGGCCCAGAACACCGACGCCCCGATGCCAACCGCCTCTTCGGCTACCGCCGGGAGATCCTCGCTGCGTCGGAACACATCGACGATGTCGGGCACGACAGGTAGATCGCTGAGGTCGTTGAAGACCGGCTGGCCGAGTATCTCTTCCTCGCGCGGGTTGACGAGGTAGACGTCGAGATCAGTCGAAGAGCTGAGCAGGTAGGTGATGACGAAGTTGCTGGCCCGCGCCGGGTTGGAGGAAGCACCGACTATCGCCACAGAACTGCTGTGCTCGAGCATCGCTCGCCGCTGGTTGGGAGATGGAGGTGTCCATCCAGCGACGGCTGACCGCTCGGTCATCAGGAAGCCGCCTGGGCCGCACTAAGGGCCTGATCGAGATCGAAGAGGATGTCGTCGAGGTCCTCGAGGCCGACCGACAGGCGAATCATGTCGGGGCCTACTCCGGCGGCGGCGAGCTGCTCCTCGCTGAGCTGGGAATGGGTGGTGGATGCCGGATGCAACACGAGGGTCTTGGCATCGCCGACATTCGCGAGGTGACTGATCAGTTGGAGATTCTCGATGAACCGCGACCCGGTCTCGCGGTCTCCGCCCAGCCCGAAGGTGAAGATGGCGCCGGGACCGGCGGGCAGGTACTTCGCCGCCATGTCTCGGTGAGGGGAGTCGGGGAGTCCCGCATAGTGAACCCACGCCACACGGGGGTCGGAGTCGAGCCATTCGGCTACCGCGGTGGCGTTGGCCAGGTGGCCGGCCATCCGATAGTCGAGCGTTTCGAGTCCCTGGAGAAACAGGAAAGCATTGAGGGGTGCCATGGTGGCCCCCACATCGCGCAACTGCTCGGTGCGGAGCTTGGTGCAGTACGCGTACTCGCCGAAGTTGTCCCACCAGCGCAGGTCGTTGTAGCTGGGCACCGGTTCGGTGAACTTGGGGAAACGTCCCGACCCCCAGTCGAACTTGCCGGCCTCAACCACCACTCCACCGAGCGAGGTGCCGTGGCCACCGATGAACTTGGTGGCTGAATGGATCACCAGATCGGCGCCCCATTCGATCGGTCGACAGAGCGCGGGGGTGGCGAAGGTGGAGTCGATGGCGAGGGGGAGGCCATGAGCCTGGGCAACGTCGGCGAGAGCCTCGATGTCGGCGATGGCCCCCGACGGGTTACCGATCGTCTCGGTGAACATCACCTTGGTGGCGGGGGTTATGGCGGCCGCGAAGGCATCCGGATCGGTGGGATCCACGAAAGTGGTCTCGATGCCGAAATTGGTCAGGGTGTTGGAGAACATCGTGATCGTGCCGCCGTAGAGGTGGCTGCTCGAAACGATATGATCTCCCGCTCCGGCGAGAGCGGTGATGGCGAGAAACTCCGCCGAATGCCCAGATGAGGCTGCGACCGCTCCGATTCCCCCCTCGAGACTCGCCATCCGCTCCTCGAAGGCGGACACCGTGGGGTTGCCCATCCGGGTGTAGATCATCCCGTATTTCTGGAGTGCGAACAGGTCGGCGGCATCTCCGGTGTCCTCGAACACATAGCTCGTGGTCTGGAAGATCGGGGTGGCCCGTGCTCCGGTGGAGGGATCGGGCCGCGCTCCGGCGTGGAGGGCACGGGTGCGAAACCCCCAGTCGCGGTCGGTCTGCGATTCCATCGACGCGACTCTAGGGCCAAGGCCCTCGACGCCCTAACCTCACCGTCATGTTCAGCACACGCCTCGATCGCGCCCGCGCCGCCATGACGGAGTCGGGCGTCGACGTCCTCCTTCTCTCGGTGGGTAGCGACCTTCCCTACTTCTGCGGCTACGAGGCGATGCCGTTGGAGCGGATCACGATGCTGGTCGTGCCCCGCGATGGCGACGCCACACTCGTCATCCCCGAACTCGAAGTGCCCCGAGTGGTGGAGCGCCCCGATGTTTTCTCGATCCATGGTTGGGGTGAGACCGACGATCCGATCGCGGTCATCGCCGGCCTGGCCGGATCGGCGTCGAACGCAGCGGTGGGCGACCACATGTGGGCCGGCTTCCTCGTCGACCTCACCGCCGCGCTTTCGAGCACCGGGTTTCGGCGGGCCAGCACCATCACCGGTCCGATCCGCTCGGTGAAGGAGGTCGACGAGATCGAACGGCTCCGCTCAGCAGGCGCCGCGGTCGACAGGATCGCAGAGCGGCTCCAGGGTGGAGAGATTGAGCTCGTCGGCCGCACCGAAGCTGAAGTGTCGGCCGAACTCTCACGCCAGATCCTCGATGAGGGCCATGATCGGGTCAATTTCGCGATCGTGGCGGCAGGGGAGAATGCCTCAAGTCCCCATCACCATGCGGGGAGCCGTGTGATCCGAACCGGCGAGGGTGTGCTGTGCGACTTCGGCGGCACGATGGTGGGCACCGATGGCGTCGGCTACTGCTCCGACATCACGCGGTGTGTCTGGGTCGGCGACAAGCCCGATCGCGAGTTTCTGGAGGCCTACGCCGTTCTTCACGAGGCCCAGGCCGCATCCGTGCGGGCCTCCGTTGTGGGTACACCTGCCCAAGACATCGACCGGGTCGGCCGCGAAAAGATCGCGGCCGCGGGTTTTGGCTCCTACTTCGTGCACCGTACCGGTCATGGCATCGGGGTCGAGGCTCATGAAGACCCCTACATCGTCGAGGGCAATGAGCATCAACTGGTGGCCGGCAACGCCTTTTCGATCGAGCCGGGCATCTATGTTCCGGGCCGGTGGGGGATGAGGCTCGAAGACATCGTGGTAGCCACTGTTGATGGCCCCGATCCGCTCAACACCGTCGATCATCATCTCGCGGTCATCGAGCCCTGATCGCTGAACGATGATTCGTCTCGATGGGGCCACCGTGCTTCTCCAGTGGGCTGCGGGTGGATGGTTCTTCCTGTGGGTCACCACCCGCCGCCGAGAGGTGGGCCTCGGCTACGGCTGGCTCCAGCGGTTCGTTTTCCTGCTGATGGCCGGCGGCTCGCTCGTGGCCGCCTTCGTCACCGACCCGACCTGGTCGCGCGAGTTGGCCACGATCGGGTTCGTG
>JAJCXY010000031.1 GCA_029263215.1 Acidimicrobiales bacterium
CTCATCAACCTCACCCTCAATACCGGTGCGGGCCAGGGTGGAGGTCATGGTGGTGGTGCCGGCGGATTCGCCTTCGGTGGCATCTCGCTGTTGATCGCCTCGGGTGTTGCCCTCGAGACGATGAAGCAGATCGACAGCCAGCTGATGATGCGAAATTACGAAGGTTTCCTGAAGTAGCCATGGGAGCGCTACGGATGGCCATTCTCGGCCGACAGGGCTCCGGCAAAGGCACCCAGTCGCTGCGTATCGCCGAGTCGTACGGCTGCGTCCACGTCTCCACCGGCGACATGTTGCGTGCCGCGGTGGCCGCGGGCACCGATCTTGGCAGGCAGGCTTCAGAAGTCATGGAAGCCGGCGGTCTCGTCGGCGACGACATCATGAACGGCATCGTGGCCGAACGTCTCGCTGAGCCCGACATCGAAGCGGCCGGAGTGCTGCTCGACGGCTTTCCCCGCACCTCTGATCAGGCCGATGCACTCCAACAGATCCTTGCCGACCTCGGCCACCGACTCACGATCGCGATCAATATCGACGTGCCCGTGCAGGAAGTCACCCAGCGGATGATGGCCCGGGGTCGTTCCGACGACACCGAAGAAGCGATCTCACGTCGCCTAGCCCTCTATGAGGAGCAGACCGCACCCCTTCGCGACTGGTTCTCCGAGCGTGGTCTTCTCGTCACGGTGGATGGCCTGGGGGCTGAATCACAGGTTTTCGACCGCGTAAGTGCCGCTATCGACGATCGCCTTCAGTGATGGTGCATGGTCGGGTTGGTCGGCCCCGGTACGCCCGGTAGCGTAGTCACTTGGCCTGGGAGCCCCAGGTCATTTCGCGTCCGGTAACACTGCCGGGTGCGTTGTAGGAGGTTCCACCCTGCCGAAGCCCAAAGAAGATGCGATCGTGCTCGAGGGCACCGTCAACGAGTCGCTCCCGAACGCCATGTTTCGGGTCGAGTTGGAGAACGGCCATCAAGTCCTTGCTCACATCAGCGGCAAGATGAGGATGCACTACATCCGTATTCTTCCCGGGGATCGTGTCCAGGTGGAGCTCACCCCCTACGACCTCCAACGGGGTCGTATCACTTATCGCTACAAGTAGCTTCCGGCAATTCGGCCGGAAGAAAGAACGGCTGAGATTCAGTCGAGAGTACAGCGACCGCGAGAGCGGTCGGGAGCAAAATGAAGGTTCGACCAAGCGTCAAGAAGATCTGTGACAAGTGCAAGGTGATTCGTCGCCGCGGCCGTGTCATGGTCATCTGCGAAAACCCGCGTCACAAGCAGAGGCAAGGCTGAAATGGCACGCATCAGCGGTGTAGATATTCCGCGCGAAAAGCAGGTGGGCATCAGCCTCACCTACATCTATGGCATCGGTCGCACCGTTGCCGGTCATGTCTGTGAAGCCACCGACATCAACCCGAGCACGCGAGTGCGCGACCTCACCGATGATGAGGTAGCCCGCCTGCGTTCCTATATCGACTCCGACATCCAGGTGGAGGGCGACCTTCGCCGTGAGGTGTCCCAGGACATCAAACGCAAGATGGAGATCGGCTGTTACCAAGGTCTGCGCCATCGGCGTGGCCTCCCCGTGCGCGGCCAGCGCACCCACACCAACGCTCGCACCCGCAAAGGCCCGAAGAAGACGGTCGCCGGTAAGAAGAAGGTCACGAAGTAATGGCGAATCCAGCAGCAGGTGGCCGTCGGCCCCGCAAACGCGAACGCAAGAACGTCACCCACGGCGTCGCTCACATCAAGAGTTCGTTCAACAACACGATCATCTCGATCACCGATCAGCAGGGCGATGTGATCGCTTGGGCATCGGCCGGCAATGTCGGTTTCAAGGGGTCACGTAAGTCCACCCCGTTCGCGGCTCAGATGGCCGCTGAGCAGGCTGCCCGTCGAGCGATGGAACACGGCGTGCGTAAGGTCGACGTGCAGGTGAAGGGTCCCGGCTCCGGTCGCGAAACCGCCATCCGCTCGCTCCAGCAGGCCGGTATCGAGGTCACTGGAATCAAGGACTGCACCCCGATCCCACACAACGGCTGCCGTCTCAACAAGCGCCGGAGGGCCTGACATGTCGCGTTACACAGGACCAAGGGCGCGCGTCTCGCGTCGCCTTGGCACCAACATCTGGGGCACCAAGGGCGAGACCGTCGCTCTCGACAAGCGCCCTTACCCGCCCGGTGAGCACGGCCGCTCCCGTCGCCGTGGCTCGGTGTCGGAATACCTGCTCCAGCTCCAAGAGAAGCAGAAGGCTCGCTTCTCCTATGGCCTCACCGAGCGCCAGTTCCGCAACCTCTTCGCCGAAGCCAGCCGCCGTCAGGGCGTCACCGGTGAAAACATGCTGCGCTATCTTGAGCTTCGTCTCGACAATGTGGTGTACCGATGCGGCTGGGCGGCCACGCGGCCCCAAGCCCGCCAGTTCGTCGGCCACGGCCACATCAACGTCAACGGCAGCCGGGTCGATATCCCGAGCTACCGAGTCCGCAAGGGCGACGTCGTCGAGCTGCGCACCGCGGCCCGCGATTTCGTGACAGTGCAGTGGAACCTCGACGTCCTCGACCGCACGCCACCGGCGTGGCTCGATCGCAACGAGCAGTTTGAAGTCACCATTCGCGAACTTCCCATTCGCGAGCAGATCGATATTCCCGTCCGTGAGCAGCTCATCGTCGAGCTCTACTCCAAGTAGCCGAGGTCCCCGATGCTCGTCATTCAGCGCCCCACAGTCGAGGCGATCGAAGAAGCCGAGGGCAACCTCCAGCGCTTCGCGGTCGGCCCTCTCGAACCCGGCTTCGGCCACACCATCGGAAACTCCCTGCGCCGTACCCTGCTGTCGTCGATTCCCGGCGCCGCGGTCACCCAGGTTCGTTTCGATGATGCCCTCCACGAGTTCGACACCATCGCCGGTGTCGCCCAAGACGTCACCGACATCATCCTCAACCTGAAGGACCTCGTGCTCGTGGTCCACAGTGAGGAGCCGGTCACACTGCGTCTCGACTCTCGTGGCGCCGCCGAGGTCACAGCCGGCGACATCCAGCCCCATCCCGATGTAGAGGTGCTCAACACCGACCTCCCCATCGCCACGCTCAACGGAAAGGGTCGACTCGCTGTCGACCTCACCGTTCAGACCGGCCGGGGTTATGTGTCCGCCGACAAAAACAACACCAGCTCCACCATCGGCGTCATTCCGATCGATTCGATCTACTCACCGGTGCGCCGGGTTTCGTTCGAGATTGAGCCCACCCGTGTGGAGCAGTCCACCGACTTCGACCGCCTCATCCTCGAGATCGAGACCGACGGTTCCATCACCCCCCGCGAGGCTCTCGCTTCGGCTGGTGGCACCCTGCGAGCCCTCGTTCAACTCGTGGAAGAGATGAGCGACGAACCCCAGGGCCTCGAGCTCGGCGAGGCTGTCCAGGCAGCCACCGGCGGCCCCGACATGGAACTCCCGATCGAAGACCTCGAACTCTCCGAGCGTCCCCGCAACTGCCTCAAGCGTGCCCAGGTCAACACCGTGGGTGAGCTGTTGCAGAAGAGCGAAGACGATCTTCTGGCCATCACCAACTTCGGCCAGAAGAGCCTCGACGAGGTAATCGTGAAGCTTGATGAGCGAGGCCTCTCGCTCCGAAACCGAGACTGATCATGCCTGCACGTCCCCGTAAGGGCACCCGATTCGGCGGTAGCTCTGCTCACCAGAAGGCCATGATGGCCAACCTCGTCGCGTCTCTCATAGCGGCGGAAGGGATCGTCACCACCGAGGCCAAGGCCAAGGCGATGCGCCCGGTGGCCGAGAAGATGATCACGAAGGCCAAGAAGGGCGGTCTTCACAATCATCGCAACGTCGTGAAGTTTCTCCGCGACCGCGAGATGGCCAGCAAGCTGTTCGATGAGATCGGCCCCCGCTACGAGGATCGCGCCGGTGGCTACACCCGCATCATCAAGCTCGGCCCGCGGGCCGGCGACAACGCGCCGATGGCGCGCATCGAATTCGTCTGAGCCTGGTCTGGCTCCACCGAGCCTAGGGAATGACTGAACGCCTCGGAGCCCCTCCCCCGGAGGGGTTCGTCCGTGTTCGCATGACGGTTGCCTACGACGGCACTCCGTTTCATGGTTTCGCCATCAACAACGGTGTTCGCACCGTTCAGGGCGACCTCGAGGCGGCTCTCACGACGGTGATGCGCAACCCGACGACGATTGCTTGCGCAGGGCGCACCGATCGTGGTGTGCACGCCCGCGGTCAGGTGGTGTCGTTCGACGTTGACCCCGCTCGCTTTGATCCCGAGCGTCTCGAGCGGGGATTGAACCAGATGCTGGCTCCGGCGGTGGCAGTGCAGGCCTGCGAGATCGTGCCCGACGCGTTCGACGCTCGGCTGTCGTGCAAGGCCCGTAGTTACCGCTATCGGGTGCTCAACACGAAGGTGCCCGACCCCCTGCTCACCAATCTGGCATGGCACATGCGCGATCCCCTCGACCTTGCCTCTATGAGGCTGGCGGCCGACCGGATACTCGGCGTCCACGATTTCAGAACCTTCAGCAAGCGCAACAAGTCGAGGCCCGACGACACCTATGTGCGTGAGGTCAGCCGCGCCGATTGGAGTCGCCACGGCGACACCTTCCAGTTCGACATAACCGCCCGGGCTTTCACCCACCAGATGGTTCGCAGCCTGGTTGCTCTGTTCGTCGATATCGGGCGCGGTCGCCGCCGGGCGGTCGATGTGGGTGCCGCGCTCGCCGCCCAGGATCGCACCGCCGCTCCCAGCCCGGCTCCACCCCACGGTCTCGTGCTCTGGCAGGCGCACTACTGAGCGAAATTGACGCGCCGCGCGAGTGTCGTTCCCCCTCTGTGCCCCTTAGGATTGTCAGCTGGACCTGCGCCCCTTTCGGCGCTGATCCGACAGATCTTTCGAACTTCCGCGGAGGAAGCGTGTCCACCTACACCCCCAAGGCCAGCGAAGTAGAACGCGTTTGGCACGTGGTCGACGCCGAGGGCTTGGTCCTCGGTCGCATGGCCACCGAAGTAGCCAACATTTTGCGTGGCAAGCACAAGCCCACTTTCACGCCCCATCTCGACATGGGCGACCACGTCGTCATCGTCAATGCCGACAAGGTCGTGCTCACTGCCGGTAAGGCGGAGAAGAAGCTCGTGCACCGCCACTCGGGTTACCCCGGCGGTCTGCGCACCGAGACCTACGCCCACAAAATGGCCCGCAGACCCGAACAGGCTGTGATGGACACCATCCGCGGCATGATCCCCAAGACCCGCCTCGGTCGGGCCCAGATCTCCAAGCTGAAGATCTACGCCGGCCCCACCCACCCCCATGCGGCTCAAGGTCCCCAGCCCCTCGAAATCACCCACGCCCAGGCGCGGGCCCGCGCCTGATCAGGAAGCATCGATGACCACTCCTCTCATCCAGTCCACCGGCCGTCGTAAGCGCTCCGTTGCTCGTGTGCGGTTCCGCACCGGCACCGGCACGGTCACAGTCAACGGCCGTGCCCTCGGCGACTTCTTCCCGGCGCTCACCCACCAGATGCACCTCTTGGAGCCCCTGGTCCTCACCGAGACCTCCGAGGCCTACGACATCGATGTCACCATCCACGGCGGCGGCACCACCGGCCAGGCCGGCGCCCTCCGTCTCGGTATCGCCCGCGGGCTTGTCGCTCTCGATCCTGAGAGCCGCGACGTGCTCAAGCGTGCCGGCTTCCTCACGCGAGATCCTCGCAAGAAGGAATCCAAGAAGTACGGCCTCAAGAAGGCCCGCAAGGCACCCCAGTACAGCAAGCGCTGATCCTGCGCTGTCGGCGGGATACCGTCTGCCGATGGTGAAGCCGTGACCCTGAAGTTCGGCACCGATGGCGTGCGCGGCGATGCCCGCAATGAGCTCACGCCCCACCTGGTGGCGGCGCTGGCCCGCGCCGGAGCCGAAGAGTTGGGAGCAGACGGTTTCGTGGTCGGCCGCGACACGCGCGAGTCAGGCCCCGTCCTTGTCGCGGCACTGCACGCCGGGGTGGCCGCCGCCGGTGGCTCATCGATCGATCTGGGAGTCGTGCCCACGCCTGCAGTCGCGCTCTGGTGTCGGGTCCACGCCGTGGCGGGCGCGGTGGTGTCGGCTTCGCACAATCCTTGGCACGACAATGGTGTGAAGTTCTTCGCCGCTGGGGGGTCGAAGCTCAGCGATGAGACCCAAGACCGAATTCAGGCCCGCTTCGACGTGCTCTTCCGCGAGCCATCGCCACCGATGGGCGCCACGGTGGAGGATCAGCACCTGTCCGCGGCGGCAAACCATGTCGCGGGCGTTGTGGCGAGCATCGAAGGTCGCCGACTCGACGGGCTCCGGATCGTGGTCGATGCTGCCAATGGGGCTGCCACCACTGTGGCTGAGGACGCACTGAGAGCTCTCGGCGTGGATCTCATGATGCTCGGCGACGACCCAGACGGGCGCAACATCAACGCCAGCTGCGGGTCCACCTATCCAGCACAACTCCAGGCTGCGGTGGTGGAGTTCGGCGCTGATCTCGGAGTGGCCTTCGACGGCGACGCCGATCGGCTGGTGGCGGTCGACCACACCGGGGCGATCGTCGACGGCGATCACATCATCGCCATCTGCGCGCTCGACATGAACGATCGTGGCGTGTTGGCCGGCCCGGCGGTGGTGGTCACCGTGATGACCAATCTCGGCTTTCGCCGCTCGATGACCACTGCAGGGATCGAGGTCGTCGACACCGATGTCGGCGATCGCTACGTCCTCGAAGCCATGGACGAAAAGGATCTCGATCTTGGCGGTGAGCAGTCGGGCCATGTGATCTTCCGCCGTCTGGCATCCACCGGCGATGGCCTACTCACTGCGGTCCAACTGCTCGATGCCGTCGCTCGTAGCGGCCGGCCTCTGGCCGAACTCTCCGCTGATGCCATGACCCGCCTGCCTCAGGTGCTCCGCAACGTCCCCGTTGCTCGCCGCTACGACGATCTGGATCAACGCCTCGCCCCTCTGGTGGCCGCGGCGGAGACCCGACTGGCGAATCGAGGAAGGGTTTTGATCCGGGCATCGGGCACCGAGCCTCTGGTGAGGGTCATGGTCGAGGCCGAGACCGATTCCGAAGCGGAGATGGAAGCCGACGCTCTCGCCCAGAGTGTTGCGTCCTTGCTCGGATGAGGTCGCTCCCAAGTGAAGTAGGGGCCGGGTGAGCCTGCCCTAGGCTGCCAAGGTCGGCTGGCCGACCGGAAACCGAACGTCTCTCGTTCCGTGGAGGAACACATGTGCGGGATCATCGCCGTCGTACGGCGTCCATCGATTCGACCAATTCCTGAATCATCCGAAGTGATCGGCCACATCGCCGACCTGGTCGGCACCATCGTCGACAGCGACGATGTGACAGCGGCCCTCGCCGCGGCCGCTGATCGCCTTCAAGCCGCCGACTCTCTCCTGCACGGCGTTCCCGGGCTGAGGCTCATGCTCGATGATCGCAACCTGGCCGGCGCGCTGATCCACCATTGTGATGAGCTTCTGGCCGTGGTCGAGGCCGAAGCGGCCCGCCTTGAGACCGACGCGGGAATCGACACCGTCGAACTCGAGCAGCGCAACCATCAGCTTGGTCGGGTCAGCGACGGGATCTGGGCCATAAGCCGCGACCGACTCCGCGCCGCGGAGGTGGTCGACGAACTCAGCGGCGGAATGCGGAGCAGGGGTGCCCTCGACGCCTTTTTGTCGGTGCACCAGGCTCTTTCGGCTCTCGACCGGCTCGAAGTACGCGGGCGCGACTCCGCCGGCCTGCACCTACTGGTCCACGACCATGCCCTCGATCTCGATGATCCGGTGATCAAGGCCGCGATCGAGAGCCGCTCGGGCGACGAGAACTTCGGATCGGGCTCGGTACGCGTCGTCGACGGCGTGTTGAGCGTGATCCACAAGACAGCTGCGGAGATCGGTGAACTCGGCGACAACACCGCAGCCCTCCGGGCCGCGTTCGAGGCAGACGACCTGTTGCATGCAGCCCTGGCCAATGATGCGGCCCGCACCCTCGTGCTCGGCCACACTCGCTGGGCATCGGTGGGGATCATCTCTGAGCCCAACGCCCACCCGCTCAACAGCGACCTGCTCGACTCCAGTGGGCCCTATGTTGTCGGTGCCCTCAACGGTGATGTCGACAACTTCGCTGACCTGATCGCGGAGGAAGGCATCAACATCGCCTCGGCGATCACCACCGACGCGAAAGTGATCCCGAGCCTGATGAGCCGGCGCCTCGCCGACGGCCACGAGACCGCCGAAGCCTTCCGCCGTTCGGTGGCCACCTTCGAGGGGTCGGTGGCGATCGGAGCGAGCACCGCCGCCGCGCCGAACCGGCTCCAGTTGGCTCTTCGCGGCAGCGGTCAGGCCCTCTACGTGGGCCTGGCCGATGATGCATACATCGTGGCGAGCGAGCCCTACGGGGTTGTCGAGGAGACCGCCCGTTACATCCGCATGGATGGGGAGACTCCGGGCAACGCGGAAAACCCCAACGCCAGCCGCGGCCAGATAATCGAACTCGATGGAGATCACGCGGGCCTGCTCGAGGGGATCCTGCGCCGCTCCTACGACGGCACTGACCTCGAGGTGACTGCCGACGATGTCGCCGTCGCCCAGATCACCACCCGCGACATCGACCGCGGCGATCACCCCCATTACCTGATGAAGGAGATCGGTGAAGCCCCAGCCTCCTTCCGCAAGACCCTGCGGGGCAAGCTCATCGAGGGTGAGGACGGCCTCGAGGTGTCGCTCGGTCCCGAGATCGTCCCCGAGGAGGTGCGCGGGGCGCTCCGAGCAGAATCTCTGAAGCGTGTGCTCGTCATCGGCCAGGGCACTGCCGCGGTGGCGGGCCAGAGTCTGGCCGCCGCCCTCGACGCTCTCGTGCCCGAGGGACAGGTGGAGGCCGAGGCTATCCTCGCCACCGAGCTGTCGGGATTCGCGCTCAGATCCGACATGAGCGACACCCTCGTCGTGGCAGTGAGCCAATCCGGCACCACCACCGACACCAATCGCACCGTCGACATCGTGCGCGCCCGCGGTGCCCGGGTGATCGCCATCGTGAACCGCCGGGGAAGCGATCTCACCGACCGGGCCGACGGGGTGCTCTACACCTCAGACGGACGCGATGTGGAGATGAGTGTCGCCTCCACCAAAGCGTTCTACTCCCAGATCGCGGCCGGCCTTCTCCTCGCCGTCGCCATCGCCGATGAACTCCTGGGGGACACCGGCGCCGCTGATCGTCGCGGCCTGCTCGAAGAGATCAGCGCCATCCCCGAGGCAATGGAGACGGTCATCAGCCGTCGCGACATCATCGGCGAGGCCGCCCGTCAGTTCGCTCCGAGTCGTCGCTATTGGGCACTGGTGGGCAACGGCGTCAACCGCATCGCGGCCGAAGAGGTGCGGATCAAGCTCTCCGAGCTCTGCTACAAGTCGATCGCGGCCGACTCGACCGAAGACAAGAAGCACATCGATCTGTCGTCCGAGCCCCTGATTCTCGTCTGCGCGGCAGGCCTTTCGGGGTCTAACGCCGACGACGTGGCCAAGGAGGTGGCGATCTTCCGGGCTCACAAGGCAGCCCCCATCGTGGTGGCCGACGAAGGCGAGGGGCGCTTCGACGCTGCACTCGCAGTCCTTCCGGTGCCGGTGGTCGACCCTCGGCTCGGCTTCATCCTGTCGGCCATGGCCGGGCATCTGTTCGGCTATGAAGTGGCCCTCGCCATCGACGCCCAAGCGGTGCCTCTCCGAGAGGCTCGCGCCTCGATCGAGCAGGCCGCGGCCCGCACCGATATCACCGGCGAGCTGGTGCTCGAGTCGGTGGAGCCGGTGATCGAACAGGCGGCGTCGACGTTCTTCGACGGGCTCCGCACCGGAGCTCTCAACGGCCACCTGGAGGCGTCATCGGCAGTGAAGCTTGCTTCGCTTCTCCGCTTCGCCCTTGGCTCAGTTCCACTCGAGGCGTACCAGGTCGAATACGGCAAGGTCGGTACGCCGGCAGTTGTTCTCGATGACCTGGCCTCGGCGCTCACCCGTGCCATCGAGGAACTGACCCGTCCGATCGATGCCATCAAGCATCAGGCGAAGACCGTCACGGTGGGTATCTCCCGCACCGACGAGACCCTGCTCGAAGTTCCCCTCGCCCGCGCCGCGCTCGAGGCCGGCGCTCCTCGCGATCGACTCAGCTACGCCTCTCTACGCACGCTCGCCGACCTCGATCCGGCCGTGGCGGAAGTGCTCGGCCACACCCGGTATCGGGTGGAAGGTCTCGATGAGCACGGCAAGGGCGACGCCACGGTGGTGGTGGTAGACCGGGGTGGAATCAGCCAGAACATCCCATCGCGTACCGATCGCGCGCCCACGCTCAAGGGAACCAAGCACCAGGTATCGCTGGAGCGGCGGGTTTTCGTGGCTCGCGGTCGCAGCGACGATCGAACCGTGGTGATAATCCCCGAGGTAAAGGACAGCGTCACCACCGGCCTCACCCTGCTCCAGGTGCGCTTCGCCGACGGAATGAGCCCCGGCGCCGCACGCGGCGTGCTCCAGGGATATCGCAACCGCTACTCGGCACTCCGAGATGCAGTCAACGAAACCGAGCCGACCTTCCGCGAGGATCTGCTCGCCGACCAGGACGTGAGCGACCTTCTCACCCTTCCTATCAACGACCTCGCCGACCGTTGGCGAGTCGCCTGATCGAGCCGGCGACGGGAGTGGAACGGTAGGGTCCGCACTGTGCTCGGAATCGGAACCGACCTTGTCGACATCGACCGTTTCCGCGCGGTGCTGCAGCGCACACCGGGGATGAGGGATCGCCTGTTCTGCGCCGATGAGCGCGCTTACGCGGATGGATCCGGCGATCCGGCTCGACCCCTGGCGGCGCGGTTCGCCGCCAAAGAGGCGGTGTTGAAGTCGCTCGGTGTCGGACTCGGCGCCATGCGATTCACCGAGATCGAAGTGATTCGGCACGAAGACGGCCGGCCCGAACTCGTCCTTCACGGTGAGGCGGCCGACTTCGCCAGGCAGAAGGGTGCCAATCGTTTCCTGATGAGCATGAGCCACACCGACACCCTTGCCCAGGCGGTCGTCGTCGCGCTCGAGTCATGATTCCGATCCTCACTCCCGCAGCGATGAAGGCGGTCGATGATGCTGCTCCTGAACCGGTCGAAGAGCTGATCGATCGGGCCGCTCGGGCGGTGGCCCGTGCCGCGCTGGAGATGATGGGGGGCTCCTATGGCCGTCGGGTGGCGGTGGTGGCCGGGCCCGGCAACAACGGTGCCGACGGCCGGGTTGCGAGCCGGCACCTGAGCCGTCGTGGCGTGCGCTGCCGGATCTACGAGGTCGCCGACGGCTTGCCTGACAGAATCGGTGGAGTCGATCTGGTGATCGACGCAGCGTTCGGCACCGGTCTCACCCGGCCCTTCTCCTTCCCGACCGTGCATGCCGGCATCGCGGTTCTCGCTATCGACATCCCCTCCGGGGTCGACGGTCTCACCGGTGAGGCGATGGGAAGCCCGGTTCGTGCCGATCGCACCATCACATTCGCGGCCCTGAAACCGGGACTCGTGCTCGAACCCGGACGCTCCCTCGCGGGCGAGGTGACGCTGGTCGACATCGGCCTCGACATCGCCGGGTGGGAAGCGGTTGCGCTCGAGCCGGGCGACCTCGCCGCCGTGCTCCCACCCCGCCCCGCCGACGATCACAAGTGGCGGTCGGCCGCGAGGGTCATCGGTGGCAGCACATCAATGACCGGTGCGGCGTGCCTGGCCGCCCGCTCGGCCCAGCGGGTGGGCGCCGGTCTGGTTCAGCTGGCCCTGCCGGGGGGCACCGGCAACGAAGGCCCGACCGAAGCGGTGGGCCATCCCCTGCCGGCGACGGGCTGGGGGCCTGAAGCCGTAGCAGGAGCCGACCGACTTCAGGCCGTGCTGGTCGGCCCCGGCCTCGGCCCTGATCAAGTGGTGAGCGTGGGGGATGTACTCACCGTCGACCGTCCTCTCGTCATCGACGGTGATGCCCTGCAGGCCGAGATCATCAAGGCGGTCTCTCGTCGGCGTAACCCCACCATCCTCACTCCCCACGACGGTGAGTGGGTTCGTCTCGGTGGGAGCCTCGACCCGGATCGGATCAAGGCGGTTAATGCCCTAGCGGCTGCCACCGGCGCCGTGGTGGTGCGCAAGGGACCTACAACCCTGATCGGTGCACCGGGCGAACCGGTGCGGGTTGTCACCAACGGCTCCGCGGCCCTGGCCACTGCGGGAACCGGCGACGTGCTTGCCGGCCTGATCCTCGGCCTTGTCGCCCGCGGTCTTGCTCCGGTCGACGCGGCCTCGGCGGGAGCCCAGATTCACGCCGCGGCCGCGGCGCTCGCACCCGACGGGCTGATCGCCGGAGATCTCATCGATCGAATTCCGGCCGTCTTGGCCTCGGCATTCGACAGACCCGGACGAGGATTGTCATGACCATCACCGCCGAGATCGATCTGTCGGCCCTCGGTGCGAACATCGCCAATATCGCGGCCCATGCCGGCACGCCGGTGTGCGCGGTGGTGAAAGCCGATGCCTACGGTCATGGCGCGCCCGCCGTGGCCCGGGCCGCCCTCGAGGCCGGGGCCACCTGGCTCGCGGTGGCAACCGCGCCAGAAGCTGTCGAGGTGGGCCGCGCGGTGCCCGACCACACCCCGATCCTGATCCTCGCGGAGCGGCCAGGGAAGGAACTGGCGGAGCACGGTGAGCAACTTCCGAGCGGGGTGCGGCTCACCGTGTGCACTGCTGCGGGTGTAGTTGCGGCCGCCGGGCTCGGCCGACGGGTGCCAGTTCATCTGAAGGTCGACACCGGGATGCACCGCATGGGTGTATCCCCCGACGAAATGGTGGCCGCGGCCCGACTCGTCGCCGGCACCGCGGGGGTGGATCTCGAAGCAGTCTGGACCCACCTGGCCGTCGCCGACGATCCGACCGACCCGTTCACCGCCACCCAACTCGATCGATTCGACCGGGCCCTCGACGACCTCCGCGCGGCGTCGCTGCGTCCACCCCTCACCCATGCCGCCAATTCGGCGGCGGCTCTGGTTCATCCGCGATCGCGCCACGACCTGGTGCGGTTAGGGATCGCGATGTACGGCGTCGCTCCCGCTCCGGGGCTCGAAGACGTCGTGACGCTCTCGCCCGCAATGAAGCTGCACACGGCAGTGACCGCGCTGCGAACCGTCTCCACCGGCGAGAGCGTTTCGTACGGGCGCCGCTGGACGGCAGGAAGCGCGAGTCGTATCGCCACCGTGCCGGTGGGCTACGCCGACGGGCTCAGGCGTTCGTCGAACGAGAACGGTGTCGAGGTGTTGATCGGAGGCAGGCGCCGTCCGATCGTCGGCAACGTCACCATGGATCAATGCATGGTGCTGGTCGACAACTCGACCGCACTGGGCGATGAGGTCGTTCTGATCGGCACCCAAGGCGACCAACAGATCCAGGTCAACGAGATCGCGGCGAGGATCGGCACGATCGGTTACGAAGTGCTCACCTCGATCGGGCGACGCGTCGGGCGCGTCCATCAGTGAATCCACTCACGGTTCTCCTCGTGGAACCGTTCAACGGCGGCTCCCACCGATCCTGGGCCGAGGGATGGCAGCGCGCCAGCCGGCACCGGGTCGAGATTCTCGGCCACCCCGGCCGGGCCTGGCGGTGGCGAATGCGGGGCGGCGCGGTGAGCCTGGCCGAGGCCGCCGACCGCTGGGTCGAGGCGAACGGACGACCCGATGTGGTTGTAGGCACCGACATGCTCGACCTGGCCGCCTTCCTGGGACTCACTCGTCGGTCGATCGGGGCGGTTCCCACGATCATCTACATGCACGAGAACCAGCTCACCTACCCCCGCCAACCCGGCGAGGCCCTCGATCAGGGATTGGTGTGGGCCAACTGGCGCAGCCTGCTCGCTGCCGATGAGATCTGGTGCAACTCAGCGTTTCATCGCGACGATCTGCTTGCCTCGCTTCCCGGCCTGCTCGAAGCGGTGCCCGATCACGATCACACCCACCTGCTGGAGAGCGTCGGTCGACGGATGTCGGTCCGTCCGGTGGGAATCGATGCGGCGGGCCTGATCGCCGCGGGCCGCACCATGGGCGAGGATCCGCCCCTCGTTCTCTCCAACCAGCGTTGGCACCACGACAAGGATGTGGGCGCGGTTCTTCGCGCCCTCGTCCGCCTCGCCGATGAGGGGCTCGAGTTCGAGGTGGCCGTGGTGGGAGACCACACGGCGGGGGAGGCCGAGACGCTTGCTCCCCTGCTCCACCGGCTCGGCTCTCGTCTTCGAGTTCGGGGCAACCTCGCCCGATCCGAGTACGAGGCCCTTCTTTCCCGAGCGGCGGTGGTGGTGTCGGCCGCGCGGAACGAGTTCTTCGGTATCGCGGTGGCGGAGGCGGTCGCAGCCGGAGCCTGGCCGGTGGTGCCGGCCGGACTCGCCTACCCGGAGGTGATTCCGGCGTCGTTCCACGAGGCGACTCTCTATGAGCCGGGCGGACTCACCGGGCGCCTGCGCGAAACCATCCAGGCGTTAGCCCGCGGCGACGATGCGGTGGCCGGGCTGGCCAACTCGATGATGCGATTCGACTGGTCGGAGGTAGCCGCCAACCACGACGAAGGCGTGGAGAGTCTGGTGGCGGGGAGTGAAGCGTCCACCAACTAGCGTCGCGATGTGGACATCGAGATTCCCGGCGTCACCGTCGGTCATTGGAGCGACCTCGACGCCCGCACCGGCTGTACCGTCATTCGCTTTCCCGAAGGCACCACGGCATCGGGTGAGATCCGCGGTGGAGCGCCCGCCACCCGGGAGTTCGAGCTCCTCGATCCGTCGCGAGCAGTAGACCGACTCGACGCAGTGGTTCTCAGCGGAGGCTCCGCCTTCGGACTCGCTGCCGCCGATGGCGTGGTTTCGGCCCTCGAGGCGGATGGACAGGGCTATCCCACCCAAGCGGGGGTCGTGCCAATCGTGGTGGGCCTGTCGCTGTACGACCTCGCGGTCGGTTCATCCACGGTTCGCCCCGATGCGGAGTCAGGTAGTCGAGCCCTTGCCGCCGCAACCTCGAGTCCGGCCGTGGGCAGGGTGGGCGCGGGTTCGGGCGCGACAGTGGGGAAGTGGCGAGGACCCGATCGTGCCCGCCCCGGAGGCTTGGGGATCCATCTCGCTCGTTCCGGCGAGTTGGTGGTGGCCGCAATCGTCGCCATCAACGCCGCGGGCGACATCGACGACGACACCACGATGTCGGCGGTAGCCGCCGGCGAACTGTCGTGGCCCGACCGGGAACAGTTCGGCAACACAACCATCGGGGTCGTGGTCACCAACGCCCGGCTCACCAAGACCGAATGCCTGGTGGTGGCCCAGGGAGCCCACGATGGTCTCACCCGCGCGATCGTGCCCCCCCACATGCGCTCCGACGGCGACGGATTCGTGGCTGCCGGCACCGGGGTATTGGTCGCGGCTGTCGATCATGTCCGGCTGCTGGCCGTCGCCGCCGTCGAGCAGGCCATTCGTTCGGGCGTCGCTACGCTCGATCCTTGATGGTCGGCACCTGGAGACGGCGATGATCAACTGTGCAACCGATCGTGTTGAGCAGACCAGAGAACTCGCAGCGGCCGTCGCCGATGAGGTCGGCGACGGTGATCTCCTGATGCTCGTGGGCGACCTCGGCGCAGGCAAGACCGCTTTCGCCCAGGGGTTTGCTCGGGCCCTGGGCGTGGAGGGACCCGTCACCAGCCCGACGTTCACCCTGGCCAACCGCTATGAGGGTCGACTCGTTTTCAACCACCTCGACGCCTACCGGGTGGAGGTGCTCGCCGAAGCCGAGGACCTTGCCCTGCCGGAACTCCTCGAGGATGGGGTGACCCTCGTGGAGTGGGGCGACAACATCTCGCCCGCCCTGCCCGGTGATCGCCTGGAGATCAGCATCGTCCTCGGCGAGGGCGACGACGACCGACTACTCGATATTGCTTGCGTCGGACCCTCTTGGGCTGCCCGTCGTGCCCGATTGGCCACGGCGCTCTCTTCCTGGAGGTGCGATCCATGTTGATCCTCGGCATCGAGTCGGCCACGGCCCAGGTGGGTTGTGCCATCGGCGGCCACGAAGGCGTGATCGCATCGACGCATTCGGCGCGGGGCCGACGCCACGCGGAGTCGCTCGCCCCCCAGATCCGTTTCATCGCCGAACAGGCCGGCATCGAACTGGCTGAGGTCGGGGCGATCGCGGTTGATGTCGGTCCCGGTCTCTACACCGGGCTGAGAGTGGGTGTCACCACCGCGTTGGCCATGGCCCAAACCCTGCGTGTGCCGATGATCGGCGTCACCTCCCTCGACCTCCTCGCGTTTCCGGTGGCCCATACCCACAGGGCCATCGTCGCCGCGGTCGATGCACGTCGTGGCGAGGTCTTCCACGCCACCTACCGCGCCGTACCCGGAGGGGTTCAACGCATGACCGAGCCCGGGGTCGCCACCCCCGACGACCTTCTCTCCGACATCGTGGCCGAACACGATGAGGTCCTGCTGGTCGGCGACGGCGCCCTGCACCACCACGGCGTCTTCCAGAATGTGAGTGGTGTCGAGATCGCCGACAACCGCCTCGCCTTCCCATCTGCTTCGTCTCTGGTGATGCTCGCGCACGCCCGGGCGCTCCGCGAGGAGTTCGTGAGACCCGATCAGATCGAGCCCCTCTATCTTCGACGGCCCGATGCAGAGGCAAAATGGGAACCGAAGGCGGGATGATGAACCAGACCACGGCCCACGGACTCGTCGTAGAGAAGATGGCGAGGCGTCATATCGAAGCGGTGCGGGCCATCGATCGGCTCTGCTACAGCGCCCCCTGGTCGGCCGCCACATGGCGCAACGAGCTGTCCGAATCCACGAGGCACCACGTCGTGGCCGCGGCTGGTGACCTCATCGTCGGTCACGCGGGCCTGCTCTTCGTCCTCGAGGAAGTGCACGTCACCACCGTCGCGGTGCATCCCGACCATCAGGGCACCGGCATCGCCACTCGCCTCGTCTCCGATCTCCTCGCGGTGGCGATCGGTGCCGGATCGGAGTCGGCCACCCTCGAGGTGCGGGCCACGGCCCGTCGCACCCAGCGCCTCTACGCCCGGTTCGGGTTTCAGCCCGCAGGGATGCGTCGCCGCTATTACACCAACCCCGTCGACGATGCCCTGGTGATGTGGCTCCACGAGCTCCAGGGGGATGAGGTCGGCCGGCGATTGTCCGAAGTGCGAGAAGAGCTCGTCCGCACGGCGGGCCCGGGAGAGGCTCGACCATGAGCGCCGATCGGATTCTCGGTATCGAGACGTCGTGTGACGAGACAGCCGCGTCGGTCGTGCTGGGTGGCACCGACGTGATGAGTTCGGTGGTTTCCAGCCAGATCGAGCTCCATGCCCGCTACGGAGGAGTCGTGCCCGAAGTGGCGAGCCGGGCCCACGTCGAACTCCTGATGCCGGTTGTCGCCCAGGCGATCATCGAGGCCGGCATCGAAGACCGTGAGATCGAAGCAGTGGCTGCCACCTACGGCCCCGGCCTGGTCGGTGCCCTCCTTGTCGGAGTATCGGCCGCCAAGGCCATGGCACTGGTGTGGGACGTGCCCTTCGTGGCCGTCAACCACCTCGAAGCTCATCTCTATGCGGCCTTTCTGGAGGAGCCCGAGCTGGAAATGCCCCTGGTGATCGTGCTGGTGTCAGGCGGCCACACGAGCTTGATCGTGATGGAAGATCATCTCCGCTACCGCGTTCTCGGTTCCACGCTCGACGACGCGGCCGGAGAGGCCTTCGACAAGGTCGCCCGCCATCTCGGACTCGGCTACCCCGGCGGTCCGATCATCGATCGACTCAGCATCGACGGCGACCCGACAGCTATCGCGTTTCCTCGTGCGATGGCGCGCGACGGCTGGGATTTCTCGTTCAGCGGTCTGAAAACCGCGGTCATCAACCATGTCCGCAAGAACCCAGAAGTGTCGGTACCCGATGTAGCAGCCTCGTTCCAGGAGGCGGTGGCCGACGTCTTGGTCGACAAGGCCCGTCGCGCGGCCCGTGAAGTGGGTGCGGCAGGTCTGTGTCTGGCGGGCGGGGTGGCGGCCAACTCCCGCCTCCGCGAAAAGCTGCTCGACGTGTGCGTCGAGGATGGATTCCGCGCCTTTCTGCCCAGCAGGGCGATGTGCACCGACAATGCGGCGATGGTGGCCGCGGCGGGGTGGTGGCGCCTGCAGGCCGACGGTCCGTCCCCTCTCGATGTCGGGGCTGACCCGTCCCTGCGGCTGCCGACGATCTGACACCGACCCTGGGTCGAGACCGTCTCTGAGACGCCTGATACGGGTTGTCTACGCGGGGTCGGGGTTCTATCGTTAGCACTCGGCACATCAGAGTGCTAATAGCCGCGTTGAGCCTCTCGGGCTCACGCAACGACCGATCTCGGAGGATCGAATGAGTCTGCAGCCCCTCGAGGACCGCATTGTGGTCCGCTCCAGTGAAGCGGAGTCCACAACCGCCAGCGGCCTGGTCATTCCCGACACCGCCCAGGAAAAGCCCCAGCAGGGCGAAGTCATAGCGGTCGGCCCCGGCCGTCGCTCGGAGCAGACCGGTGAGATCATCCCGGTCGACGTCTCGGTAGGCGACATCGTCGTCTACAGCAAGTATGGCGGCACCGAGATCACTGTCGAGGGTGAAGATCTGTTGATCCTCAACGCCCGTGACGTACTCGCCAAGATGGGCTGAGGTCCAGTCACATGGCAAAGATTCTCAAGTTCAACGAAGAGGCCCGTCGCGGTCTCGAGGCTGGCGTCAACAAGCTCGCCGACGCGGTGAAGGTGACCCTCGGCCCGAAGGGCCGCAATGTGGTGCTCGACAAGAAGTTCGGCGCCCCCACCATCACCAACGACGGCGTTTCGATCGCCCGCGAGGTGGAGCTGGAAGACAGCTTCGAGAACATGGGCGCCCAGCTGGTGAAGGAGGTGGCCACCAAGACCAACGACATCGCTGGTGATGGCACCACCACCGCCACCGTGCTGGCCCAGGCGCTGGTCCGTGAAGGCCTTCGAAATGTGGCTGCCGGTGCCAACCCCATGGGCCTCAAGAAGGGCATGGAGAAGGCTGTGGCGGCTGCTGTCGACCATCTGGCCGACCAGTCGGTCCATGTCGACGACAGCAAGGACAAGATTGCTCAGGTCGCATCGATCTCTGCCGCCGATCCGTCGGTGGGCGAGGTCATCGCCGAGGCCATCGACAAGGTGGGCAAGGACGGTGTCGTTACCGTCGAGGAGTCCAACACGTTCGGTATGGATCTCGAGTTCGTCGAGGGCATGCAGTTCGACAAGGGCTACCTCTCGCCTTACTTCGTCACCGATCCAGAGCGTCAGGAAGCAGTGCTGGAAGACCCCTACGTCCTGCTCAACCAGGGCAAGATCACCAACGTCCAGGACCTCCTCCCCGTGCTCGAGAAGGTCATGCAGTCGGGCAAGCCTCTGCTGATCATCTCCGAGGATGTCGAGGGCGAGGCTCTGGCCACGCTCGTCGTCAACAAGATCCGCGGCACCTTCAACTCGGTCGCCGTCAAGGCTCCCGGGTTCGGTGAGCGCCGCAAGGCGATGCTGCAGGACATGGCCATCCTCACCGGTGGTCAGGTCATTGCCGAAGAGGTCGGGCTCAAGCTCGACTCTGCCGACATGTCACTGCTCGGATCGGCCCGCAAGATCATCGTCACCAAGGACGACACCACCATCATCGAAGGTGCCGGCAGCGCGGCCGACGTCGAGGGCCGGGTCAGCCAGATCCGAGCCGAGATCGACAACACCGACTCCGATTGGGACCGTGAGAAGCTTCAGGAGCGTCTCGCCAAGCTGGCCGGCGGTGTTGCCGTTGTCCAGGTAGGCGCAGCCACCGAGGTCGAGCTCAAGGAAAAGAAGCACCGCATCGAGGACGCCTTGTCGGCTACTCGCGCGGCCATCGAGGAAGGCATCGTCGCCGGTGGCGGCACTGCCCTGCTGCGCTCCCGTGCTGCGGTTGGCGAAGTTGTCGAGTCGCTCTCAGGTGATGAGGCCACCGGCGCTCGCATCATCCACGCTGCGCTCGAGGCTCCCACCCGTCTGATCGCCGACAACGCCGGTCATGAGGGTGCTGTCGTCGTGCGTCAGACCGAATCCGAATCGGGCGCCACCGGCTTCAATGCTGCTACCGGCGAGTTCGTCGACCTGATCGACGCCGGTGTCATCGACCCGGTGAAGGTCACCCGTGCGGCTCTTCAGAATGCGGCTTCCATTGCCGGCCTGTTGCTCACCACAGAGGCACTCGTTGCCGACAAGCCCGAGGAAGCGCCGGCCATGCCCATGGGCGGCGGCGACCCGATGGGCGGCATGGGTGGTATGGGTGGCATGGGCATGATGTAATGCCCGCCCTCCCCCCGCTTTTCTGAGCGCGCTACGCGCGCATAGCGCGCGAAAGTGCTCAGAAAAGCTTAGAGAATTGGAACGGTCCGGGTCTCTTGCCCGGACCGTTTCCCGTTTTGGGTACTCTGCGCGGGTGGGTACGACCAGGCTCGGATGGGGGGGAGCGACGGCGGGTGTGCTGGCCGCGCTCACCCTTCTCGCCCCGTGGGCGGGCAGTGGCGACACCGACCGATCGAGCATCCAGTTGCTGCGCTCAGCGGGAGTACTCGAGGTGATCAGCGGTTGGCAGCGGCCCGCCGCGGTACTCGCCTGGTACCTGGTGGTCGTCCTGGCCGCCGCAGCCTTGGTGGCGGTGGCCTGGGGGCGTCCCATTGTGGCTGGGTGGGCCTTGCTGCCGATCGGCCCAGCGATGCTCGTGGCCGCGGTGATCGTGACCCGCTCGGCGCTACCGGTGCGATGGGGAGCGATCGTGGGGGTATCAGCAGGCCTGATAGCCACAGCAGGGGCGGTTCTGATACTCATGACACAGAGATCGAGGGGAAAGGGTGCGGCTGAATGAACGACGAGCACGACCCGAATCCGTGGGCACCGACCGACGGCGAACCGGTCCCAGAGTCGCGCCCGCCCGAGCCCGCTCCTGAAGAGAGTCCCTGGGCGCCGGCCACCGAAAGGTCGGCTGCACCGCCCCCTTTGCCTCCTGAGCCCTCACCGCTTCCGGAACCCGCGCCGCCCGCGACAGAGTCCGTGTCTGTGGGGCCGGTCGTGGCCGAAGCGAACTCCGGGAGCAGGTGGCTCGGTAAGAGCCTCGCCGTCGCGGCCGCCCTCGTCCTGATCGGCGGCGGCGGCTTCCTGGCCTTCAACGCCGGCAATGCCAACGGTGGTGCCGACACGCCGGCAGAGGCGTTGGAGTCGATGCTCGGGGCTCTGGCATCGGGCGACCTTCTCGCCGCGTCGGAATTGGTCGTACCGAGTGAACGCGACACCCTCATCGCCGCCGGCTTCGATCTCGCCGACGAGTTGGTGCGACTCGAAGTGTTGGCCGCCGATCTCGATCTCTCCTCGGTGAACGGGATCAACCTCGCCATCACCGAACTCGACGTGAGCGAGGAGTTTCCCCGATCGGATCTCGCCCACCTCTTCGTCGAACGGGCCGTGGTTTCCGGCTCGATCGATGGCGGCCTACTCCCATGGGGCTCAATGCTGTCGGGACGCACACCCGATGGTTGGCCGGCGTCCGGCGAACCCGACGCCCGCGATCTTGGGCCGTCGACTACTCCGATCGTCGCCGTCGAGGTCGACGGCCGCTGGTATCTGAGCCTGTGGTACTCCGTCGCCGAGAATGCCCGAATCGAGGCAGATCAGCCCCTACCCGACCTCGGCCGTCGTCCCGCCCAGATCGGCGCGGCCTCGCCCGACGAGGCCATCAGTCGGTTCGTAGAGGAGCTCTTGAGGCTGGATGTCCGTCGGATGATCGGGATGCTCGACCCCGATGAAGCCAGAGCGCTCTATGACTACTCGCCTCTGTTTCTCGATGGGGCGACCCGAGCGGCCAACGAGATACTCGTCGGTCTGGAGGAGTCGGGCTGGACCTGGGAGGTTGAGTTACTCGGATTGTCGAGCACGGTCGTCGACGGCGACCTGGCCACCACCCAGGTGGGAGGGTTCGCTCTCGAAGCCAGAGGACAGACCGGATCCCTCGATGTGGAGGTGAGCGACGGCACGTTCGAGGTGGGCTTCTCCGACGTCGACTTCTGGGGTGACCCCTACACGATCGACTTCACGTTCGACGGCGACTGCTACACAACCGCGAGACAGGACCCTGGGGGAGTCGACTCGACCGAGATGTGCCCCGGCGAGCCGGGAGACACTGCCTTGGGCTCGGGCCTGGCCACCTCGTTGGCGGAGTTCATGAGCGTCTCGGTGGTTACCCATCGGGTCGACGATCGATGGTTCATCTCGCCCACCCGAACCGGCGCCGCGAGCGTCTTGAGCGTGCTGAACTCGCTGTCCGACGACAACCTCGGCACAGTGATCGATGCAATGTATGACCTGGCCGACGGACTCGACGGTGGCCTGTTCGGCGGGGTCGACGCATTCGCACCGCCACCGGCACTCGACGGTGACACCCCAGCCGGACTTCCGCCCGGCTTCGGGCAGCCGGTCAACGGCGACCTCCTGGGCGAAGTGGAAGTGGCCTTCGCATTCGATCTCGACGAGGAAGGCGCAGCGGCAGAAATCGCCCTGTGGGCGCCGGTCATCGGGCCGGTACCGGTCGAGCGGGGATTGGGGGCGACCGTGGTGAGTCCGTCGGGCGAGATGGCCCTCACCGTCCTCGTCACGCCTTCGGCCGCCGATGCGGATGCAGTGGCTCAGCTGTTGGTCGATAGCGAAGGGATCACGACTATCACCCTGGAATCTGGCCAGGCGGTATACGGGATCGCGGATACCGGGGTGATCGTGGGTGTGACTCGCGATCGTGTGGTTGTCGTCGCTCCGCTGGGAGCAGATCCAGATGCCGTTCTCGACGTCGCCCTGCTACACCTCAGCTGAGGTGCCTAGTCGGCGCTTTCGCCCGAGAACCGGCGTCCGCCCATGGCTACGAGAACCGCCCCGGTCGCGGATGACACTCCGCAGATGAGCCACGCCGCGGCGAAACTCTCGACGTCGGCCACGATCCCGAACACAGCCGGTCCGATCGTGGCCCCGGTGAACATGCCTGCCTGGAGTACCCCACTTGCGCCGCCCATTGCTCCGGGGTATTGCTCAACAACGGCCAGATGGGCCACCCCTGGCCACGACCAACCGGCGCCGAACGCCAGCAAGGCGCCCACCACCATCACCCGATGGTCACCGAACGCCAGCATCGGATAGGCGAGCGCCCCGACGGCGAGAAGGATGACCACAAACCTGAACCGGTCGATAGCCGTGCGGTCCATGAGCGCGCCCCATCCGATCCGCGTCGAGACGAGGGCCGCGCTGCCGACAGCCTGGATCAGGCCCGCGCTGGTGGGGGTGAAGCCTGCGTCCTCAAGTGACCGCACGAGGAAGATGCCGATCGGGGCGACCGCGAGCCCGCCCAGAACGGAGCCCGCGGTGACCAGCCACAAGGCCGGCGAGGGCCGGTGCAGTCGGCGAGACTTGGAACGGGGCGCGGGTGGCTCAACGTGGGGTATGAGGGCGAGAGCGGCGAACGCCATCGCGATCGCGTAGAGAAACGCCCAGCGCCAGCCCACGCTCACGGCGATGACGGGGAGGGCGAGTCCGGCGAGCCCGGTGGAGATCGGGACGGCGGATTGCTTCATCCCGAGGGCGAGTCCGCGGCGACCGGTGCTTACCCCACCGGAGATGAAGGTGTTGGTGCCTGGTTGGGAGATTGCGTTGCCCACCGCGGCGATGGAGAAACCGACCAGGATGATCGCGTAGGCAGGAGCAGTCATCAAGATGAGGGCCCCGATGGCGCTCATTGCCGCAGCGCCCCTCAATGCCGGGCTCGGGCCGATGCGATCGGTGAGTCCGCCACCCCATGAGCTCAGGCTCGCAGACACTCCGAAGTAGAGCGCCACGGCCAACCCTTGAGCGGCATCGCCGAATCCGAGATCGTCCTGCAGTTCGGGGGCCAAGGCCCCGAATAGGTGCACAGGCGCCACTGCCGCCACCATCGAGGCCATCGCGGCGGCGGTGACGTGACGGGGGCTCGGAGGGGGCATCGGACAAGTCTGGTGGCTGGATAGCCTTTCCCCCATGGAAAAGCCCGTGCCGGATCCCCAGAAGCTGCTCAACCAGTGGCAGGAGTGGGAACGAGGGGAGACTCCTCCCGGCAAGGTCATCAGCAATCTGAAGACCAGTGGGATGCGCGAGCTGCTGGAGTCTCTCGTCGAGTCGGGCTCCTGACCCACTCGCCCGACTCCGTCGATTCACCCGACGACCCGCCCGCGCCCGCGCCGCCACCCGTCTCGATCCCGGCCGGTCGGGGAGGCCCCCAGCGGATTCCTCGCCCTGCCACTGCCCGCCTCGGCGGATCTCCCCCGTGGACCCATCTCGCCGGTGCCGAGCGGGAGGTGTCGGTGGGACGCATCGCCGCGGCCCTCAACCACCGGCGCAGCGCGGTCACGGTGGGGCCGGTAGCCGCGGGCACGGTGGAGTCGGCGGTGTTGGCGATTCTCTACGAGCACGCCGACGAGACCCATGTGGTCCTCACCCGTCGCTCGCCCAACATGAGGCACCATGCCCATGAGGTGTCGTTTCCCGGTGGACGCCGAGATCCCGACGACCCGGATTTGTGGGCAACCGCTGTGCGCGAATCAGTGGAAGAGGTGGCTCTCGATCCTGCGGTGATCCAGCCCATCGGTGCGCTCGACCGATTCGTGACCGGGGGATCGGGCCTGCTGGTCCAGCCCTTTGTGGCCGTGGCCGATCGGCGCCCGGATCTGTCGGTTGCTTCGCCCCACGAGGTTGAGTCGATTCGTCATGTGAGCCTCTCCGAGTTGCTCCTCGACGAGGTGTGGCGCGAAGAGGTCTGGCCCAATTTCCGAGGCCAGGGCGACCGCGCGATCACCTTCTTCGAGGTGATGGGCGACACGATCTGGGGCGCGACGGCCACGATGTTGCGCCAGTTGCTGGCCATCGCCACTGGAGTGGAAGACCGCGTGGCGGGGCACTGATCCAGATCCGAGTAGGTCGAACGGCCCATCTGTGCATGACGATGTTCCCGGGGTGAAGGTCGTCACGTCTCATTGCCGGCGGGCTTCAGCATGCCGATTGCATAGGTATGCAGCGCACACATCGTGCAGCTTCATCGATGTGGAGTGTGGATCATGGCCACCGAATACAGAATGGCACCGTATCTTCGGGTATTGATCCTGTCGTTCTCCCTGCTGGCGCTCATGGCGGGGGTGGTCGGGCTCGGCAGCATGGGTGTGATGAGGCTCAACAGCGAGTTCGATCACATGACGCAGACGGATCAGCCTCGCTTCGATCACCTTCTCCATGTCGATCGCGATCTCTTCCGGGCCCAGCGCTCCGTCGAGCTTGCCGTGATCGCCCCCGACACGATGGTGAGATCGGGCTATATCGACGAGTACAACAACCAGGTCGAGCGCACCGCCAGTCGATGGTCGCAGTACATCTCAGTGGCCGAGGATGGCGAGCAAGAGCAGGCGATGCTGGCGACATATGAACCCCACCGGGCTGCCTGGCTGGCATCGACGGGTGAGTTGGTCGACCTGCTGAGGACGGGAGCTGTGGTGGGGGATCCCGCCGTGACGGAACTCTTGGCGACGACTGGCGAGGACTTCGCCGCGGCGCGTTCGGTTGTCCACGACCTCGAAGAGGTGGTGGCCGAGTCTCACATCGTTGCCACGACGGAGTCGATCGAAACCACGGCGAACCGAACGATCGAAGCCCTATTGATCCTGTTGGCGATCGGTCTGCTCGTGGGTGGGGCGGTGTCGTTCACCACCTATCGCTCGGTTCGCACCCAGCATCGTCATTCCGAGCGGCGCGAGGCCCAACAGGCCGATGAGGCGCGGCGCACCGCGTTCGAGGCCGAACTCAGCCAGGCCCTCGACATGGCCCAGACCGAAGAAGCGGCGATCGGAGCGGTCGAACTAGTGCTCTTGGCCGAAGTGCCGGACCGGCCCACTGAACTGCTCATCGCCGATTCGAGCCAGGCTCATCTGGAGCAGGCGGTGACCACGCACCGAGAGTGCGGCGGGCCCGGGTGTGAGGTTCTCGAGCCCTCCGACTGCCCCTCGATCCGGCGCGGCGCTACCCTCACGTTCGAGCACAACGCGACCTACTCGGCGTGCCCCCACATGCGGTTGCGAGATGGCGAACCCTTCTCCGCGGTGTGTGTACCGGTGAGTGTGGCGGGTCGTACGGTGGGTGTTCTCCACTCCACCGGCCCCGACCACGCCGTTGTCACTTCCGAGGACGTTCACAAGCTGGAGCAGATCGCCGATCGCGCCGGTGATCGAATCGGCGTTCTGCGCGCATTTGCCCAGTCCCAGACGCAGGCGGCCACCGACCCGCTTACCGGCCTCCTCAACCGCCGCTCGTTCGAAACCCAGGCGAGCCGTCGGCTGCGGTCCGGTCGCAAGCTGGCGTTCGCCTACGGCGACCTCGACCATTTCAAGATGCTGAACGATCGTCACGGCCATGAGGCCGGCGATCGCGCTCTTCGCCTGTTCTCCAAGGTCATGAAGGAGAGTGCGCGCGATGGTGACCTCGTCGCCCGGTGGGGAGGTGAGGAGTTCGTGGTGATGATCGACGACTCCAACACCGAGGCTGCGGTCGGCATGGTCGAAAGGCTCCGAGAGAACCTCGTACTGGCCCTGGCCGGTTCCAATTCGGCACCGTTCACCGCCAGCTTCGGCGTATCCGACACCACCATGGGCGACGACCTCGAGGAGCTGGTGGCCCTGGCCGACGAATCCCTGCTCGAGGCCAAGCGGCGGGGTCGGGACCGGGTGATCGCGGCCGGATCATGGGAGGCGGACAGTCGCGATGACGCTCTTGGGGAGGTCACCGCGAGCTAGCCTCTGGCCATGCCCGAACTGAGGTTCAGCGCCTCCACCCACGACGACCTCGTACGCCAGGTTCGCGTCTGGCTCGACTCCACCCTCGAGGAACGCTCCGCCACCGACGTGGTAGAAGCCAGCGCCGATCTAACCAAGGACGCGTTGAGGCTGATCGCTGCTGCGGCTCCGGCGCCGCTCGCCGACAGTGAGCTCGTCGCCGGTCTCACCGGCCTGGGCCACAGGGCCACCGATGCCACGCGTGATGCGGTTGTGGTCGGCCTCGACGGGTTGGCCGCGGTCACCGACGGGCGCCTGCTCAAGAGGGTTGGCGACGAGGGGGCCAAGGCGGCCTACGAGATGAACTCCGGTGTCGCCAAACAACTCCTGAAGTCGATCCTCCGTGGCTAGAATTCGTTCTTTCCACGGCCGGGGAAACAGGGTTTCTCCGACGGAAAGGTCGGAGCGTGACCGAGATCCAGATCGGGCTAGGAAAGTCGGCCCGACAGGCCTATGAGCTTGCCGATGTGGCGATTGTGCCGAATCGACGCACCCGCGACGCTGAGGATGTCGATCTCTCGTGGAAGATCGACGCCTACCGACTCGACCTCCCCCTGATCGGTGCCGGTCTCAGCTCCCCGCTCTCACCCTCTGATGCTGCCGCGATAGGGGCCCGCGGTGCGGTGGGCGTCGTCGACCTCGAAAGCCTCTGGAACGAGCACCACGATGCCGGTCGCCTGAGGGAACAGATCGCAGAAGTGAAGAGTGCCGGTGCGCGATGCGCTGCCAGCGTGAGTCCGAAGCGGGCGGTCGAACTGGTAGATCATGCGATCGCGGCCGAGGTCGATCTTTTGATGATCCAAGCGCGGATCGTGTCCGCCGAACACGTGTCGTCGAGGAGCGAAGCGCTCAACCTCAAGACCTTCATTCGGCGCCTGGATGTTCCTGTGATCGTGGGAGGCTGTGCCAGCTACAACGCGGCCCTGCATCTCATGCGAACGGGAGCAGCCGGCGTACTCGTCGGAGTTTCTGAGCGCGGACTCGGTATCGACGTGCCTCTCGCCACCGCGATCGCCGACGCGCGAGCGGCGCGGGTGCGCCACCTCGACGAGACCAGCGTCTACTGCCACATCATCGCCGCCGGCAGCATCGATTCGGGGTTGGACGTGGCCAAGGCTCTGGCCCTCGGGGCCGATGCGGCGCTGGTCGACGGCTCACTCCTGTCGGGTTCCTCGGAAGGTGAGTCGGTGGAAGACCTGCTTCGACGGGTGATGGCAAAGTGCGGCTACACCGACGCGAAGTCGTTCCAGAAGGCCGAGGTGGTCGTTCGATGAGCGCTCGGTCTCCGGCGCCAGGTTCCGATGGTGGCTTTGCCACCGTGCTGGTGGTCGATTTCGGAGCCCAGTACGCCCAGTTGATCGCCCGTAGGGTGCGCGAGGCCCACGTCTACAGCGAGATTGTCGCTCCCACCATCACCGCCGCAGAAGTGGTGGCCAAGAACCCCGCTGGGATCATCTTCAGTGGAGGCCCGGCGTCGGTGCATGTGGATGGGGCGCCCCGGATCGACCCCGGCGTCTACGAGCTCGGCATACCGATCCTCGGAATCTGTTACGGCGCCCAGCTGATCGCTCAACAAAATGGAGGACTGGTCGATCGCACCGATCGAGGTGAATACGGTCGCACCACGATGACGCTCGATAGTGACGGTGGTTCCCTGCTGGGAGGCACCCCGGGCGAACAACCTGTATGGATGAGTCACTTCGATGCGATCGTCAAGCCTCCAGTGGGCGTCACCGCCACCGCATCCACCCCCGATGCCCCCGTCGCCGCTTTCGAGAACTCCGAGCAGAAGCTCTACGGGGTGCAGTTCCATCCCGAGGTGATCCACACCCCCCATGGTCAGCATGTGATCGAGCGCTTCCTTCGAGAAGCGTGCGGTGCCGACGCGTCGTGGACCATGGCGTCGATCATCGACACCGCGGTCGAGCAGATCCGCGACCAGGTAGGCGACAATCGGGTGCTCTGTGGACTGTCCGGTGGCGTGGACTCAGCGGTTGCCGCAGCCCTTGTGCACAAGGCGATCGGCCATCAGCTCACCTGCGTATTCGTCGACACCGGCCTGATGCGGCTCAACGAGGGTGAGCAGGTGGTGGAGACCTTCGACCGCCACCTCGGCCTCGAATTGATCCATGTGAAGGCCGCCGACCGGTTCTTCACCGCCCTGTCCGGGATCATCGAACCAGAGGCGAAGCGCAAGGCGATCGGTGAGCTGTTCATCCGGATATTCGAAGATGCCAAGGCCCAGGTCGACGGCGCAGGGTTCCTGGTGCAAGGAACCCTCTACCCCGACGTGATCGAGTCGGGGAGTGAGCACGCCGCCACGATCAAGAGCCACCACAATGTCGGTGGGCTCCCCGACGACATGGAGTTCGACCTGATCGAGCCTCTGCGGAGCCTGTTCAAGGACGAAGTCCGCCAGCTGGGCAGTGAACTCGGCCTCCCCGACGAGATCGTGCAACGCCAACCGTTCCCAGGCCCGGGTCTCGGGGTGCGAATCATCGGTGAGGTCACCGCCGACAAGGTGGCCACCCTCCAGCACGCCGATGCGATCGTGCGTGAGGAACTGAAGATCGCCGGGCTCGAGCGCGAGATCTGGCAGTCGTTCGCGGTGCTCCCCGATATCCGCAGTGTCGGGGTGATGGGCGACGAACGCACCTACGGCTACCCGATCATCATCAGGGCGGTCACCAGTGAGGATGCCATGACCGCCGATTGGGCTCGTATCCCCTACGACGTACTCGAGACGATGAGCAGTCGGGTGATCAATGAGGTGGCGGGGGTCAACCGGGTCGCTTACGACATCACGTCGAAGCCGCCTGGCACCATCGAATGGGAATGAGCCACCGAGACCGAAGCGTCGACCTCGACTCCACGGCCTATCAGAGGGCGGCGGCGCTCGTAGGTGAGATGGTCACCGGCTTGGCCGACGATGAATGGGAACTACCCACGCGCCCAGCGGACTGGAACGTGCTCACCACGGTGGCATGGGTGGTGGTGGGTGACGCCCAGATTGCCGATGCTCTGGCGACGGGAAATGTGCACCAGGTCGCTGATTTCGACTCGGCGATACTCGGCGTGAATCCGGTGGCCACCTGGCGGGGCACCGCGGTGGCCGCGATTCAGGCGCTGACGGAGCCGGGTGCCCTCGACCGTGTCGTAGCTCACACCGAAGGATCGTTCGCCGTGGCCGACCTCGTCGCCCAACGGGTGAGCGAGAACCTGGTGCGAGCATGGGACATCGGGATGGCGGTTGGCCGCCCGGTTGAGGTGCCCGATGATCTGGCCGAAGCCTGCCTCGGCTTCTGGGCCGATCACGCCGACGCGGTGCTGGCCGGCGGGGTGCTCCCCGACATGCCGATCGAACCCGCCGATGACGCCACCCCCGCGGTTCGTTTCCTGGCCCTGATGGGCCGAGGAGAGGGTTTCGAGATCGTGTGAGAGACTGACCCCACCTTGGCGGGAGGAATGGTGATGGAAGAGCTTGAGCCGGAGATCGTCGAGTCATCCGAGCGTGCCTTCAAACAGGCGATTTGGCAGAGGGTGGGGGTCCTCGGTCTACTGGTCTTGGTCACCGCGACGGCGGTGATGTTCGCAGCGCGCGGCGGCGACGGTAACGACGACGGCGGCGAGGATGATCAGGCAGAGTCCAACGGCGAGATCACGATTCAGGAGGTCGATCTCGCCGGACCCTACGACGGCCTCGAATCGATCGGGCTTCCGCTGGCTGTCACGCCCGACATCGGTCTGGCCGAGGGCGACCTAGTCGAGTTGGTGGCCGAGGGCTTCGCACCGGGCACCGTTGTCGGTGTCGTGGAGTGCTGGATACATGAAGGCGGCGGCTCGGTCGACGACTGCGATCTGGGTGGCGTGGTCATCGCTCATGCCGACGAACAGGGGATGGTCTTCGCCGAGTTCCCGGTGCGGCGCTACCTGGCTCTGGAAGGGGGCACCTTCGACTGCGCCCTGGGTGGTCTCGTGGAGGGCTGTCGGATCGCGGCAGGCAATGTCGACGACTACGACGAGTCGGGGACTGCCCGAATCTTCTTCGACCCGGAGGTCGAGGGTGAGGAACCACCGGTCTTCACCGTCGAGCCGTCGAGCGGGCTCACCGATGGCCAGACGCTCACAGTTAGCGGTAGAGGGTTTCGGGCCGGAGAGTCTGCCTTTATCACCCAGTGTGTGATCGGTGGGATGAACGGCACCGGCGTGTGCTTCGGTCAGAACGCCACCGGGCAGATCGTGGTGGGCGAAGATGGCACGTTCACCGCCACAGTGGCAGCGTCACGTCTGGTGTTCGGTGGCGATGGTGAGATCGACTGCTTCGACGACCCCTACGGTTGCCGGGTGGTCGTGCAGGCAGGGCGTACACCCAACCCGGTGGCGCTCACCTACGACGGTGCCTTCCGGCCCCCACCAGGCGCAGAGCTGACGGTCACGCCCAGCGAAGCGCTGACTCACCTCCAAGAGGTCCGAGTCGACGGGTTCGACCTTCGAACCGATGGAGGAATTGCGGTCAGACAATGTGTCGACCAAGGCCCTGAAGGTGTCTGGTGTCGCCACTTCGGCGAAGGCGCCCACAATGCTCCCGACGACGTGGCCGTCACCGAAGGTGGATTTTCCACCGTGGTGGCGGTGACCCAGTGGATCTGGAACGGAGCGGGTGAGGCCGTCGACTGCGGTGGTGCGGGCCGCACCTGCTACCTCTGGGTGCTCGGTGCGGGAATCGACATGCGGTTGCCGGTGCGCTTCGACCAGGAAGGTCTCTCCCCTCCGACGCCGACCCTGTCGGCCGACCCCACCACCAGCGCCGAGGGCAGGGTGTCCTACGAGGTCACCGATCTGGCTCCCGGCTGGATCGTGCGCCTGTGTATCGCAGAGTTCCTCGGCGCCGAATCCGTCGCCGGGTTCTGCGAGTTCGAGCTGGCGGCGGCGAGCGCCGCTGCGTCCGGCACCCTTGAGTTTCCGGCGGTCGACCCGGAGGGGCTCTACGAGCAGGCGGCCGCCTACTCGATCCAGCTCGTACCGATGAATCAGCAGTCGCTGATCGCCTACCAATACGCCCTGGTCACCGCTCCTGGGTGATTGCCGCGGCTAGTCGTCGGCGATGTCGGTTTCGCCATCGTCGAGGTAGTCCTGGTGCTGGAGGGGCTCAGTGACGCTGCTGATGACACCGGCGAGGTTGGCCACGATCCGCTTCCAGTAGCGGTAGAGGATCGCCCGGGGCACCGCGAAGCTTCCGGGTTCCTCCGAGTGCATGTAGCCGCGGATCTGGGCCTCGAGTTCTTGGCGCAAGGTGTCGGCTCGATCTCGAAAATCGGCCACCCGTTCTTCATCGGGGTCGGTGAGCAGGTCGGCGGTCTCGCTCATCATGGTGGAGATGGTGCGGCGGTGTTCGAGCAGGACCTCACTGTCGGGTTCTCCGGCGAGGGAGACACCCTCGTCGGCGAGGTCGAGGATGTTCTTGGCCTGGTCGCCGATGCGCTCGATCTTCTTGATGAGCAGGGTGTAGCTCATCACCACCGCGATGTTTTCGGTGCCGTGCACTGCCGCGTGGACGACCAGTTCGCCGCGCATCTCCTGCTCGGCGCGGTTGATGCGCTCGTCGGTGTCTCTCACATCGGCGCCGACCGCTTCGGGATCGGCGCCGCTCAGCACCGCGGCCGATGCCAGATCGAAGCTGTGGCGGGCGTCGCCGAGCATGGAAACCGTGCGGTTCGCGATTGCGTCAATGCCGGTTTCACCCCGGCGAAAGAAGGACATGACCATGGTGTTGGGCCTTTCAGCGGAGGATCGCAACCCCGACGAGGGGCACGATGATGAATAGTCCCACCACGTACACCACTACTACGAGGTGGCGTTGAACGGCGAGGTTGGCGAGCCCTTCGGCCAGCCGGATGGGGATTTCTCGGATGCGCTTGTACGGATAGATGATAAGGATGGCCGACACGTTGAAGAGGGTATGCACGAGCCCCACCGTGAGCGCTTCGGGTCGGCTGGCGGCCAGGGCGGCGAGAAGTGCGGTGATCGTGGTGCCCACGTTGGCGCCGAGGGTGACGGGGTAGATGTTGGGCAGGGTGACCACGCCGGCGGCCGCCAGCGGGATCATGATCGATGTGGTGATGCTGGAGGACTGAACCGCGATGGTGATCACCACGCCGAGGAGCATCGCGATGGTGCCACCACCCGCGCCGAGCATGGCGTTGAGTGAGCGTTCCACGCGGTCGGCGACGAGTTCGCGCATGTTCTTGGTGATGAATGTGAGAGCGGTGAGGATGATGATCAGCCCGGTGATCACCAGGAGGGTGCCCAGGATGTTCGTCTCGAGCCCGACTCCCTCGAAAGTGTCTTTCACCCAGCCAACGGGTTCTTTCACCCACTTCTTCACCGGGCTCTTCCACTCTGAGCCCGCCGAGCCGACGAGTTGATCGCTGATCGACTCGGCCACCTTCGACAATGCCCCAGTGGCCAGTTCCAGGGGCAGCAGGATCGCCACCGCCATCACGTTGAAGAAGTCGTGCACCGTGGCGGCCGCGAACGCTCGCCGGAACTCGGCGGATTGGCGCATCGACCCGAGCGAAACGAGGGTGTTGGTTACGGTGGTGCCGATGTTGGCGCCCATCACCATCGGCACCGCAGACTCGACGCCGAGCGCACCGGAGGCGACGAGGCCGACGATCACCGATGTGCTTGCCGACGACGACTGGACCAACACTGTGCCGAGGACGCCGATGAACAGTCCGGCGATCGGGTTGTCGACGCTGGAGAACAGTGATTCCTGGGTGTCCTTGCCCATGACGTTGATGCCCTTTTCGAGCAAGGACACGCCAACGAGGAAGAAGTAGATGAGAGTGAATACCAGGATCGAACGGGCCCAGGTCGGTAGCCCTCGTTCGGTGGGGTCGGTCGTCGCCTGCATAGATCCGGACGAAACGTAACAATCCGCCCGTGGAGGGTCGATACCTCGCGATGTTTGTTCAGCGAATGTTCACTTTCGGCTCCTGTGGCGTTCATCTGGCGCGACGTTTTGCTCTACCGTCATGGTGATGGCCAAGCTGCGAAAGCCGTGAGCGAGATTCCTGCCCACGACATTGATCGCCTCGCACAGATCGAGAGCGAACTCATCTCCATGGCCGACGACGTGGCCGAGCGTGTCGCGGGGGTTACGTCGGCGATGCTCGATGCCGATGTCGAGCTGGCCGATGAGATCATCGCGGCCGATGGCGAGATGGACCTGCGCTCCCTACGCGTGGAGGAGCAGTGCATCGAGGCGCTGGTGTCGGATCAGCTGGTCGATGTCGACCTGCGTTTCGTGGTGGCGGCGCTGTACATCAACGGAGCAATCGGGCGGAGCGCGGATCTGACGGCGAACATCGCGAAGGCGATCGGCCGACTCCAGGGGGCGCGTCCCGCCGATCAGGTCCGCGATCTCATTGCCCGAATGTCGGCGCAGGCCCAGACGCTGTTTCGTAGAGCCGGCGAGTCGCTGACGGGTCGCGATGCCAGGCTGGCAGCATCGATCGTCGAACTCGACGACGTCCTCGACGACCTCCACAGCACCTATATCCAGACGGTCATCCAGGATGCTCGGCGGGGCAGCATCGATGCTCAACAGGCGATGCAGTTCGCCCTGGTGGGGAGGTTCTACGAGCGGATCGGTGATCACGCCGGCAATATCGGTGAGCGGGTCAGATTCATGGTGGACGGCCGACTACCCGGTGCGGAGGCCGTTGTCCGCGATCGGATCAGCGGCTCGAATGAAAGCCCCGAGGTTGGCGGTGCCCGAGGGATGGCTGTGATCGATTCGATTGCCGAGGAGCGGAGGGTCGATGCGATACGGCGGGATTTCGTGGCCAACGTCTCCCACGAACTCAAGACACCCATCGCGGCGATGAGCATTCTCGCCGAGGCCATGTCGGCGGCCGACGACGACGACGACCGCGACCGGCTCGCCGAACTCCTCCACCGCGAGTCGAGCCGAGTCGAACACATCATCGATGATCTGCTCGAGCTCACCCGTCTCGAGGATGCGCCGGCCACCATGGAACAGGTGTCGGTGGCGAACGTGGTCGAGCGTTCTGTGGACGCCACTGCTTCGTTCGCCAGAGCCAACCAGGTAGCCCTCGATGTCGAACCTGTCCCCGACGACCTCTGTGTGCCCGGCGATCGGCGTCAGCTGGTTCGAGCCCTCACCAACCTTCTCGACAACGCCGTTCGATACTCCGATCAGGGCGCGACGGTGGTGGTGTCGGTGGATGCCTTCGAGATGTTGGTGGCGGTGGCGGTGCGTGACAACGGTGTCGGTATTCCGCGAATCGATCTCGAGCGGGTATTCGAGCGCTTCTATCGCGTCGACCGGGCCCGAAGTCGTGAGACCGGTGGCACCGGACTCGGATTGTCGATCGTACGCCACGTTGCCCAATCGCACGGCGGACGCGTCCGGGTGGAGTCGAAGCCTGGCGAAGGGTCGACCTTCACCCTCGAACTGCCGCGCCAGCAGGCGGTCTCGGCGTGATCGGCGTGCACGTGCTGGTGGTGGACGACGAGGAGGCCTTCAGAGAGAGCCTGCGCCAGATGTTGGCGCGAGAAGGATTTGTTGTCGACCTGGCGGCCGACGGCGAGGAAGCGCTGGAACGCTTCGCGGCAAGCGAGCCCGACATCGTGCTGCTGGATGTGATGTTGCCGAGAATGTCGGGGATCGACGTGTGCCGACAGATCCGCTCGACCCACGACACCCCGGTGATCATGGTCTCCGCTCGAAACGAGGAAATCGATGCGGTGGTGGCACTCGAAATCGGAGCCGACGACTACATCGCCAAGCCCTACCGGGTGCGGGAACTGGTGGCCCGGATGCGTACGGTACTGCGGCGCTCGGTGAAGACCAGGAGAGGAGCTCAACGGCTCGAAGTCGGTGCGCTCGTGCTTGATCGTGAACGCCATGAGGTCACCCTCGACGGGCAGCAGGTGAGGCTCCCTCCCAAGGAGTTCGACCTGCTGGCTGTACTCATGGAACGCTTCGACACGGTGGTGAGCCGAGCAGAACTGATCGAGCAGGTGTGGGGCCGCGACTACGTCGGCGACACCAAGACTCTCGATGTCCATATAAAGCGACTTCGAACGAAGGTGGCGCCCGACGACGGACGACTCCAACACATCGTCACCGTGCGCGGGGTGGGCTACAAGCTCCTCGGACGAGGCTGAGTTGGCTGTCATCGTGCCTCGCTAGGGTGACAAGAATGTCGGATTCCCCGCTCCTCGACGGCCTCAACCCGGCCCAATACGATGCCGTCCTGCACGAGGGCGGACCCCTGTTGGTGGTGGCCGGCGCCGGGTCGGGCAAGACCCGCGTCCTCACCCATCGCATCGCCCACCTGATCGATCAGGGCCTGTCGCCGTTCGAGATCCTCGCCATCACTTTCACCAACAAGGCCGCGGGCGAGATGAAGAACCGGGTGGGAGGACTCGTCGGCCCGGTGGCGGAGAAAATGTGGGTGTCCACCTTCCACTCCGCATGCGTACGCATCCTGCGCCGCGATGTGGAACGGCTCGGGTTTCCGGGCCGTTTCTCCATCTACGACCAGGCTGATGCCGTTCGGCTCACCGGCTACGTCATCCGCGACCTCAACCTCGATCCCAAACGGTTCCCACCCCGGTCGGTCCACGCGGCGATCTCGGCGGCGAAGAACGACAACATCTCTGCCGAGAGCTACACCGAGAATGCAAGCCAGATCTTCGAGCGGCGCATCGCCGACATCTACGTGGAGTACCAGCGCCGGCTCCTCGGTGCCGCGGCGATGGACTTCGACGATCTCCTGATGCGCACCGTCGAACTGTTCCGTACCCAACCCGATGTCCTCGGTCATTGGCGTGATCGTTTCGGCCACGTTCTCGTCGACGAATACCAAGACACCAACCCTGTCCAGAACGAGTTCGTGCTCATGCTCGGTGAGCACCACCGCCAGGTCACGGTGGTCGGCGACGACGACCAGTCGATCTACCGATTCCGGGGCGCCGACATCCGCAACATTCTCGAATTCGAGGATGCCTTCCCCGATGCCACAGTGGTGGTGCTCGAGCAGAACTACCGCAGCACCCAGTCGATTCTCGACGCCGCCAACGCGGTGATCGCCAAGAACGTGGGGCGCAAGCCGAAGGACCTCTGGACCGATCAAGGGGCCGGCGAGAAGATCATCCGGTACCACGCCGACGACGAGTCCGACGAGGCCCAGTACGTGGCCAATGAGCTGGCCAAACTCCACGACCATGAGCACATGCGGTGGAATGAGATGGCTGCCTTCTACCGCACCAACAGCCAGTCCCGGGTACTCGAGGAGTTCCTGGTGCGGGTCGGTATCCCTTACAAGGTCGTGGGGGGCACCCGGTTCTACGACCGGCGAGAGGTGAAGGATGCGGTCGCCTACCTGAAGGCCATCGTCAACCCCAGCGACGAGGTGAGCACGAAGCGCATCATCAATGTGCCCAAGCGCGGGGTGGGCGACTCATCCATCGGGAAGCTCGATGCCTGGGCCACCGCCAACGGCGAAACCTTCGATCAGGCTGTGCTGCGATTCGAGGAGGCGGGGGTGGGTGGGCGCGCCGCCACCGGCATCGAGAAGTTCCTCGAGTTCACCACGGAGATCCGCCGACTGAGTGCGGGGCCCGCTGTGATTTTGGAGGAGGCACTCGAGCGCTCTGGCTATCTGGAGGATCTCCAGACCGAACGATCAGTCGAAGCCGAGGGGCGGCTCGAGAACCTCTCCGAGCTGGTCGGCATGGCCCGCGAATACGAGACCGTCGACGAATTCCTCGAACAGATAAGCCTCGTGAGCGACACCGACAGTCTCGACGACGAGGAGTCGTCGGTCACCCTCATGACCCTGCACTCGGCCAAGGGTCTGGAGTATCCGGTGGTGTTCGTCATCGGGATGGAGGACGGCGTATTCCCCCACATTCGCTCGCTCGGTGATCCCCACGAGCTCGAAGAGGAGCGGCGCCTCGCCTACGTGGGCATCACCCGCGCCATGCAACGCCTCCACCTCACGAGTGCGTGGAGCCGGATGATGCACGGCACCACCCAATACAACCCGCCGAGTCGCTTCCTCGATGAAATCCCAGCTGAGCTCATCGACGAGATCGGTGGATCACGGATGTTGAGGTCGCGACGGGATCGTGGGGCGAGGCCAGATCGTCAACGCATCGGCACCAGCCACAGCCAGATCGGTTCGAGCCGCGATCGCATGGTCGACCAGGCCCTGGCCGCGTCCGGCCGACCCTCACCGTCGGGTGCGGAGGGCATGGGTCTGCGGGTGGGCGACGATGTCCGGCACTCCCAATGGGGGGAAGGTGTGATAATCGACATCGACGGCAGTGGCGACAAGGCCGAGGCGAGCGTGCACTTTCCGAGTGTGGGAGAGAAGCGACTGCTGTTGTCGTGGGCACCACTGGAGAAGATCTGACCCCCCGACGCTACTGTTCCGGCATGTTGCGAACCCCACGAGTGGCCTTGCTCGCCGCCCAGGCCACTTGATGATCTTCACCCTTTCGCAGCCGATCCGTCGTCAACTGTTCCTGGTCGGACTCGCCACCATCGTCGGCTTCGCGGCCGGAGGTGCCGCGTATCTACTGGTTCGCACCATCAGCCTGATCACCCATCTGGCCCTGTTCGGTGAATGGGGGTGGGGAGAGATCCCGTCTCTGGCCGACCTCGAACCGTCGCCGCGCTTGCCGATCGTTGCCGCGCTGGGCGCCTTGCTGGTGGCTTCCATAGCCCGGTTCGCGCCGATCATCCGCGGCCATGGCATTCCCGAGGCGATGGAAGCGGTGTTACGCCGTCAGAGCCGCATCGCTCCTCGCACCGCGGTGGCCAAACCCTTCTCCGCGGCGATCGCCATCGGCACCGGTGGCCCCTTCGGTGCCGAGGGCCCGATCATCGTCACCGGCGGCGCGATCGGTTCTCTCGTGGGCCAGATCCTGAGGGTCACCCCGTCGGAACGCAAGATCCTTCTCGCCTCGGGCGCGGCGGCGGGAATGGCCGCCACGTTCGGTGCTCCGCTGGCATCGATTCTGCTGGCGATCGAGCTCCTGCTGTTCGAGCTGTCGATGCGATCGCTGATACCGCTGGTGGTGGCCACTTCCATCGCGGGGGGAATCCATTCGGCAGTCTTCGGCACCGGTCCCCTTTTCACCGTCCCCCAGCACGACTACGCCGGGCTTCCCGCGCTCCCGGTATTCGCCGTCCTCGGACTTGCGTGCGGCATCGCGGCGATGGTCATCGCCCGCGGCCTCTTTTTCGCGGAGCGCCAGTTCCGGGTGTCGAGGATCCCGCTGTTCTGGCAACCCCTCATCGGGTCCCTCGTGTTTGCCGGTATCGGCCTGCTCGTTCCCCGGGCATTGGGTGTGGGCACCGACGTGGTCGACGATGTGTTGGCCGGTGAGCTCACCCTCACTGCACTGTTCGCCCTGCTGGTGGCCAAGGCGGTGTCGTGGTGGGTGGCGCTCGGTTCGGGCACCTCGGGAGGCACCTTGGCGCCCACCTTGTTGATGGGTGCCACGTTCGGCGGGATATTCGCGATCATCACCCTGGAAGTGGCACCGGGGCTCGATGTCTCCGAAGGTGCGTTCGCGGTGGTCGCCATGGCCGCGGTGTTCGGTGCGGCCACTCGTGCGCCGCTCACATCGATCGTCTTCGTGTTCGAGCTGACACGCGATTTCGACGTCCTCCTACCCCTGATGTTGGCCACCGTCATGGCGGCCCTGGTATTCAGTGCCCTTTCGAGTGAGAGCATCTACACCGAGAAGCTCTCCCGTCGTGGCATCCGGGTGGGTGGCGAACTGGTGGCCGATTCGCTTCGCACCACAGCGGTGATCGATGTGATGAATCGGGTCGTCGACACCGTCGATGTCGACGCCACCGTCGGCGAGGTTGCCGATCGCATAGCCCGAGGCGATCGGGGGGCGTTTCCGATCATCGACGAGGAAGGTCGATGTCTGGGGATGGTGTCTCGTCGCCATCTGCTGAGTCAGGACCTTCCCCGAGACTCTCTGGTCACCGAAATAGTTCCCTCCGATGTGGTGAGCATCGGACCCCAGGCCAGCCTCGTCGATGCGATGCAGCGGATGGCCGACGAGGAGGTCACCCATCTTCCCGTGCTCGAAGAGGGACTCCTGGTGGGCATCTGCACCAGGGCCGACATCGTGCGCTCGCGAAGCGACGAACTCGCGCTCGAACGACTCGACCAGGGATGGTTGGCGCCGATGTTGCAGCGACGAGACAAGATCGGCTCACGCTGCCTGGTGGTGGGAAACCGCTCGCTCGGTGGCGATGCCCTCATGGCCGAACTCGCCGACAGGGTCCGGCGTAGTCCCCAGATGCGCTTCCACGTGGTGGTGCCTCTTGCCGCCGGAGGTGATCTCACCGCGGCTCGCGAACAGCTCGAGATGCAGCTGGGCCTGCTAGCCGATCTCGGGACTGAGAGCAGTGGTGAGATCGGCGATGCCGACCCGCTGGCGGCGATAGAGAATGCTCTGAAACGCGAGACGGCGGAGGGAATCGTGCTTTCCACCCTGCCGCCGGGAGCGTCACGCTGGCTGCGGTCGAACCTTCCGGCCGGGGTGGCTCGTCGTGTCGACGTCCCGTGTGTGATCGTCCACGATCACGCACCGGAGTCCTCCGACTAGCGCACGAACGGATTTCACAAGGCGACGGCTACCAGGCGCAGGGCAGGTGCTTGACGCCGTTGATGAAATTGGATCTCAGCCGGTCGGGGGCGGCGGTGGCATGAATGCCGGGGAGCCGGGTGAGCAGCTCGCGAAACATCACCGTGATCTCCCTGCGGGCCAGATGAGCGCCGAGGCAGAAGTGGGGGCCGGGTCCGCCGAAGCCGACATGGTTGTTGGGGTCGCGGCCGATGTCGAACCCGTCGGGGTCGTCGAATACGAGTTCGTCGCGGTTGGCCGAGTTGTACCACAGGACAATCTTGTCGCCCTCGGAGAACTCGTGATCGCCGAGTCGGGCACCGTCTCGGGTGACGGTGCGCCGGAAGTGCACGACCGGGCTCGATAGGCGAACGATTTCCTCCACGGCGGTTGGTGCGAGAGGGTCGAAATCGTCGACCCACCGTTGGCGTTGATCGGGGTTCTCGGTGAAGTAGTGCAGGCCCCATGAGATCGCGGTGCGGGTGGTCTCGTTGCCGGCCGCGCACAACAGCACGAAGAAGCTCTGGATCTCTTCGGGGGTGAGTCGATCACCATCGATCTCCGCGTTGACGAGTGCAGTTGTGAGATCGTCGCCGGTGGAGCCACGGCGCGTATCGGCCACCTCGTTCATGAGCATCGCGAGGTTGGCACCGGCAGTGAGGAACGCCTCGAGAATGTTGGCGTCTTCGGGGATGTACTCGGGATCACCCTGGCTCAAGATGATATTGGTCTGATCGAAGACGAAGTCGTGCTGGCTTTCGGGGATCGCCATCATGTCGCAGATGATCTTCAGGGGCAGCCGGGCCGCAACCTCGGGAACAAAGTCGCAGCTACCCTTGTCGATGATGTCGTCGGCTACTGCAGTGGCTGCGGTCTGAACGTCGGCCTCGAGTTTGGCCAACATTCGGGGCGTGAATCCGGCCGAAACAAGCTTGCGCAGGCGGGCGTGGCGAGGATCGTCGAGGTTGATCATCGACCCGAAGAACTCGTTGAACTCCGGCGGCAGATCGGGGATGTTGGTGCCCTTGCCCGAGCAGAACAAGTCGGCCTGACGGCTCGCCTCCATCACATCGGCATGCCTGGTGATCGCCCAGTAACCGGGCCCGGTGGGGAGGAGTTCGGTCTCCGCTTCGGCGAAGAACCTGATCGGGTCGTCGCGCCTGAGGGTGGCGAACGCCGCCTCTCGCTCGGCCATGGGCCGAGTCCAGAAGCCTTCTACGTCGGACAGGTCGATGTCGGCCAGTTCCATGCCAGCGACCACATCTCTCAGACGTCGTGGAGCTTGATCCTGAGGCGCTTGTTGCCCTTGCCTTTGGACTCTGTTTTCACCACTTCGAAACGGCCGATCTCGCCGGTGCGAGCCACGTGGGTGCCGCCATCGGCCTGCTTGTCGAGCCCGACGATGTCGACCACGCGGATGTCGGTGACCGAATCGGGTATGAGGTTGACCTTGGTGCGGATCAGGTCGTCGTCGGCGAAGGCGATGTCGCGGGGCAGGAACGAGACTTCAATGCTCCGGTCGGCTGCGATCTCGTTGTTGACCAAATCGGCAACGCGCTCGGCGAAGCCCTCGGGCAGGGGGTCGAACTCGAAGTCCATCCGGGCCGAAAGGGGTTCCATGTTTCCGCCGGTGACCGGCGTGGCCCACTCGTTCCAGATCACCCCACACAGGATGTGAAGGACGGTATGGGTGCGCATCAACTGATGACGCCGTGCCCAGTCGATCTCAGCGGAGACCTCCACGCCGACCGCTGGTGCGTCGCCGTCGATCTCGTGAAAGACAGTAGGTCCTCGGCCGTTGACTCCGGTGATCAGCGCCGATCCTCCCGCCCACGAGATGGTGCCGGTGTCGTGGGGCTGGCCTCCGCCGGTGGGGTAGAACGCGCTGCGATCGAGCCCCACGCGGCCCTCTTCATCGACCGCGGTGACCGTGGCGGTGAAGGTCCTCAGCTGGGCATCTCGGAGATACAACCGGTCGGTGGTGCTCATCCCTGGTCCTCTTCGGATTGGTTGTCGGCATCAAAGTTGATGTCGACCCGCACATTGTCGTTGCTGTCGATGGCGACGGGGTAGGTGTTGATGACGCCGCCCGTGGAGAGATTTCCGGCTCCGTCCATGGTGACTGCTGAACAAGCGGCGTCGTCGGAGACGCTGATGAGCTCGAAGAGATCGACTTCGGGGTCCCACTCGAAGAAGCAGTCGCGAGCTTCGCCCACGGGTCGGGCGTCGAAGGCGAGCCATCCGATCGCAGGATCGTCTCCGAGGTGCTGAAGGATGAGATCGCGGCTGCGTCCGGCGACGTCGGAGTAGAGAATCGGGCCCCGATCGTCGATCTCGTCGGAGATGCGTCCGATGTAGCCGGCATCAAAATCGGTGTCGCCCAACTGGATCTCGACATCGCCGCTCGACTGAGCCAGCCAAACCACACCGACGCCCAGAGCGAGGGCGATCATCACGCCGGTGAAACCGACCATGATGGCGCTGCGTGAGTTGATCTGGGTGCCGCGGGCAACGGGCATAGGCGACCTCGGCCGTATGGGAAATGGGAGTGGGCGGTGCCTAGTATTCCGTGGTCAACGATCCGGGAGGCAAAAACCGGTGGATCTCTTCGAACATCAAGGCAAGGAGTTCTTCGCCGGCTACGGCATGCCGGTGAGCGACGGCGAAGCGGTGTTCAGCGTCGATGAGGCCGTGGCGGCCGCGGAGCGGCTCGGTACGCCCGTGATGGTGAAGGCTCAGGTTCACGCGGGTGGCAGAGGCAAGGCCGGCGGGGTCAAGTTCGCGGCCGACCTCGACGCTGTGCGCGAGCACGCCGGCAACATTTTCGGACTCGACATCAAGGGCCACGTCGTCGAGAGGATCTGGGTCGAGAAGGCATCCGACATCGCCGAGGAGTACTACGCCAGCTTCACCCTCGACCGGGCCGCGAAGAAGCATCTCGGCATGCTCTCCAAGGAGGGCGGTATCGAGATCGAAACCGTCGCGGAGGAAAACCCCGACGCGATAGCCAAGGTCTGGGTCGATCCGGTCGACGGACTCACCGAGGAGGCTTGCCGTGCGTGGGTGGCTGCCGCCAACCTGCCCGCAGCCGCGGTGGAAGGATCGGTCGAGATCCTCCAGAAGCTCTACACCGCCTATACCGAGGGCGATGCCGACATGGTGGAGATCAACCCACTGATCCTCACCCCTGAGGGCACGGTCCATGTGCTCGACGCCAAGGTCACCCTCGATGGCAACAGCGAGTTCCGACACCCCGAATATGCCCAGTACGACAAGACCCAACCCCGCGACGAACGTGAGCAGTCGGCCCACGACAAGGGCCTTCAGTACGTCGGCCTCGACGGCTCGGTCGGTGTGATCGCCAACGGCGCCGGACTCGCAATGAGCACCGTCGACGTCGTCAATCAGGTCGGCGGCAAGTCGGCCAACTTCCTCGACATCGGCGGTGGGGCCAACGCCGACGTGATGGCCGGAGCCCTCGAAGTGATCAACAACGACCCGGCGGTGAAAGCGATCTTCATCAACATCTTCGGCGGCATCACCCGCGGCGAAGAAGTGGCCAACGGCATCATCGAAGCCATGGCGAGAGTGGAGATCGACTCACCGATCGTGATCCGCCTCGACGGCACCAATGCCGACCAGGGCCGAGCAATTCTCGAGCCCAACCTGTCCGACAAATTGATGATGGAACCGACCATGCTCGAAGCGGCGCGCCGCGCGGTCGAGTTGGCGAGCTGAGGAGACGAACATGAGCATCTTCGTAAACGAAAACACCAAGGTCATCTACCAGGGCCTCACCGGCTCCCAGGGCAGCTACTACGGCCGCCTCAACGCCGAGTACGGAACCCAGGTGGTGGCCGGCACCCATCCCAAGAAGGCAGGTGCCGATGTCGACGGCGTGCCGATCTACGCCAACGTTGCCGACGCGGTGGGGGCCACCGGAGCTACCGCCAGTTGCATCTTCGTGCCTGCACCGGGGGTGAAGGGTGCGGTGATGGAAGCGGCGGAAGGCGGCGTCGAGTTCATCGTGGCCATCACCGAGGGCGTGCCGGCCCAAGACGAGGCCTACTTCTTCAACGACCTCGCCCGAAACTACCCCGACGTGCAGCTGCTCGGCCCCAACTGCCCCGGCATCATCAGCCCCGGCAAGTGCAATATCGGCATCACAGCGGGCCACATCGCCAAGGCCGGTGGTCCGGTGGGAATTGTGAGCCGGTCCGGAACGCTCACCTATCAGGCCCTCTACGAGCTCAAGCAGAAGGACATCGGCGTCACCACTTGTGTGGGCATCGGCGGCGATCCGGTACCGGGCACCTCCTTCATCGACTGTCTCGAAGCCTTCGAGGCCGATCCGGAAACTCTCGCGGTGATGATGATCGGCGAGATCGGTGGTTCGGCCGAGGAAGAGGCTGCGGAGTTCATCAGAGATCACATGAGCAAGCCGGTGGCGAGCTACATCGCCGGCGTCACCGCTCCCCCCGGCAAGAAGATGGGCCATGCAGGCGCCATCGTGTCGGGCGGGAAGGGAACGGCTGCCGCCAAGATGGAGGCACTCGAGGCCGCCGGTGTCTTGGTGGGCAACAACCCAACCGAAGCCGGCGAGCTCATGGCGGGGATCGTCGCTTCGCTGTAGGAGTCGGCCCGAAATCGGTCGACCGGGCAGTAGGGCCGGGATTGTCACTTCGCTGTATGAGTCGGCCCGAAACCGGTCGACCGGGCAGTAAGGCGGGGATTGTCGCTTCGCTGTAGGAGTTTGGTGTGCCACCACTCGGGGGCTGACTCCTGGCAGCGTGGTGGTATGCGTATCCCCCGCGGGGCCTGGATGGCCGCGTCCATCGTGCTGGCATCATGTGGCACCTCCTCGGTCGAGCTAGGCCAGGCCGATGCCGACAGCGCGACCACGGTTGCTCCCGCCCCCACTGCGTCGCCAACCACCTCGACGACAAGCACCACCGAGCCGGCATCGTCCACCACGAGCACGTCGACCACCTCCAGCACCACGAGCTCCACAACATCAACGTCGAGCACCACGACCGTCGCCGTCAGTGGACTGGTGCTCGACGACGAGGGTGTGCCGGTCAACGGCCAAACCGATGGCGTGCTGATCACCCCCACCGGCTGGATCACACCGGTGCTCGGCACCACGTCCACCGGCTGGCGGGTCTGGACCCCGTGTGGAAACGAAGCCGAGCTCCAGGATGGGCGCCTGATCGAGGGGGCCGACATCGTGCTCGATCCTGGCCATGGTGGCTCAGCGGAGCCGGGAGCGGTGGGCCCGGGCGGACTGCGCGAAGCCGATCTCAACCTCGAGGTGGCACTTCGAGTGCGAGACCGTCTCGTGGGTGCGGGGTACTCCGTGATCATGACCCGCCAAACCGATGTGAGGCTGCCGATCGTCACCAGGGGCGAGATCGGGCAGGCCCTCGATCCGATCGCATTCATCTCGATTCATCACAACGCCGGCACTGATTCGCCCAGCACGGAGCCCGGCACCGAGATGTGGCATCAGATCGAGTCTTCGGATTCGAAGCGACTGGCCGGCCTGCTCTACGAGGAGGCCCTTTCGGCGCTCTCGGGTTACGACGCTTCATGGGTGAGTCTGGAAGATGCGGGGGCGATGAGCCGCCCCAACCGGGAGGGCACCGATTACTACGGCGTACTCCGCAGGCCCGGGCCGGTCACGAGCGTTCTCGCCGAGTTTGCCTATGTGTCCAACGCCAGCGAGGAGCAGTTGCTGGGCCAGACCGAGGTGCAGGACGCTCTCGCCGATGCGGTGCTGCGGGCCGTCGACCGGTTTGTGGAGACCGATGATCCTGGCAGTGGGTTCACCCTCGATCCGATCTTCCGCGGCTACGGGCCTTCCGGCGCCGGTCGTACCGACGACTGCACCGATCCCCGACTCCAATGACTCGGGCCTGGCCGAGCCTGATCACTGTGAGCCTGGTAGTGGCTGCGGCCGCGTGTGGCACCGGCGACGGCGGGGTCGAGCTCGTCGACCCTGTTCCCACGCTCTTCGCCGACCACGACTCTCAGGGGAGCGGTCAAGACGCATCGGATCCGGCTACTAGTGAAGCCACCGAACCAGCGCCACCGATCGCCGATCTCCTTCCCTCGCCGCGCCCCGGGGGCCTCGGTGTCATCGAGATCGCCGGAGTAGCGGTGCCGGTGACGGCGGCGACCGTTGGTGGCTGGGAGGTGGCAACGCCATGCGGGTTCACCGCGGAGATCACCGACCGATCACCGCGCTCGGGCATTCTGGTGGTGCTCGATCCCGGACACGGCGGCGACGACGACGGAGCTCAGGCGACCGATCCGGCGATCAGCGAAGACGAACTCAACGTGGCAGTAGCGGTGGCAACCGCGGCACGACTCGAGGCGCAAGGTATTGCGACGCTGGTAACCCGCACCGCCGACATCCAGCTGCCGGCGGCGGCGAGGGCCGGGTTGGTGGAGGCGAGTGGTGCCCTGGTCTTCGTGTCGATCCATCATCGAGGCGAAGATGGGCCCCTTGCCATCGAGCCGGGCACGGAGGTCTTTCATCAGGTCGACTCCGAAGAGGGAAGCCGTCTCGGTGGCCTGATCCACGAGGAGCTCACCCGGGCGCTCCTGGTGGCCGGAGTGGATTGGGCGGCACCCATCGAACCCGGGGTGCGCTATCTGCTCAACCAGCGCGGATCCGACTTCTTCACCGTGCTGCGTGAAACCCCCACGGCGGCGAGCGTGCTGGTGGAGGTGGCGTCGCTCGCCTCAGCGTCGGGCGCCGCGTTCCTCGCCACGGTTGATGCAGTGGAGCGAGAGGCGACCGGGCTCAGCGAGGCGGTGATCCGTTTCCTCGTGACCCGCGATGCCGGCAGCGGCTATGTGGAACCCGTCGAGCGGGTGAGGGAAGCGCCGTCCGGCGTTGACACGAGCGAGTGTGTCGACCCGCTCGTGTCAACCGCGGACTGAAAGGTCAGAACTGGGTGGGAGGAGCGTCGCCGCCTGCAGCCTGCATGTCCATGTAGGCGCCGGCCACGATTACCGCGGATGCGATCCAGCCGAGCAGTACGCCGATGGCGGCACCGTCACGGAACTGGAGACCGAACGTGATGAGGAAGGCAGAGAAACCGAGTATCAGGTGGAGCTGATCGTGGTTGAAGCCGAGCACGCGCTCCGGCATCGAGACGTTGGCGAACGTGGTGAGAGCCACCCCGCCACCGACCACGAGACCTATGAGGGCGACCATGATGCCGTGCAGCCCGAAGCCTTCGACTTCCCAGCCACTCGCGCCGATGCTGAATCCACCGGAGCTCACGCTGAACCAGTCGAGAAACGACGAGAGCAGTAGCACCGCTCCGCCGGCAATCAACATGATCGTGCTGGGCTTGATGTTGTTGTCCATGTGTCCTCCCGGGACGTTTCAGAAACATGGCAACAGTAGTCCACACTGTCCGCGCGACGACTGTTTGTGCTCAAAGCTCCGTCTTCGTTGAGGGAGAGGGCGACTGGTAGGTTCACGCCGTGCCCGCCCCGGAACCCGAAGCTCGTAGCGCCCTACTCTCCGTGTTCGACAAGACCGGGATCGTGGCCCTGGCCGGCGGTCTGTTGGAACTCGGATGGGAGCTGATCTCCAGCGGCGGAACCGCACGGGTGATCGCCGAGGCCGGCCTACCCGTCACCGATGTGGCCGACCACACAGGTTCACCGATCATGCTGGGCCATCGAGTGGTGACCCTTCACCCGAAAATTCATGGTGGCATACTCGCCGACCGCGACAATCCCGAACACCGCGCCGACCTGGTCGCCAACGACATCGTCCCCATCGACTTGGTGGTGGGCAACCTCTATCCGTTCCGAGATGAGCCGGGCATAGAGATGATCGACATCGGCGGGCCCACGATGGTGAGAGCAGCGGCCAAGAACCACGCTCATGTCGGTATCGCCGTCGACCCCGCCGACTATCCGACGATCCTCGAAGAACTCCGATCTGTCGGCTGGCTCACCGAAGCGACGCGTCGCCGCCTGGCCCGTGCGGCGTTTGCCCATACCGCTGCCTACGACGCCAGCATCGTCGGCTGGCTCGACGCCACCGACGATCCACCCGCGACTCTGCCGCCCACGATCCACCTCGCCCTGGAACGAACCGACGTCCTTCGCTACGGCGAGAACCCCCACCAGGCCGGCGCTCGCTATCGCTCGATAGGCGAGGCATCGATGTGGGACACCGTCGAGCAGCACTCGGGTGTGGCGCTCAGCTACCTCAACCTGTTCGATGCCGATGCTGCGTGGCGCTTGGCCCACGACCTCGGCGATGGTCCGGCGGTGGCGATCATCAAGCACGCCAACCCGTGCGGTGTGGCCGTGGGCTCCGATGTTGCCGCGGCCTATGCACGAGCTTTCGAGTGCGACCCCCGCAGTGCGTTCGGTGGGATCGTGGCCACCAATCAGACGATCAATCTGGCCACCGTTGAAGCAATGGAGGCCGCCGCGCAGGCCGACGTGGTGATCGCCCCCGGCTACGACCCAGGCGTCGTCGAGCGCCTGATCGCGAAGCGCAAGAACACCCGCATCCTCACCGCGGTTGCCGCCGAACCCGCAACGGACGGTCTCGAGCTGAGGCAGATCGGTGGAGGTTTCCTGGTTCAGGAGGCTCACCATTTCGCTTCACCACCTCAGTCGTGGCAGGTGGTGACCGATCGCCGACCCACCGAATCGGAGATGAAGGATGCAGCTTTCGCGTGGCGGGTATGTGGTCACGTGACCTCCAATGCGATCGTTCTCGCCCGTGATGGGGTGGCCTGGGGCATCGGCGCCGGGCAACAGAATCGTGTGGAGGCCGGCGAGATCGCCGCGTCCAAGGCCGACGGCCGAGCTGAGGGAGGCGCTTGCGCGAGCGATGCCTTCTACCCCTTCCCCGACGGCATCCACGCGGCTGCCGACTCGGGCGCGGCGGTGATCGTGCAGCCGGGCGGTTCGATGGGTGATGGCGCCACGATCGAAGCTGCCAACGAGCGGGGTGTGGCGATGGTGTTCACCGGTGAACGACATTTTCTGCACTGACGCGAAGCCAAACGGGGGACACCGACGATGAGTGAGCCGAAGGGCCAAGAATGGGCGACGGCGGTGCAGGCCACCCGGCGCGCGGCCGTGTTCTACCTTTTTGTCAGGACCTTCCTCCGCCTCGTGATCATGCCGTGGCTGCGGCTCCGCGAGCGCGGCCTGGAACACCTCGACATCGATGGTCCGGTGATTCTGGCGCCGGTTCACCGCTCCAATCTCGATTCGCTGGTGGTGGCCGCGGTATGCGACCGCCGACTTCGTGCTCTCGGAAAGCAGTCGCTCTTCAAGCCCGCGGCGATGGCCTGGGTGAATTCAGCACTGGGCGCGATTCCGGTGAAGCGGGGTGAGGCCGACCGCGAGGCGATGAGAGTGGCCCGTGCGGTGATCAAGCAGGGGGAGATGATGATCGTCTTCCCCGAGGGCACCCGCCAGAGTGGGCGCACCGTCGAGGGCGTCTTCGACGGCACGGCATATCTCGCCAGCAAGACCGGTGCCCCCATAATCCCGATCGGAATTGCCGGCACCGAGGCAGCGATGCCCTCGGGGGCAAAGTTCATCCGGCGGGTGCGATGCGCGGTCGTGGTGGGAGAACCGATCGCACCACCCATTGGCCGCCTGAGCCGTCCTGCACTCTCCGAATTCAGCAGTGGTGTTTCGGCGCGGCTTCAGGAAGTGTTCGACGAGGCGCAGTCTTTGGCTTCGGGCTGACACGGGCAGCGGCCGGACCCGTCCGGGGCTGTTTTCGCCCGATACGATCGCCGTCATGGCTGACAAGATCACGATGCAGGACGACGGCAAGCTCGCCGTCACCGACAACCCCATAATTCCGTTCATCGAGGGCGACGGAACCGGGGTCGACATCTGGCCCGCGGCCAAGCTCGTGCTCGATGCAGCTGCCGGGAAGTACGGCAAGACCATCGAGTGGATGGAAGTGCTGGCCGGCGAGAAGGCTTTCAACGAGACAGGTGATTGGCTCCCCCAGGAGACGATCGACAAGTTCGACCAGCACTTGATCGGGATCAAGGGTCCCCTCACCACACCGATCGGTGGTGGGTTCCGCAGCCTCAATGTGGCCATCCGCCAGATCATGGATCTCTATGTGTGCCTGCGCCCGGTGCGCTGGTTCACCGGGGTGCCGTCGCCGGTGAAGCAACCCGAGCTGGTCGACATGGTGATTTTCCGCGAAAACACCGAAGACATCTATGCGGGCATGGAGGTCGAGGCGGGCACTCCGGAGGCCAAGCGGATGATCGAGATGTTGCACGATGCGTTCGGATGGGAGATACGTGAAGACTCCGGTATCGGCGTGAAGCCGATCTCGAAGATGGGCTCCAATCGCCTCCAGCGAGCCGCTATCGAATACGCGGTCCAGCGGGGCCGCAAGCGGGTGCACTGGGTTCACAAGGGCAACATCATGAAGTACACCGAAGGCGCCTTCCAGAAATGGGGTTACGACCTGGTGCGCGAGGAGTACTCCGATGTGGCCGTTGGTTGGGACGACTGTGGAGGCGATCCGGGCGACAAGATCCTCGTGCAGGATGCCATCGCCGACATCGCCCTTCAGCAGGTGCTCACCCGGCCCAAGGAGTTCGAGGTGATCGGCACCATGAACCTCAACGGCGACTACCTCTCCGACGCGCTGGCTGCTCAGGTGGGCGGCATCGGCATCGCCCCGGGAGCCAACATCAACTACGTCACCGGGCACGGTGTGTTCGAAGCGACACACGGAACCGCGCCGAAGTACGCGGGCCAGGACAAGGTCAATCCGTCTTCGGTGCTGCTGTCGGGCGTGATGATGTTCGAGCACCTCGGCTGGCAGGATGCTGCCGACGACATCATCGCGGCAGTTGAGGGAGCGATTGCCGACAAGGTGGTGACCTACGACTTCGCCCGCCTGATGGAGGGTGCCACCGAGGTGAAGTGCTCGGAGTTCGCATCGGCGGTCGTGGATCGTCTCTGACGATCTGCCGATCTGCTTGCGGCGGGGATTCCCGCGGATACCGTGCGGTGCGTGGGCGACGTAGGCATCGAGAGTGAGCACATGTGGAGGCGTGGTGGGCGCCTGATCGCGCGCTCGCTGAAGGCCCATCCGTTCCATCACATCGTGGCGATGCTCGGTGCGTTCCTCTTCGTTTTTGCGTCGATCGGAGGGGCGTGGGTGCTGGGAATCGTCACCGACGATCTGATCGTGCCGGCCTTCGAGGATGGCGATGTGGATCGGGGCGACATCTGGGCCGCGATGGGCGCCATCGTAGGAGTGTCGCTGATTCGGGGTTTGGGCGTGATGATCCGCCGCTGGTTCCTGATGACCGCGGAGTTACGCACCCAACGCGACTGGAGGCGTGAGCTGCTCAGGCACTACCTCGATGTGCCGCTCCGTTTTCATCGCGAGCGGCCCACCGGTGAGCTTCTCGCCCACGCCGACATCGATCTCACCAGCGCCACCAACGTGCTCAAGCCTCTTGCGTTTTCGGCCAGTGTGGTGCTGCTGGTGATCGTGGCGCTGATCAGCCTTCTGGTGATCCATCCCTTGCTCGCCTTGCTGGCCGCGGTGTTGTTCCCGGCTCTCGTGGTGATGAGCCAGCTCTACACATCGAAGGTGGAGGCACCGGCGGCACGCGCGCAGCAAGCGGTGGGCGATGTCTCATCGGTCACCCATGAGAGCTTCGAGGGTGCGCTCGTTGTGAAGACCCTTGGCCGTGAGAAGGCGGAGGTGGAGCGCCTGCGGGTCGCTTCCGATCGGCTGCGTGATGAGAGGGTGGTGGTCGGCCATCTTCGTGCCAGTCTCGAGCCGGCGATCGATGCCCTCCCCAGCTTCGGGATCATCGCCTTGCTGCTGGTCGGCTCATGGTTGGTTTCGCGGGGTTCGGCTTCGTCGGGCGATCTCGTTTTCGCGGCGGTGCTTTTCGGTCTGCTGTCCACCCCGCTTCGCGTGGTCGGGTTCTTCCTCGAGGAGATGCCCCGGTCGGTGGTGTCGCTGGATCGCGTCGATCGGGTGATGGCCACGCCTGTGGAGGACCGGCTCGGCTCGGCGAGTCTTCCGGCGGGGAGTCTGGGGCTCACGGTGCGAGGCCTCTCGGTGAATCACGGTGGTCATGCGGTGCTCGACGAGGTCGACGTCGAGATCAGTGCAGGTGAGACGGTTGCTCTGGTGGGAGCGACCGGCTCGGGTAAGTCGACCTTCGTGGAAGCCGTTGCCGGTCTCCTCGACCGCTCTGGGGGAACGATCGAGTTGGGTGGGGTCGACCTCGACGACGTGTCAGCCAGTGAGTGGTCCGCTACCGTCGCGGTTGCGTTCCAGGAGTCGTTCCTGTTCGCCGACAGTGTCGGTGAGAATGTCGCGCTGGGCGGCGCGTCCGAGGCGCTCGTCACCGCTTCGCTCGGCACCGCGCAGGCCGCGAGATTCGTGTCGGAGCTCGACGCGGGCGCCCGCACGATCGTCGGGGAGCGTGGTGCCAGCCTCTCGGGCGGGCAGCGTCAGAGAATCGCTCTGGCTCGCGCCCTCGCCCGGCAGCCTCGCGTGCTGCTTCTCGACGACGCCACAAGCGCGGTCGATCCCCTGGTAGAGGCCGACATCCTCGATCGACTCAGGGACGATCTCGATGTCACCCTCGTGGTGGTGGCCCACCGGATCTCGACCATCCTCCTGGCTGATCGTGTGGTCTATCTCGACGAGGGTCGGGTGGCGGCGGTCGGAACTCATCAGGAACTGCTGGCCCGCCCGGATTACAACGCCCTGGTCACCGCCTACGAACGGGCGGATCAGCAATGACCGCCGTCGACGAGTCCTCGCTTTCACCCGAGGAGCCTGTTGCTTCACTCCTCGACGACGACTCTGCTCCCGACGTAGGTGCGATGGAGGTCCTGCGTCGTGGTGTGGCGATATCCCCGGAGTTGAAGTCCGGCCTTTTCGTCACCGCTCTCATCGCCATCACCGCCGCCGTCGGTCGAGTGGTGATTCCCATCCTCATCCAGCAGATTCTCGACAACGGGATACTGGCCGATGGGGGTTATCGGTCCGGATTTATCTGGGCGGTTTCGGGTGCGGCCTTCGCAGTTGTGCTGATGGTGATGAGCACCACCCGAATCGCGCTCGTGCGACTCGTCGAGATGGCCGAGTCAGTCCTGCTCGGTCTCCGGGTGCGGGTGTTCGAACACATTCACAAGTTGAGCCTGGCCGACCACACCGAATCTCGACAGGGCGTCCTGGTCTCCCGGGTGACTTCCGATGTGGAAACGCTCGCCCGGTTCACCCAGTGGGGCCTCATCAGCTGGATAACCGACACCGCCGTGATTGTCGGCACCCTCGTGGTGATGACTGTGTACAGCTGGCAGCTGACCCTCGTTGTGATCGCGGTTCATCTGCCTCTCGTGCCGTTCCTGCGGTGGGTGCAGAGGCACCAGTTCGCGGCCTATTCGCGGGTCAGGAGTCGAGTGGCCGACACCCTCGGGCTCACGTCGGAGGCCGTCACCGGTGCGCCGGTGATCAGGGCCTACGGCTACGACGGTCCGGTTCGCGAACGGCTCGACGAGTCGATCGACCGCCAGTATCGGGCCCAGCTCCGCTCCGGAATCTGGTTCGCGGGCATGCTGCCTGCGGTCGATTTCGTGTCGTCGATATCGCTCGCTGCGGCGCTGGGGGTCGGCGTCTGGTGGAGGGGCGAACTCGGTCTGGAGGTTGGTGAACTGGTTGCTTTCGTGTTCCTCGTCAACCTCATGCTCCAGCCCATCTCCCAGCTTGGCGAGGTTCTCGACCAGACCCAGACGGCGCTGGCCGGTTGGTGGAAGATCCTGAGGGTTCTCGACGTGCCGGTCGATGTGGCCGAGCCGGTCGAGGGGGTCGAGTTGGCGGCCGGACCCCTATCGATCGAGCTTGAGTCTGTCGGGTTCTCTTATCGTCGAGGCCCCCAGGTTCTACGCGATGTGTCGGTCTTGATCCCGGCTGAGAGCACTGTGGCGATAGTCGGAGAGACGGGGTCAGGCAAGACCACGTGTGCGCGCCTGTTCACCCGCCTGACCGACCCCACGAGCGGTGTGGTTCGTGTCGGTGGGGTCGATCTCCGCGAGGTCGATCCCGTTTCTCGCCATGCCAGCATCAGGATGGTGCCCCAGGACGGGTTCTTGTTCGACACCACCATCAGGGAAAACATCCGGTTCGGTCGCCCCGACTCGACGCCCGACGACGTGGATCATTCGATCAGCGAGCTCGGCTTGGGCGATTGGGTCGAAACTCTCCCCGACGGTCTCGACACCGTGGTGGGCGAGCGGGGTAGCCGCCTGTCGGTTGGTGAGCGCCAACTGGTTGCCCTGGCTCGAGCGGAGGTGGCCGACCCCGGTCTTCTTCTTCTCGACGAGGCGACCTCGGCGGTGGATCCCGAGACCGAAGAGGCTCTCGCCGCGGCTCTCGCCCGACTCGCCACCGGTCGCACCACCATCTCTATAGCTCACCGCCTGTCCACCGCCGAGCGCGCGGATCTGGTGCTCGTGTTCGACGCGGGCCAGATCGTGCAACAGGGCCATCACCGTGAACTGATCGCTCAGCCCGGGATATATCAGAATCTCTATGAGTCGTGGATCGGCAACACCCGAACGGGTGCCGGCTCCCAGGCCGACTGATCGCGCCCTTCGGCCTCCCTGAGGACCCGGATCGACATCACGAACACACCTGCGACCACGAACACGAGGGGGCTTGCTCCGAGTCCGGCCTTGGTGAGCTGGAGGAGGCCTGTCGCCCACAGGAGGGCCGCGATTCGCCAGTCGATGAGCCCCCGATCGAGCAGCAACAGGATCACGAAAATGGTGATGCCTGCGTCGTAGTAGATGGTGTGGGGCCCGATCAGCATCAGACCCGCTGTGGTGATGGCGAAACGGGCGTCGAGATCGAAGCGGCGCTGCCACCAGAACCAGGCGAGTGCAGCCGCCACCGCGACAGACACCGCACCACCGAGGAAAAGGGCGAGGTGCGATCCGGTCCCGAGAACGGCATGACCGAAACCGATCGGGGCGATCTCGTTGACGGCGTTGATCTCGGCGTCGGCCTCGAGGAGCGGCTGCACCTGACCCAGCCAACTGGTGACCCAGCCGGCACCGAACAAAGCAGCATTGATCGCCCAGACCATCGCCGCAGCCGCGCTCGCACTGGCGACGGCGCGCCAGTAGCGGCCCAAGAAAAGCAGTCCGAGGATCGGGATGGCGTACTGGGGGCGAAAGAGCAACACCGCAACGGCCACCCCCGCCAACTCCTGGCGGTCGTCGCGAAGAAAACGCCAGATGGAGGCGAGGAGCAGCAGGGTGAGGGCCGTGTTCTGGCCTCCGCCGACGCCCACGAATACCGGATAGGCGCCGACCGCGGCACCCAACACCAGGGAGAACCACCGGCCGATCAGGGGGATCATCGGCCTGACCAGGGCGAGGGCGCCGATCAGGGCGCCGACCATCAG
>JAJCXY010000032.1 GCA_029263215.1 Acidimicrobiales bacterium
GCCATCATCAACTCCTTGAAGTCATTCGATCTCGACGTGGCAATGATCACCGATCATCAGCCTCGTGGCCCGCGGCATCGCGCCACCCCGCGAAACCGCGGTGTCGCGACCCACGAGAGAATCCGTGAGCCGAGGAATATCGGTGACGGTGCTGCGGCGGAGGACAACGGTGTTGTCGACCTCGCTGCGCAAGATGTGGCAGTCGATCGCGATCGAGCTGTAAGGACCGATGTGGCTGTCTTCGATCACCGTGCCTGCGCCGATCACCGCAGGCCCCCGAACGGTTGAGTTGATCAGGGTGGCGCCCTCTTCGATGATCACTCGTCCGTCTGCCACCGACGAGGCGTCGAGGTCGCCTTCGATCTTGCGATCGAGGGAATCGAGAACGAGGCGGTTGCATTCGAGAAGGGGATCCTTCTTGCCTGTATCGATCCACCAACCGGTGAGCACCTCGTGTTCGACCCGATGCCCCGACGACAGCAGGGCCTGGATGGCATCGGTTATCTCGAGTTCGCCGCGCGCCGAGGGCTCGATACCGGCGACGGCCTCGTGGATCGATGAATCGAAGAGATAGATGCCAACGAGGGCGAGGTCTGACGGCGGATTGGCCGGCTTTTCGACGAGAGCCACCACATTGCCGTCGGCGTCCACGTCGGCCACACCGAACGACGATGGGTCGTCGACCCTGGCCAGCAGGATCTGGGCCGATGGGGCCTTGGAACTTTTCTCGCCGAGCTGAGGGGCAAGAGCATCGCGTCGAGCCGCTTCGAACCGGTCGACGAACTCGACCAGCCCCTGCTCGAGCATGTTGTCGCCCAGATACATGACGAAGTCGTCGTCGCCGAGAAAGGGGCGGGCGATCTGCACACAGTGAGCGAGACCACTCGGCTCGTCCTGCACGATCCAGGTGACATCGACGCCGAACTCGGACCCGTCCCCCACTGCCTCACGGATCTCGTCGCCGGTCAGGGGGCTGATGATTATCCCGATGTCGGTGACACCCGCGGCTGCCATGTCGTCGAGTCCGTAGAACAGGATCGGGCGATTGGCGATCGGCACGAGCTGCTTGGCGCTCGTGTGGGTGATGGGTCGGAGGCGGGTACCGGCACCGCCGCTGAGGATGAGGCCCTTCATCAATTTGTGAGGCTAGCGGCCCGAAGGCGGGCATCGAACGATCTCACGAGGACCTTGCGAGTCGCCCCGACTCGGCGTGAAGGGCGTACTCGTAACGCAACAGAAGACCCGTGGCGATCGCTCCCGCGGTTACCGCCGCGACCAGCGCCACCTCGACCCGCAGGAATGCATCGTCGGCAAACTGGATTGCGATGGGGAAGACGACAACACCGACGAACCAGCCCACCACAGCCAGGCGAGTGTGGTCGAGGGCGACGAGCCCCAGAGACAACGACAACATCACCATCAGCCCGCCACCGCTACCGGAGAGCAGAGCCATGTCGCGGGCACCGAGTTCGTCGCCGAACAAGGTGTCGACAAGCCAGGGCCCGAGGAGCCCACCCGCCACCACCGACATAGCAGCCACGGCAAACACCGCACCTGCCAGCCGGAGCTGGAGGTCGCGGAACCCCTGGAGGTCGTCTCTGCCGGCCAGAGCGGCGAGATTCGGCAACAGCGATGCCTTCACGGCCTGGAAGAAGAAAAGTGGCACTCGCGAGATGATGAGCCCGTTGAGGAACACGCCGGGCGCCTCATCGCCGAGATCGTGCCCCACGATCGACAACGCCACCGGGCCGACATTGAGAAGGAACGCCTCGGACAACGAGGTTGCGAGCAGCAACCCGAGTGCGGGAGTGAGTTCGTTGAGATGGGCGGGAGGTCCGGGTCTGACGAAGGGTCGCACCGAAGCCACGCTCACCCCTGCGGCCACCGCGAACGCAGCGGCCATCGCTACCGCGTAGGCGCCCACCGTCTTCACCCCGATCGCCGCGAGAACGATGGCGATCAGTATTCGGGTAAGACCTTCAGCAGCGAAATAGCCGCCGTACTGGCTGAACAGATGACGCCCTGACAGTATCCCCCGAGCCAGCTCGGCTACCGCGAACGCGGCCAGAGCCAGCAACAGGGCCACCAAGAGATCGACGCGCTGATCGAGCAGCTTGTCGAGGCCCAACGGCCACGAGATGAGTACGCCGGCGAACACCACCACCAGTCCTGCGGCCCCGACCCGGGCGGCTTCTCGGAGGACCGGGGCACTCCCTTCGTTCCGACTACCGCGTTCAGCGGTGGCCCGCGCCACTTCCTGTTCGAGGGGCTGGAAGAGTCCGGGACCAAGGATGTAGACCAGCCCCCAGAGCACCGCCAGGCCCCCGTACGACTCATCGCCTAGGGCGCGCCGGGCCACCACCAGGAAGGCGTAGGTGGCGATGCCGTTGATGACGAGCCCGGCCGCTATCGACGATGTGCCGATCGGCAGGGGGCTTCGTCCGCGAACGGTGGCGATGAGACGACGAATCGGAAGCTCCAGAGGCGCGGGTCAACCCGAAGACGGGCCAAAGGAGCGTACAGGCCTCGATGACGGTGCCATACCTGACCGAGCCGCGAGACTCGGCTCCGCCTCAGGCCGAGGTGAAGCTCGGCATGCAGAGTCCGTCGAGATCAACCACTTCGATCCGGTCGCGATTCTCCCAGGTGACCTCGTTGTCGGGATCGACCTTGAGCCGGAACTCGCGGAAACTCATCTCCAGGGCATCGAAAGCAATCAGCCTGCCGCTCAAGCCGTCGCCGATCCCGAGAATGAGCTTGATCGCCTCGAGCGCCTGGATACTGCCCACGATGCCGGGCAGAACCCCGAGCACGCCTGCCTCCGCGCACGAGGGCGCGAACTCCGGTGGTGGTGCCTCGGGCAGCATGTCGCGGTAGGTGGGTCCCTGGCGGGGATCGAAAACGGTGATCTGGCCTTCGAAGCGGAATATCGAACCGTGCACCACCGGGATTCCGAGCTTCACGGAGGCGTCGTTGAGCACATAACGCGACGGGAAGTTGTCGGCACCGTCGATGATCACGTCGTAACCACTGAGGATGTCGATGATGTTGTCGGCGCCGAGGCGGACGTCGTATGTGACGACGTTGACGTCGGGGTTGAGTCCGGTGAGGGTCTTCTTGGCCGAATCGACCTTGCGTTCGCCGATTCGATCGAGGTTGTGGAGTATCTGGCGCTGGAGATTGGATTCGTCGACCACGTCCATGTCGATGATGCCGAGGGTTCCCACCCCCGCGGCGGCGAGGTAGAGAGCGGCCGGGGAGCCCAGTCCGCCTGCTCCGAGTAGCAGCACTTTCGCATCGAGCAGCTTCAGCTGGCCCTCTTCGCCGATCTCGGGGACAAGAAGGTGACGTTGGTAACGGTTGCGTTGGTCTGGGTCGAGGGTGCGGGGGCGAGCCCAGTCGCGGCCCTCGTCCTTCCACTTGTTGAAACCACCGTCCATCGACACCGTGTTGGCGTAACCGAGCTGGTCGAGGGTTTGCACCGCGAATGCGGACCGCACGCCACCGGCGCACACCACGACGATCTTGGCATCGCGATCGGGCACCCGATTCTCGATGTTGGATTCGAGTTGGCCCCTCGGAATATGGATGGAACCGGGGATCGCCCCCTGCTCGAACTCATCGGGCTCGCGGACATCGAGGATGATGTACTCGTCGGTGAGGAGGGCTTCGGCGCCAGCGGTGTCGACCTCGGTGATCTCCGCTTTCGCCTGCTGAAGAAGTTCTCGGAAGCTTGCCATCGCAAAACCCTACCAACTCAGTCGGGAATACCAACAATCACCGGCAGGGCCTCCGAAATCGACTCGTGGAGCACGACCGCGGCGATCTCGTCGTAGGGCGTGGGCTCGGCGTTGACGATAATGAGGTCGGCTCCGGCCTGGTGGGCGATGCTCGCCGTCTGGTTGATCGGAAAGACGCCGAGTGAGGTTCCCACCGCGAGAAACACGTCGCAGTCGACCGCCGCTTCCTCCGCCAGGCGGAGGTCGCCGGCGTCGAGGGACTGGCCGAACGAGACCGTCGCCGATTTCAGGAGGCCGCCACACAACAAGCAGTGGGGGTCGGGATCTCCCGCCCGCACCCGCTCCAGAACGACCTCCATCTCGTCTCGCCAGCCGCATTCGAGACACGACGCCTTCCTGGTGGTGCCGTGGATCTCGACCACCTTGTCGGGGCTGCTGCCGGCCTGCTGATGCAACTCGTCGACGTTTTGGGTGATGAGTGTGTGAAGCTTGCCGATGCGTTCGAGATGGGCGAGAGCAAGGTGGCCGGCATTGGGTTCGACGTCGGCCCACAACTCTCCCGCCGCCCGGCGGGCCCAGTTCCGGTGCCGCACTTCCGGGTCGCTCACGTAGGTACGGATGTTCGAGGCCTTCTCCGCGGCCGGATCCTTCGTCCAGATCCCCTGGGGTCCTCGAAAGTCGGGAATCCCGGAATCGGTGGATATCCCTGCGCCTGTCAACACCGTGATCAGATCGGCGGATTCGACGAGCTGGCGTGCGACCTCGCGGTCGTGTGAGGGCATCCCCGCAGCGTAGTCAGGTCGTGGCCGTCACTCCCGGTGACGGCTCGATGATGCGTCACCGGTTCGGTGGTGGGCGACCGAGGACACGCGGTGGACTACAGTCCTGCCGACGTCCAGACATGGGGGTGGGATATGAGACATACGCGATTCCGTTCACTGACCGGCGTGCTACTCGCCGTGACAGTCCTGTTCGC
>JAJCXY010000033.1 GCA_029263215.1 Acidimicrobiales bacterium
GGTGCGGAAGATGTCGATCGGGCGGTGACCTTCTGGTCGCACGTTCTCGGGTACCGGCCCCATCACTTCCCCGACTCCGAAAACAACTTCACGATCCTGGTTCCGCCCTCTGGGGACGGAACGCGAGTGGCGTTGCAGCGCGCAGACACCCCAGCGCAGGAACAGCCGCGGGTTCATCTCGATCTGGTCGTCGACGACGCGGCCGAGCAGTCCAGCGAGATCGAACGCTTGACCGGACTCGGTGCCACGCGTGTGGCATGGGAGTACCCGACGCTGTGCGACTTTGTAGTGCTTGCTGATACGGAGGGAAACCGCTTCTGCGTGGTCGACGCGAGCTACGGCTGAGACAGCGCTCGAATCGTCGCCGTCGCCTCGAATAGCTGAGCATGCGAGACTCACCGCCATGACCGATCCGCGCCTCCGGGCTCACCTCGTCGACAGTGGCGCGAAAGAATCGGCGCTGGTCGGACTCAACGACAAGGACCTCATCGGACTGGCCGGCGATCTCCAGATCGCCAAAGGGCTCAATCTCACCGTCGCCCAGCTCGCCGATCGTTGCGGCGCACCAGTCGAGCGGGTTGCCGACCTGTACAGCTCCTTTGGGCTCGACGTCGACCGGCTCTCCGGCTTCGGCGAAGGCGACGTCGAGATGTTGTCACTGATGCTGGCCGACGACATGGGCCTGGTGGGTCAAGTTGGTGCGGAGCTATTTCGCGTAGCCGGACGTTCATTGCGGCGAATGGCTGAGGCGGCGATAGCCATCTACGTGCAAGACATCGAGAACAGTCCGGAGCTGCTGGAGACCGACCTCGTCGAGATGGCTGGAATGAACGCAGCGGCGTCGGAACTGGCTGTCGCATTCGGCAACAACCTCGGCATCATGTTTCGCCACCACATGTGGATGGCGGTGAGAGATCAAAGATTCGGCCAGCCCGGCGACGGACCCCCCGAACTCATCGGTGCGGGAATCGGTTTCGTCGATCTGGTCGGCTTCACCCCGCTCTCCCGAAGTCTGAGCTCGGCCGATCTCATGAGCCTGGTCGAGGAGTTCGAGCAACGAGCGTTCGATGTCGCCGGTCGACATGGAGGCCAAATCGTCAAGAGCATCGGTGATGAGGTCATGATCGCCGCACCCGACCATGGCACGGTGATCGCCATCGCAGTGGCCCTCGTATCGGGCTTCGATGACGATCCCGAGATACGGCCGTGTGCCGGAGTTACTGCGGGCCAGGTGGTCTTTCGCCTCGGCGACTATTACGGACCGGTCGTCAACCTGGCATCGAGGCTCGTCGACATTGCCGAACCGGGCGAGGTCCTCACCGACCGCGGCGAGTCTGAGTCCGACCTCATCTCGCTGCATCCCGCCGGCCAACGAACCCTGAAGGGTTTCGATGAGCCGGTCGACGTGTGGCTGGCGGAGCGCTGAGGGCGACAGGCTCACGGTGCTTCGTTGGCGGTGTCGCGAGGAAGGCTGAGCGTGAAGCGTGCACCGCCCAGGTGGCTGCGAGCGATGGTCACGTCGCCGCCGTGGGCACGGGCTACCTCTCGCGCTATGGCCAGTCCGAGCCCGGCGCCCCCATGGTCGCGATCTCGGGCCTCGTCGAGGCGAGTGAACCGGGCGAATACCGCTTCATGGTGCTCGTCGGAGACGCCGGGCCCGTCATCATCGACTTGAATCAGCGCGGTGGCTGAGTCCGAACCGAGCGTCACGACGACCTCGGTCACGGCGTGCCGTGCAGCGTTGGCGATCAGGTTTCGCACGGCACGGGCTACGAGATCGGTGTTTGCCGAGACGCGAACGGGGGCATCCACCGCCGCCTGAACGAGATTCGGATAGCGGGCGGCTTCGACAGCCACAAGTTCGTCGAGGTCGAGATCCCTGGTGATGCCGGCGCCGGCTTCGTCGAGCCGACTCAGCGCGAGTAGATCGTCGATCAGGGTCGAGAGGTGTTCCTGCTCGGAGAGAACAGCGTCAACCATCTGGACCCAATCCGTGGTTGCGGGGTTCGCCCTGGCTACCTCAAGCTGAGCCCTCGTTGCCGCGACGGGGCTCCGCAACTCGTGGGAGGCGTCGGCCACAAGCTGGCGTTGTCGCTGTTGAGACCGGTCGAGACGGTCGAGCATGGCGTTGACGGTGGTGGCGAGCTCGTGGATCTCGTCGGAGGCGGGGGGCGCCGGGACCCGTTGGCCGATGTTCACCGCGGTGATCGCCTGGGCTTGCTCCGAGATGGCGTGGACAGGTTGTAGGGCTCGACTGGTGGCAAGCCAGGTGACCCCGGCGATCGCGGCGATGAGCACAGGAACGGCGACCCACAACAGGCGGCGGATGGTGTCGAGGCTTTCGGTTACCGGTTGGAGAGGACTGGACACGCCGATATCGAGGGTGGTGCCGTCGGGGAATTCCAGTGTTTGAGAGACCGCGACCACGTCGTCGCCGATCTCGACTCCACTCGGTGCGCCCTGTGGCGTCGGACCCACGATTATGGCGACGCTCTCGCCATCTGGCAGCAGGATTTCGCCCGTAGCCGGGTCGACTCCGATATCGACGGTCACACCCTCGAACGGCCCGACGATGACCCCCGCGTCTAACACGCCGCTGATCCCGTTGAACTCGGTCGCAGCATCGGGAACGAAGGTGTCCGGGAGCTTGGTCAACGCCGAACTGGTCTCGGACCCGAAGCCCGTGGCGAGGGCCTCGAAGTACTGGTCGATCGTCAGCTCGCTGCCATCCTCGTCGAGATAGAAGAACCGTGTTGTCTCGGTCGGGTCGACCACACCGATGGTGGCCACGCCGCCGTAGATCGAGTCGAGATAGTTGACGAGTACACCCTCGGCACTGGCGCGGGTGTCGGCTACGAGCCGGTCCTCGACCGCTCGCAGGACAAGAACGGTGGAGAGAATCAGCGCACAGGCGAACACGGCGGTGACGAGAAGCGTGAGCCGGGCTCGTAGTCCCAGTCGGGTGATCATCGGGCCGTCAGGCGATAGCCGACGCCCCGCACGGTCTCGATCAGTTCACGGTCGCTACGCTTGCCCAACTTCTTGCGCAGGTACCCGATGTAGACGTCGACGACGTTTGACGCCCCGTCGTGATCGGCCCCCCACACATGATCGAGGAGCTGGTGGCGCGTGAGTGGCTGGCCGGCTGACCGAGCCAGGGTCTCGAGGAGGGCATACTCCCTCGCGGTGAGTTCCAGCACCTCCTCGTTCAGGCAGCACCGGTGACCGACAGTGTCGATCCTCAGAGCGCCGACCGTGATCTCGGAGTTGGCGTGGGGGAGTTGGCGCCGAATCAGAGCGCGAATCCGGGCCACCAACACCACGAAACTGAACGGCTTGGTGAGATAGTCGTCTGCTCCGAGATCGAGACCTTCGGCGATGTCGTACTCGCCATCCTTGGCGGTGAGCATCAGGATCGGTGTCGTGATGTCTTCATCTCGGAGTGTTTGACAGATCAGATAGCCGTTCATCGACGGGAGCATTACGTCGAGAATGATCGCGTCGTATGAGAACTCGCGGGCCCGCCAGAGCCCATCAGCGCCGTCTCGGGTGACATCGACGTCGTAGCCCTCACCGCGTAGGCCGCGCTCGACCGCGTCGGCCAGTGTCTCATTGTCCTCGACCACAAGGATTCGCATCAGTCCAGTATCGGGCTTGTTCATGAGAAGGAGATGAGAGAGGCCTCGCTCCCTGAGAGTCCTCTCATCCTTTCTCATGTTCTTCTCATTCGTCGGGCGCAGGATCGGGGCCACACGCAACGTTCGACGAAGGAGAGCAGCAATGTCAGATAGTCCCCGATTTGGCCGCGAGGTCGCGGCCCTCATCCTTGGCCTGGTGATCCTGGCTTCGGGATGCGGAGCAGTGGCAGCCGACGGTGATGGGCAGGGCGGAGGAGTGGCTACTCTCGCGGATGCCGAGCGACCGGCGGATGGGGCCGCAGCGAGCACGTCAGAGCCGGAGTCAGAGTTGGACGCGCCGGACAACCCCGAGGATGCCTTCGCCCTGTTCGACGAGTGCATGGACGACGCCGGCTTCGGCATGGGCGGAACCACAGTGTTCGGTGGTGACAGCGAGGGAGGAGCGATCGAGGTTGCCCCCAGCCCCGGCTCAGGAGACGGAACCGACCCCCAGGGAGCGACCGGCAGCATCGAAGATTTCGACATCGAGAGCTTCGAAGCGGCAAGCAAGGACTGTGAAGGTCACCTCGCCAACGCCGGTATCGGCTTCGATCTCTCTCCTGAGCAGGAAGCCCTCATGGCCGACGCCCAGCTGGCCTTCGCCGACTGCATGGCTGAACACGGCGTGGAACTCCCCGAGTTCGACCCCGCAGGAGCGGGGGTCGTGACGATCGAGATAGAGGGCGAGTCTCTGGCAGATCCCCAGACACCCGGTTCTGGATTCGACGACGCTGGCTTCGACTTCGAAGGATTCGAGAATGCCGCCGCCGAGTGCGACCATGTGTTCAGCGAAATCGAGGCACAGCTCGAGGCGCCGGGTGAGTAGCCGACGGAGGTTCCTGGTGGGGTCGGGCGCGGTGTTGCTCGTGGCCGGTGCCGGGGTTGCTACCGGCACCGATCTGTTGTCGGCCGATCCTGGGCCGGATGGGCGGGATCGAGCAGAGGCAGGCGATGGCGAGAGCCGGCCCGTTGAGCTGGTGGCAGTGAAACGAGGTTCGTTGAGTAGCGAGCACGAGTTCACAGCCACGGTGAGCTTCGGTGACCCCTGGATGCTCAACTCCGACGCCACCGGAACCGTCACCATGCGTCACGAAGCAGGGAAGGTGGTTGCCCCCGGCGAGGAGCTGATCCGAGTGGATGATCGGCCGCTTGTCCTGGTTGCCGGCACGATGCCGCTCTATCGAGAACTGCACAGGGTCGATACACGCGGCCGTGACATCAACGGAGACCGCCTGGCCCTGCTCGAGGGCCGAGATGTCGAGCAGCTGCAGTCGTTCCTGCTGTCCGAGGGGTTCGGCGTTGACGACGGATTCGAGGTCGACGGCCAGTTCGGTGGCAAGACTGAAAAGGCAGTCAAGGATTGGCAGGAGACGCTCGGCCGCCCCAAGACGGGGCGAGTCGATTCGTCTCAGGTCGTCTTTCACCGCGAGGCGGTCAGAATCGTCAGCGAGCTTCGTGTAGGGGACCGTTTCAGCGGGCTGGAGGTCGGCGAAGCCGAGGCCAATGTGCTGGTCGACACATCCAACCGCGATAGGGCCGCACTGCCGATCGGATCGACCGTATCGGTGGTGTTGGGTGACGGCCGGGCATTCGACGCCGAGGTGACCGAACAGGAGCAGGCCGATGTCGCCGGCCAACGCGTTTGGCGCTCGACCATCGTGACCCGCCGAGCTCTCGCCGGCGAAGCCGAGACGGCCAAAGTCATCGCTACTGAGGTACTCGCCGAGGACGTCCTGCTCATGCCGGTGGGTGCGTTCGTGGCGCTCGCCGAGGGCGGCTTCGCGGTGGAGATATCGAACGGAGATTCGACACAGCTGCGAAGTGTGCAGGTGGGCGAAGTACTCGATGGTCAGGCCGAGGTCATCGGTGATCTGATTGAGGGCGACCTCGTCGTGGTCCCGACATGACCCAAGAGCCACGTGGAGGCCAGAACCTCGTCGGCGACACCGTGCTCGAACTCGTCGATGTAACCAAACAATACCCGGGCAACCCTCCGGTCCGAGCCGTCGACAGGGTGTCGCTGCATGTGTCGGAAGGGGAACTACTGGCCATCGTCGGTCCATCAGGGTCGGGCAAATCGACCCTGATGAACTTGATCGGGACGCTCGACAGGCCCGATGCCGGCCGGCTGTCGATCGAGGGCGTCGACACCGCGTCGATGTCGGATGCTGCGCTGGCCGGCCTACGTGCCCGGCGGATCGGCTTCGTCTTCCAACAGTTTCATCTCATGGAGAACCTTTCGGCGGTGGCCAACGTGGCAACTGGCCTGCTGTATCAAGGCACGCTAGGAAAGGTGCGACGAAAGAGAGCGACCGAGACCTGTCGCCGGGTGGGGCTCGGCCACCGACTCCACCACACCGCCGCTCAGTTGTCGGGCGGTGAGCGTCAGCGGGTGGCGATCGCACGGGCGATCGTCTCGGATCCCGCCATCGTGCTCGCCGATGAGCCGACAGGGAACCTTGACTCCCGGACTTCGAATGAGATCGTGGCCCTGCTTCGCCAACTCAACGACGAGGGGTCGACCATCCTCGTCATCACCCACGATCGTGATCTCGCGGCCAGCTTCCCTCGCCGCATCGCGCTGAATGATGGCCTCGTGGCCGACGATGACTCCCGGCCGCTCCTGGACTCAGGGGCCGACCGGTCATGATGCTGCGGAGGCCGCGTCGCCAGTGGAGATCCAGATTGCGCCCGATCGATGCGGTGGCCTCGGGAGCAAGCGGCTTACGCGGTCGCAAGGGTCGAACCCTGTTGACGGCAGTCGGGATCGCGATCGGCATCGCGTCGATGATCGGGGTGCTGGGGATCTCCGCATCGAGCAAGGCAGACCTGATCGCGGAGATCGACCAGCTCGGCACGAATCTTCTGCAGGTGCAGGGCGGCACCACGATCTTCGGAGAGGGAGCGTCGCTCCAGGAGGAAGCGCCAGCGATGGTTCGCAGGATCACGCCGGTAACTTCCGCGGCTGCAATCTCGAAGCTCGATACCGACGTTCAACGCAACGAGTTCACAGATGAGCGAAACGGTCTTGATGTGCTGGCTGTCGAAATCCACCTGATCGACACCCTCGAGGGGCAGCTGGCCCACGGTCGCTTCCTCGACAGGGCCACGTCCCAACTTCCCACCGTCGTGCTGGGTTCCGTTGCCGCCGATCGGCTCGGCCTGACCGACCTGACAGGTGGTCCTACGGTGCAGATCGCAGGCCGTACCTTCGCCGTGATCGGGATTCTCGACCCGCTCCCACTCAATCCCGACATCGACCGTTCCGCACTCATCGGCACCCCGGCGGCCATCGAATTTCTCGACGCCGAGATTCACCCGACCGCCATCCTCCTTCGAGCCGAGCCCGACCATGTCGAGGCAGTGAGGGCTGTGCTCCCCCGCACGGTCAACCCCGCCGACCCCAACGAGGTGGCAGTTTCGCGGCCATCCGATGCGTTGGAAGCGAGGGCGCGGGTCGACGAGAACCTCCGGAATCTTCTGGTCGGACTGGGGGCGGTGGCATTGGTGGTAGGCGGAGTGGGAATCGCCAACGTGATGATCATCTCAGTGCTCGAACGCCGCGGGGAGATAGGCCTTCGCCGCGCCCTCGGCGCCACCAGGACCCACATCGCCTCCCAGTTCGTTCTCGAATCGGCACTCCTTGCTGCGATCGGTGGCCTGTTCGGGGCGGTTATGGGAGCTATGGTGACCTACGGCTACGCCACACGACAAGGCTGGCGGATCGACCTCCCCGCCGAAGCTCTCGGCGCCGGAATCGGTGCCGCGCTGGTGTTCGGCGCCCTGGCCGGCCTCTATCCCGCAGTGCGGGCGGCCCGCCTCGATCCGGCTGATGCCGTTCGTCCGCGCGGTTGATCGACACCAGCCCGCATCTAGCGTTCGGGGATGGACAACTCGCCGATCGATGAAGTGCGCCGACTACATGTATTCATCGAAGCATGGCTTTCGGGGGGCGACGCCGACGAGCACGGTTGGCAGGGGTTCGCGGCTGCGTTGGCCGACGACTTCACGATCGTCACACCGGCGGGGGCGACGGTGGCCAGAGCCGATCTGCTCGCGGGCTTCCGGGCCGCTCGCGGGGCCATGCCGAACATGACCGTCGAGATCCGCAATGCCTCCGAAGTTCATGAGGCGGACGGGCTGGTGATCATTCGCTATGAGGAGTGGCAGCTCCACCCCACAATGGCCAATCAGCGCATATCCACAGCCGTGTTCACCCCTGCGCCCGACGCGCCGACCGGCTGGTCGTGGCTCGCCCTTCACGAGACCTCGTTCGAGGTGGTCGATTCGTAGCGCTATTGCGAGAACGTCGCCACCAGGAAGTCGGACTCATCGGTGAAGGGGCGCATGTCCCAGGTAGCCATTGCCGAGTCGAGCACCAGTCCGACTGCTCTTGCGTCGGCGAAGAAGTCGTCGAATTCGTAACCGCGGCCGCCACCGAAGCCGACCACAACGCGTCCGTATGGGGCGAGATGATCGCGAGCGCGAGCGAGTACGGCTTGGCGTGTGTTTTCGGCCAGGAACGGCATCACATTGCCGACGGAAAAGATCACGTCGAAGTCCTTTTCGATCCCACTCGATGCCAGATCCAACTCGGCGAGATCGCCGACGACCCAGCGGGGCCCAGGGTGACGCCTTTCAGCTTCAGCGATCAAGATCGGATCCACGTCGACACCGACTACCTCGTGACCGAGTCCGGCCAGGATCGAACCGACCCGGCCCGGTCCGCAACCGGCATCGAGGATCCGGCTAGCCCTCGCGACCATGGCGTCGACGAACCGAGCCTCCCCAGCGAGGTCGTCGCCGGCCGCCTCCATGGTGCGAAAGCGCTCTATGTACCAATCGGAATGATCCGGGTTGGCCTCGGTCATCTCGACCCATCGACTCTGTTCGACCATGTGGCCTCCTCGCCCGCCAGGCTATGAGCCTGCGAGCCCGGATCGGCCGCTTGAGCCACTGGTAGGGTCGATCGGCGGCGCGACCCCAACGCGCCCCGGAGGGAGATCCAAGATGTCGCACAAGATGAGTCGAGCAGAGCGCGAAGAGTTTCTGGCCGGGGTGCACGTGGGAGTGATGAGCGTGAGCCTCGAGGCGACGAAGTCGCTGGCTCTGCCGATCTGGTACAGCTACACGCCCGGAGGCGACGTTGCGATCATCACCGGGCCGTCTTCGGTGAAGGGTCGCGCCCTCGAGGCAACTGAGCGATTCAGCCTCTGCGCCCAGGAAGAGGCTCCGCCTTACAAGTACGTGGTGGTGGAAGGACCGGTCACGAGCGTGGTGGAGTGCGATGAGGAGTTCCGACGTTCGATGGCCCATCGCTACCTCGGAGCCGAGTTCGGCGACCTCTACTTGGAATCCACCGCCGATCAGGCCGCGGGCAGCGTCTACAACATGACGCCCGAGCACTGGTACACCGTCGATTACGCCAAAGACCTCGAATCCTGACCCACCGTCGGGCGCGGGCCTAGTGACCTTCGCCCCTTGAACGCTAGGCGTATGGGGGCAACGCTTGGCATATGGTCGATTCGCGCACGGTGGGCTGTGCCGGGCCCGCTCTGGTTCGAGACGGTTCATGACAACCCCGGAAATCTCTGCCCTGCACGTCGGTCGACGCGACGCGAGAGAGGGATTTCAGCGCTCGCTTGAGAGTTTCAAGCGGAAGGTCGGTGCCTTCGGCGTCAGGGTCAAGATCCTCGGCATCGTGCTCGCCATGACCGTCGTGGTTGGAATAGTCGTGATATGGCAGGCGCGTGCTGTCATGGGCGACGTCCTCGTGAACGAGCTCGACCACCGGGGGATGGCCATGGCCGGCGAGTTGGCAGCCGAAGCTGCGGTACCGATCCTCGCCGACGACAACGAAGCCATCGCTGGCCTGATGGGCAACGCGATCTCAGACCATCCCGATGCGATATACGCCATCGTCGTCGGCCCTGATGCATCTGTCCTTGCCAGCATCTTCGGTGACGAAATCCAAGCCGACCAAGTCCCCGACGTGCATCCGGGCGACGATCTGATCGCCATTCGGCATGTGGATTTCGAGACCGCCGCCGGCTCGATCCACGAGTTTCGGGCGCCGATTCTAGATGGCTTCGGAGGCTCGGTTCGGCTGGGATTGAGCGAACTCCGGATGGAGCGGGCAACCACCGGCGTCACCAGGCATGTGATCATCACGACCCTTCTGGTGGGACTGAGCGGTGTGGTGGCCGCGAGCGCGCTGACCTGGCTGCTCACACGGCCGATCGTCGATCTGGCTCACACCACTCGCGAAATCGGAGGCGGCGACCTCGATGCTCGGGCAACCCACCTGGCCGACGATGAAATCGGCACGATCGGCGTTGCGTTCAACCAGATGGCGACGGACCTGAAAGGCAACCAGGAGACCCTCGCGAAGAGTGAGATCGTGCGAAAGCGCCTGCTGGAGCAGCTGATCGACGCTCAAGAGGCCGAGCGGAGACGGATAGCGCGAGAACTACACGACACGGTGGGTCAGGCTCTGAGCTCACTGATGGTGGGGATGGCCGCGCTGAGCCAGTCGAGCGCGGACGAGGTCGTCATCGCCAAGCGGATGGAACTCCAGAAACTAGCGGAGGAGACTCTCGACCAGGTTCGGCAGATGAGTCGCGAACTCCGACCCAGCGCCCTCGACGACCTCGGCTTGGCGGCCGCTCTGGAGCTCTATTCAGCTGATTTCGGGATCCTCCACCCCCACGTGACGGTCGACCTTCATGTCGATCTACCACGCCGTCTTCCGTCATCGATCGAGACCAACCTCTACCGTATTGTGCAGGAAGGGATGACCAATGCCGGCCGCCACAGCACTGCGGACAGGCTGAGTGTGTTGTTGAGCGAACGCGATGGGCTGGTGAGAGCGATCATCGAGGACGACGGTGAGGGCTTCGATCATGTCGCGGTGCGAAAGGCCGCACGAAGTGTCGGGATTCACGGGATGCAGGAGAGAGCCGAACTCGTGGGCGGAAAGCTGACCATCGAGAGCGGGCACCATGGAACGACGGTGTTCGTCGAGGTGCCGAGATGACACCGATTCGGGTGCTGCTCGCCGATGATCACTCGGTCCTACGAGCTGGTCTGAAGGCCCTGCTCGAGGCCGAATCGGACATCGATGTGGTCGGTGAGGCACAGGACGGAGCCGAATGCATCGAAGGCGTCGTGCGGCTCGAACCCGATATTGCCCTGCTCGACATCAACATGCCGAACTGCAACGGGCTCGAGGCGCTCGAGCAGGTTCATCAGCTCTGCCCCGACACCAAGGTGCTGGTGCTCACCATGATCGACGACATTGGGTACGTCAGGCAGGTACTCGCAGTCGGGGGAGCGGGATACGTACTCAAGCAGGCCGCCGGCGATGAACTGCTCTCTGCGATCCGGACCGTTCAGGATGGAGGCGTCTTTCTCCACCCCCATCACGCTATGGCGCTGGCCGGTGATGAGTTGGCATCTGGCTCCGCCGATACGGACTCCCTGCCGCCCAGCGAGAAGCAGTCCCGTCTCCAGGCGCTGAGTGAACGTGAGGCCGAGGTGTTCCGGCTTGTGGCTCTCGGGCACAGCAACGGTGAGATCGCAGAGCTGATGTTTCTCAGTGTGAAGACGATCGAGACGTACAAGGGCCGACTCATGAAGAAGTTGGGTCTGCGAACGCGGTCGGAGCTGGTCAGGTACGCGCTGGACCTCGGAGTGCTCGACTAGGGCTGACGACGGGGGAAGTTTTCCGTGGATGTCGGGAATCCCCCTACACCGGGTGACACCGAGTAGGGATCTCCCCACACGGATACGGGATTCACCCGATACCCGGCTCGACGGATTTGTGGTCTGGTCAACCAGGACGGCCGTGCCCTCTCGGTCGTTGAAGTCGGGAGCGGAAGCTGGCCGATGCCATCTGATCTGCCGAGCCCCGGTTCTCCCGTCGATGAAAGGGAGTAGGCATGCTCAAGGTAAATCGCCGCAAGTTCGTCAAGGGGTCGACGACGGTAGCCGGAGGGGCAGTCGTCGCCGACAAGTTCCTCTTCGGTTCGCTCAGCGGAGTGACCGCCGCCCAAAGTCCTGAAGTGGCCACCGGGGTCGAGGACTTCGTCGCCACCACCTGCTGGATCGGCAAGCAGGACTGCGGCATGATCGCTCGCCGTATCGACGGTCGAGTGGTCAAGTTCGAAGGAAACCCGACAAATCCGCGTAACGTCGGAACGCTTTGCCCTAAAGGACAGGCCCAGATCCAGGCCCTGTACGACCCCAACCGGGTCAAGTGGCCTCTCGTCAGAACCAACGAGAAAGGTGTGAGTGGCCAGTGGCGGCGCGCCTCGTGGGACGAGGCCCTCGACATGGTGGCCGACGCCGTCTCAGAAGTTCGCGCCCGCAATCCGAAATTGGTACTGTGGCAGAAGGGCAGGAGCAAGGCCAAGGACTTCTATGACGATGCTTTCGTCAAGTCCATCGGGTCATCGAAGCTCGGACATGGAGCATTCTGTTCCGATGTCGGCTACCGGGCCCTCGAATACACCCTCGGCACCCACGCGGTGCTTCACCCCGACTTCCGTTACTGCAACTACATGCTGTCCTGGGGCTGGAACATCACCAATGCCGGCGGCAACAAGTTCTGCTGGCTGACCTGGCCCCGCCACATGGTGAAGGCGCGGGAACGGGGTATGAAGATCGCCCATCTCGACCCGCGGCTGCGCAGCGCCGGCCCGTTCGCCGACACCTGGCTACCGATTCGGCCCGGGACGGATCTCGCGATGGCACTGGCCATATGCCACGAGCTGATCGAACTCGGTCATCTCGATCGCCCCTACTTGTCGACCCACACCAACGCCGCGATGTTGGTGAAGCCTGACGGCATGATCGCCAAGGTCACCGTCGGTGAGGGAGAAGAAGCCACCGAGGTCGGCCTGGTCTGGGACGAAGAAAGCGGCACCGCCGTCCCCTTCGGCGAGGTGGAGAATCCAGCGCTGGAAGGCGAGTTCGAGGTCGACGGCGAGACAGTCAAGCCCGGGTTCCAGCTCTTCAAGGAGCAGGTCGAGCAGAACACTCCGGAGTGGGCCGCTGGGGTCACCGGGCTAGACGCGGCTGAGATCGCCAAGGTGGCGAGGGAGTTCGGTGAGAACGCCCAGATCGGCTCAACCATTGTGGTCGACGGCGTCGAGGTTCCTTATCGGCCGGTCGGCATCATGGCCTATCACATGGCCCAGCAGGAACTGGGGTTCCAGACCCTCCGGGCCATGACCATGGTTTCGATGCTGGTGGGCGCGATCGGCGCGGCCGGCGGCCAACTCTCGGACTTCACGTGGAAGATCCACAAGAACTACGCCAAGTTCGAGAAATTCACGGTGGAGGACCCGCCCTACGACTTCGTCCTCAACAACAGCAAGTACTTCCCGATCAACACCGGCCACCCGGGGATGGTCGCCAAGGTGATGAACGACCCCGAGCGATACGGCGTCGAGGAACTGCCTGAAGTGGCAATTCTCCACATGGTGAACCCGCTCAACTCCTTCCCGTCACAAAAGGAGTACCTGGAGTCGTACCACAAGTTCAAGTTCGTCGCCGTGGTGAGTCCGTGGCTCTCCGAGACCGCCGACTACTTCGCCGACGTCGTACTACCCGCGGCGACGATCGAGAAGTACGAGGGTCCCATCTCGGCCACCGACCAATACGTCGACGCCAAGACCCTCCGTATCCCACCGATGGAACCCCTGTTCGAGTCGAAGGGGGAGATCGACATCTACATGGACCTATGCGAGAAGATCGGTGTCCTATTCGGCGACGAGGGCTACATCTCGGTTGTCAACAAGGAACTCAAGCTCGTCGACACCGAGTTCGCCCTTCCCTTGGATGAGAAGCCGGTGGTGCGTGACATTTTCGACCGGTGGTCTCGAGCACAGGGCATCGAGGAGGGGATCGAGTTCTTCGAAGATCCCGACAACGGAACATGGGTCAAGGGGCCGGTCAGTCCCGACAAAATCTACGGCTATGTGGCCGATCCACCATTCGGCGGGGCTCTGCACCGGTTCTACGGCGAGAGCCTGCTCGACGCTCAGAACCAGATGAAGGAGAAGGGCGCAGAGGAGATCTACTGGCAGGACTACGTCGCTTTGCCGGCCTGGCGGGACATGATCATGGACTCCTCGCCTTCGGAGTACGAGTTCTACCTGATCAGTTATCACCAGATCGAACACAAACAAGCGCGAACGAGCTTCGTGCCCATGCTGGCCGAGCTCGCACCAGGCGCCCGACTCGACATCAACCCCGAGTCCGCCCGGCGGCTCGGCATCGGCGACGGCGACACCGTCACGGTCGAGTCACAAAACGCGGTCACCGGCGAGACCAGAAGCCTGGTGACCGAAGCCACCTACTGCGAAGCGATCCGGCCCGACAGCGTGGCGATGCCCCACCACTTCGGCATGTGGACCCACCCCCAGAACGAGGGACAGGGCGCATCAGCCAACGAGATCTACTTCATGGGAGAGGGCTACATGACCAACACCGCTGATCAAACCTTCCATGTGAAGGTGAAAGTCACCAAGGGGAGTGAGGCCTGATGCCCAAGTACTCGATGGCCGTCGATCTCGAACGTTGCCAGGGATGCCGTGCCTGCATGACAGCCTGCAAGGTGGAGAACAACACGGTGGTGAGCAACAACTGGATGTACGTCTTCCGCTTCGAAGAGGGCTCATATCCCGAGACGGAGATGAGCTTCCTGCCTCGCCAGTGCCAGCACTGCGACAACGCGCCATGTGCCAAGGTCTGCCCGGTCGGAGCGAGGTTCAAGCGCGAGGACGGGATCGTTCTCACCGACTCGGATCGTTGCATCGGTTGCCGATACTGCGAGCTGGCCTGCCCCTACGGCGTCAACTACTACAACTGGCAGAAACCCGAGAAGGGCCAGTACGACATCGTCGACTGGCACGACGACGACATCCAGTCGGCAACCGGTGGCGCGATCCCGCCCTACCGCAACCCCGACCTCGACGAGCTCTACGGCGAAGAGCAGCGCCGCACCGCCGGCGGTGGTCATGCCAAGGGCGTCATCGAGAAATGCACCTTCTGTGTGCATCGGGTGGAGAAGGGCCTGGATCCGGCTTGCGCCGACACCTGCCCCACCGATGCTCTGATCTTCGGCGACATCGAGGATCCCGAGTCGCCGATCAGCCTCTACCTGAAGGACCAGAGTCCCTGGCAGCTGCTCGAGGAGGCCGGAACGAAACCGAACGTCTACTACATCGGTGGCAAGCCACCCAACAAGGAACTGAAGGAAATCGAACGGCCGAAAGCGACGGTGTGACATGGCTGTTGAAACCAGACCAGATGTCGGCCTACCCCAAGGCGTTGGCCGTCTGACCCTCAAATGGAAGGCGTTCCTGCTGGTGGCGCTCGCCGTCCTCGGCTTCGGCCTGTTCGCCTACGGGTACGAGCAAGCCAACGGCATGTCGGTCACCAGCTTGCGCAGCACCGGAACGATGGGAGGTGCCACCTGGGGCCTCTACGTGGTGATGGTGGAGTACTTCATCGGTGTGAGCCTCGCCGGGATCGTGATAGCCGCGGTCAGTCGGGTGTTTCGTATCGTCGAACTTCGACCCATTGCCCGAATCGCCGAACTGTTGACCGTCGCCTCGCTCATGGTGGGCCTGCTCGCGGTGATCATCGATCTCGGGCAGCCGCTTCGGGGAATCAAGAACATGCTGCTCTACGCTCGACCCCAGTCGGCGTTCTTCGGCACGTTCACCCTCGTCGCCGGGGGGGTCTTCCTCTCGGCGTTGGCCTATCTCTTCCTGGGAGGTCGCCGAGACGCGGCAGAACTGGCCGAGATCCCATCTCGACTGCAATGGTTCCATCGCCTCTGGGCGTCGGGCTACACCGATTCGGTCGATGAGCGCGATCGGCACCGGCGAGTGATGTTCTGGCTGTCGGTCGGGATCGTGCCCCTCATCGTGATCGCCCTGTCCACAGAGGGACTGGTATTCGGTGTGCAGGTGGGCCGGCCCGGCTGGTTCGGGTCGCTGCAAGGTCCCGACTTCCTGGTCCTGGCCGCGGCGTCGGGTCTTGCCAATCTGGTGGTGCTGAGCGCCATCGTGCGTCGGGCTCTGGGCGATTGGAATCGGATCGACGCGGCGGTGTTCAAGTGGCTCGGTCGCTTCCTGTTGGTGGCAGCCTCAGCAGCCCTTTACTTCATGGTCGTCGAGTTGTTCACCCTGCTGTACGCCACCCCGAGCGATGAGCGGCAACTCGCTGATGCTCTGCTGACGGGCACCTATGCGTGGATCTTCTGGCTGTCGATCGGACTGATGACCCTCGGCCTTGGTCTGCTGATCGCTCAGGCCGCCTCCTCCAACTGGCGGATCGGCACCCTGGTGGTGGCCAGCGTCGCCATATCGACCGCCGCGCTGGCCGAGCGCTACCTCACCGTCATACCTTCCCAGACCCATGCGACCCTGCTTCCGTACGACACAGGGTCGTATTTCCCCAACTGGGTCGAATTCTCAGTGGTCGCCGGCCTGTTCGCTTTCGGCGCCCTGCTGATCGGCCTATTCATGAAGGTGTTCCCGATCATTCCGATGCGAGACCATCTCATCCCGACGCAAGACGATGGAGTGGAGGCGACCAATGCGTAGGACCATCACAATCGGCCTGGTGCTAAGTGGATTGGCTTTGATGCTGATCGGCTTCTTCACCGCGGCACCGTGGGGAACCGATTCGGTTGGCGACAGCAATCCGGCGTTCACCGGTGCGCCTATGTTGTTCCTGCTGGGCATTGTTTCGGTGATAGCCGCCGCTGTGCTCTATGAGGTACTTCCCGACAGGAATCGATGACGACAGAGCCAACCGATATTGCTCGAACTCGTCAGGGCCTCTACCGGATTCTCGGTGCGGCCCTGACGCCACCGGTCCAGGAGCAGTTCGACCTGTTCGCCGAGGCCGCGGGTGTGTTGGCTGATCGTGATCTAGACCGCTTCGCCTTCAGTCCCTATTGGCACAGATTCGGCCGCCACTTCCCACTCGACGTAGTGGCGGATGGACTCGACGTCGACTATGTGCGGCTCTTTGCATCGGGGATGTCCCGCAAGGTGAGTCCGCCGAGTGAGTCGCACTACAGAGTCGAGACGCGCGGGGGCGATGTCGCCGAGTTCGTGGCTGCCCTACAGGGCGAGTATCGCTCGATGGGTATCGGATCGATCGGCGGGGAGGAAGCTCCCGACCACGCCTCCACCGAACTCGGCGTGATGGCACTTCTCTGCGACCGCGAGGCCATAGCCTGGGCCGAGGATCAGACCTCGGCCCTCAAGGAGGTTCTCGACTTGGAGAGCCAGTTTCTGCGCCGCCACCTGACCGCGTGGATTCCCCAGTTCCGCGATCTTGTGCGGGCCGCCGATCCGACGCCGTTCTATCTTGATCTGATCGAGATGGTTCATGCGTTTGTTATCCATGAGCGCGACTATGTGCATCTGGTCAGCAGGGAGATGAGCGAGTGACCACCAAGGTGTTCGCCTGCGCCGATTCACCCAACGTCGCCTACCGAGGCGCTGAGGCGGAGCTGATCCCCGGATTGTGCGAGTCTCCTTCGCAGATCTCAGAGCGGATCGGTGAGGCGGAGCAGGTCGTGCTCCTGCTTCACCGACATCGATATGAGCTCGCCGACGTTCAAAGGGCTCTCAGGGCGGTGGAAATCGACCCGCTGGGAACCCAGATCTTCGACGTCCCGGCCGAAATTTCGGAAGCGGATCTCGAGGTCACGGTGGCGGGACTTCGACGGCGAGCTGCCGGGTTCGAGGGAAGTCGGCCTGAGCAGCACAAGCCTACGATGCCGAAGGAGATGAGTCGTCGAAGTGTGCTCAGACCTCCCCGCCCGGTTTACATCGCTGCCCCCATGGTGGATCACCAGACCTGCGCGGCAGCCGACGGATGCCAGGTGTGCGTCCAGATCTGTCCCCAAGACGCATATCGATCACAGAGAGGTCGAATTCATTTCAACAAGGACCTCTGTGAGCCGTGCGGGCGATGCGTGTCGGGGTGTCCCACCGAGGCAATATCGAACCCATCGGCCACACCGGCCATGCTGGCTGCCCAGATCAGAGCGGTGGTCGACCACGCTGATGCCCCAGTGGGACTTCGCTTCGTCTGTAGCGGCACCCTTGCTCCGGCTCCGTCATCGGGTTGGCACGACATAGTGGTGCCGTGCACCGGCATGGTTCCCGGTAGCTGGCTGCTGACGGCTCTGTTGATGGGGGCAGGCTCGGTCACGGCGCTGGGATGCGCGGATGGAGGGTGCTCTCGCGGACTCGACGGGCACAGCCGAGCCGCGATCGACTTCGCTCGAGCCGCTCTCACCGCCTGCGGTCTTGATCTCGTTTCGGTGTGCTCAGGGTCTGAAATCGAGATCGGGGCACCGGTCGCCCACGAGAACTTCTCGGCCCCGTTCACCCACGCTGGCGATGTCGACGTGATGCTCACCCTCGCAGCGCTGACCGGAGTGGACATCGACGAGGTCCACAATGCCACCAACATTGGGGTTGTCACCATCGACCCGGCTTCATGCACCCTGTGTGCCCAGTGCGCCCAGGCTTGTCCCACTTCAGCGATCCAAGCCGGTTCGGAGGGCGTCACGATCGTTCTCTCGTTTGATGCGGCGGCCTGTACCAACTGTGGACAGTGCACGATTGCGTGCCCCGAGATCACGCGCGGGGCCATAGCGCTGTCAGCGAAGGTCGACGTCGAGTTGTTGAGGGCGGGTCGGCGAACCATCAACCAGGGGACGGTTCTCGTGTGCGAGTCGTGTGGGAAACCGATTGCGCCCTCGTCGTTGATGGACCGGATCGGTGAACTGCTCGGCGACGAGTTCGACGACACCATGGCCTACCTGAGCCGCAAGTGCATGGATTGCCGCACACTGGGGTGACAGTGCCGACCGCGGTCAGACCTCGAGGGTGTCCTTGATCCGGGCGAGCGTGCGTTCGAGTCCCTTCACCATTGCCGCGGAACGGCGAGCCACGGTGGAGTAGAGAAACTTCTGCCAGCCGGTGTACGGCGGATGGCTGTACGACTCCGTGAGCACCGTGGCGCCGTCGTGGCCGGCGAACTCGTAGCGCCATGTCGTGTAGCCCTCGGTGACGAACTCGAAGACCTCTCCGGGTACGCACTCGGTGATTTCGGAGGTGGTGGTCCATTCCTTCAAGGTGATCGGTCCGAGCTTGGCGATGTTGTCGCCCTGGAACTCGGCCCCGACCACCGGTCCGGTGGCTGGGGAAACCCAGCGGCCCGAAATGCATTCGGGGCTCCAGTCGCCCATCTTCGTGACGTCGGCGACGGCATCGAACACATCAGCTCGATCGCGTTCGACGACGGTGCTGGCCGACCCGGTGATGTTGCTCATGGCGGTGTTTCTAGCGGATCGCGTGCACTCACACCGAATAGATCGGGAATCGGGAGACGAGTCCGTCGACCTCGCCGCGAACACGTGCCGCAACCGATTCGATGGAGCCCGACTTCATCGACTCCACCACATCGGCGATCCAATGCCCGATCTGGGTGAACTCGGCGACGCCCAAGCCGCGGGCAGTGCCGGCCGACGAGCCGAGCCGCAGGCCCGACGTGATTTTGGGCGGTTGAGGATCGTCGGGCACACCGTTCTTGTTGGCCGTCAGACCGGCGCTCTCCAGGGCATCGGAGGCGGCTGCGCCGGTGAGGGCCAGGGGGCGGAGGTCGATCACCAGCAAGGGAGTATCGGTTCCGCCAGTGAGCACTGTGGTGCCCCGCTCCACCAGGGTGGCCGCGAGGGCTCGGGCATTGTCGAGCACGCCGTTGGCGTAGTGCTCGAACTCCGGCGACATCGCCTCCTTGAAGGCCACCGCCTTAGCCGCGACTGAGTTGAGGATTACCGATCCCTGCACTCCGGGGAACACAGCGGAGTTCAGCTTGCGAGCGAGGTCGTCTCGATGAGACAAGATGAACCCGCCCCGCACGCCGCGGAGGTTCTTGTAGGTGGTGGCGGTAACGACATCCGCCACGGGCACCGGGTCGGGATGGAGCCCGACCGCTACGAGACCGGCCCAATGGGCCATGTCGACCAACAGGGTCGCTCCGACCGCGTCGGCCACCGAACGAAAGCGCTCGAAATCGATGGCGCGCGGGTAGGCCGAGCCGCCAGCGATGATGAGCTTGGGGGAGGTGGCGCGGGCGGTGGCAGCCATGGCGTCGTAGTCGAGGAAGCCATCACCGTCGACCCCGTAGCTCACGACATCGAACCAGCGGCCCGAGATGTTGGGTCCCGCGCCGTGGCTGAGATGGCCCCCCGCGGAAAGGTCCATGGAGAGAACGCTGTCGCCAGGGGTGAGGAAGGCGAGAAACACCGCGAGGTTCGCCTGGGAGCCGGAATGGGGTTGCACGTTGGCGTAGCGGGCTCCGAACAGCTGCATCGCCCGTTCGATGGCGAGGGATTCGATCCGGTCGGCATGCTCGGCGCCGCCGTAATAGCGGCCCCCCGGATATCCCTCGACGGTCTTGTTCACCATCGGTGAGCCGATCGCCTCCAGGGTGGCCCGGCTCACCAGGTTTTCAGAAGCGATCAGTTCGATTCCGTCGCGCTGACGAGACGTCTCGGCCTCGAGGGCGGCGAAGATCTCGGGGTCGACGCTTTGCAGTCCGGCGGTGAAGTGGCGCACGCGGAAGGATCGTAGCGGTGACCACCGGAAGGCGTCGGCCCCGGTGCCGGGGCGACCTACTACACCGTGAGATTGCGGTAGAGGCGGGCGAGGAAGGCTGCCATTTCTTCTCGGGTCACGTCGCGGTCAGGCGAATAGGTGTCGTCCGACGTGCCGGTCGTGAGCCGAAGGTTGTAGATGCACACGATGTCGCTGGCGAAAGGCGATGCCGGCACATCGGTGAATGGGGTGGGCGTGGTGTCGCAGGACTTGCCGGTGACGACTCGGTAGAGGCGGGCGAGGAAGGCTGCCATTTCTTCTCGGGTCACGTCGCGGTCAGGCGAGTAGGTCGTGGCCGAGGTGCCGGTTGTGACACCCAGGTTGTAGATGCATGCGATGTCGTCATCGGCGAACGATGTGGCTGCCACGTCGGTGAAGGGGTGGGTGAGCATCGACAGGCAGTCCACCAACGCCACCCCCAGCACTGGCGCTGGTGGGCCCGGCGCCGGTGCTGGAGGTGATGTCGAGCCGGGGGTTTCACCCGGAGGCTGCGGAGGCAGCGTCAACAGATCTGGTTGGGCGTCGTCGAACGTGCGGAAGATGCCCCACATGCCGGCGTCCATGAACGGCATGCGATGATCCGACACCAGATAGTCGGCCGCCGACGGAGCGCCGCCGCCGGCGCCATCGATCAAATGGACATCGAACGACTCGCCCGGTAGCACAGCCTTGGATGAGAGCTGTTGGGAACCAGCCATGTCGGGTTCCCACGCGAAGCGGTGCCCATCGAGGCCGAAGACATGGGCCCCTTCGCCGGCACCGACCCCCACTCTGAGCCGCACGGGATCACCCACATAGGCCCGGATGAGCGTGTTGGGGTCGCCGTGGGTATCGCTGTCGTACACCAGGGCTGGATCCGGATTGACGTTGATCCGGCTGCCCAGAATCGATGGGTCGGTCGGGTCGGCGCCGTAGTTGATGCCGGCGAAACCTTCGACAGCGGTGGGGTAGGGCATCGTCGATTGGCCGATGCGGTCGTCGGACTCCTGCATCAGCAGCACGTGCTCGCGGAAGTTGCCGGTTGGCCCGATGATGTCGGCGGACACCCCGGACTCGATCGGCGATCCGTCGGTGGGGTCTCGCCAGGTGGCGCCGGCCGGTTCCACGACCACCGCGCCGAACGCTCCCAAGGCGATGTCTTCTACGGCCGCGAGATCGGTGAACAGGGCTGTGCCCAGTTCCTTGTCGGCGTAGAAACGGTATGTTCGGCGCTCGCCGGGAGCGACACTCGAGTCCTGGTTGAACCCAATGCTCGCGCCCTGCGAACCCTGGGGATCGGACAGGAGTTTGCTCAGGCTCAGGCCGGCTCGTCTGAGAAGGTCGTTGCGGAGCCGGATCTCCAGGCAGTCGCCCTCGTTGACCCTCAACACGAGAGGCTCGGGCGACAGGATTCCGTCGATGATGTCCTGCTGGTCGGTCTCCAGCGCATACATGATTCCACCAAAGGGAAGCAGGGTGTCGAAGATCGCGACGTCGTGACGTCTGACGGGGGCTCCGGCCGGACACGGGTTTCCGGGGTCGGTGGCCACCGCAGGCGCGCCGCCGGTGAAGGTCTGTTGAGGGAATCCACCGGCACGATCCGGTGGCGCGGCATGGCCGGGGAGGGGTCGTAGATCGGACTGGAGCGTGTCGTGCACCCGCATCAGGCCCCAGGCCCCGTCTTCGAGGTCGGCGGCGATCGTGTTGTAGATGAGATAGTCGCCCGGTTGACCTGATTCCCCGCCAGCACCACTCTCGAGCACCAGGTCCTCACGCTCGGAGATACCGATGCTTATCGTGTCGTGCAGCCGGGCCTCGGTAGCGAATCGTTCCTCCTGGAACCGGTGCCCGGTGACACTGATCGTGCCCATGCGCTCCATCACGCCCAGGCTGCGCAGAACCACGTCGTCGTGGAGATAGGTGCGCAAGAGAGGTGTCATCGGGTCGCCGTTGGTCACCGATGAGAACGGGAACTCGCTGTCGCGATCCTTCAGCGGCTCGGACCTGAGATTCAGTGATGAGATGGTTCGATTCTCGGGGAACGGAAGCGGCAACTGGTCGGTCACCATGACCACCAGTTCGCGGAAGCTGCCGCTCTGTCCGGCCCCGACACTCGACGTCTCAGGCGTGTGGATGTCGGCCACAGTGCCGGAGCGGATCTCGGCCCCGGTGACCGGGTCGTGGTAGGTGGATCCCTCGGGTTCGACGATGTGAGCACCGAAGAGGCCGTGCCCCCAGTTGTTGAAATCGACGTGGTCGTGGAAGAACACCGTGCCGTCGTCGACATCGGAGTACCAGATGTACTGGGCGAACTCGACGCCGGCCGCTTCGCCGACACCGTGGATGTTGATCAGGGGCGCGTCGAGAGAAATAGTGGTGCCACTGATTGCCGTGATCGTCCGGATCTCGGTGCAGCGTCGGTCGGAATTGTCGGGCACCGCGACGGGCGCCCCGGACGTCGGGTCACACATCCCCTCACCCAGGCCCACGCCGATCGAGATACCCACCCTCAGCCGGTCGACGTTGGTGACATCGATCGTCGTCGTTCCCGGGGTGGCCGCGCTGACCAGGGTGCGGTTCTCGCTGGCGATCGGCCGGACCGACTGCTCATACGCGTACCCAGTGATGACGCCGTCGGAAGCTTGGGGATCGAACTGCACGAAGTGGGTGTGTATGTTCGCCTTGGCATGGCCACCGTGATTGGCATCGAGTTGCTCGCTGGTGAAGATCAACGACAGGCAGTCGCCCACACTGGATCGAAGCACCAGCGGCTCGGCTTTCTGGACGCCGGCCCGGATGGCCTCGACATTCTCGTTGAGGGCATAGAGCATTCCGTCGGAAATCACGGCGCCGGGCGCTACTTCGATCGGCAGATCGATGGCGGTGATGGGATACTGGAGTCTTCGTGTATTCGGTACGACCTCGTTCGAGGGACAGATGCCGTCGGGGCGCGTCGCGCTACCGTCCACCCCGAGCCAGGGGGCTCCAGAGTGGCCGTTTCCGGCAAAGGGCGGTCTCTTACCCAGATGAGGACTGAACTGGGGCCAGGCGAGGCGTCCGTTGTCGAGGTTGAACAGGATCGCGCGCCGCGAACCCGGCGTCGGGGATGAGTAATTCGGCCATGATCGGACTTCTTCGGGCTCAGACATGAACAGCGGCTGGCTCAGGTCGCCACCCACATAGTCGATCACCCAGTCCCAAACAGTGGCGTCCTCGCCGTCGATCCTCACACCCTGGGGCGGAAGAAGATCGGCGACGTACTCCTCGATCGCGATCTCGTCGGGCTGGTCGACATCGATAGCGGCGACGATGGTCTTGCCCTCTACGACGGTGCCCATGAGGCTGAGCGAGTTGCCGGGCTCGGCGACGGGTGGAGCGACATAGCCCGCGTCGGCCGGCATCAGTGCCAGGTCGGCTTGTCGGGTGTCGAACACCCGCCAGAACGACCACATTCCGGCGACGTAGTGCTGGCCGATGTGGCAATGGAACAAGAAGTCGCCGGCGGCTTGCTGACAGCCACCTGCGCCGCACTCGTGTTCGAGGTTGTAGTTTTCGCCGGGGCCGACGGCCTGGGAGTCTGTCCTCGTCGAAGTCGCGCTCGGTGTGGGGACCTTGTTCAGTCCACCGGTGAACTCGCCGGACTCGACCTCGGGCTGGCGCCGCCAACGGTCTCCTCCCCCGTGGAGGTGGTAGACGTGGAACATCTCACTGCCGGGGTGGGAAAGACGGGTCTTGGTGGGTTCACCGAGGTACGACCTCGGAATCGGCGTAGCCGGATCGCCGAACGTGTAGGAGCTGTAGGCGAGCGACTTCTGTTCGGGCGCGAGCAAGAGGCGGTTTCGGAACGGCTCGCTGCGATAGTTGAGAGCTCGAGAGCCAGGGCGGTAGGCCCCCGACACCTCGTCGTCGATGACGGGCAGCTTGTCGTCGTTGATGTCGAGGACCTCGAAGTCCTCGTCGCCAACTTCGTGCATCATGATCACGAACTCGCGGAAGTCCACGCCGAACGGGTCGACGATGATGGCTTCCCAGCCACTCAGCAGGGGCTGACCGGGGATCTCCGGATGGAAGTACTCCGAGCCGGCAGGCTCGATGACCAGCTGGCCGAACAGGCCGTGAGCCAGGGTTTGACGCATCTCGACGTGGCTGTGGAACTGGTAGCTCCCCTCGGCGAGAGGGTCGCTGGGGATGGCAAAGGTGTAGGTGGTGGTCTGGCCGAACTCGGTGGCACCGGCGCGGTTGTTACCGACATTGCCCGGGGAGTTCGCGGCGGTGTGAGCCAGGCCGTGCACGTTGAACGTGGCATCACGATTCGTCATCCGATTCGTGAAGTTGACGATGAGGCATTCACCCACGTTGGCGCGGATCACCAAGGCCTGGATGGCGTCGTTGCGCAACCCGGGGGACACCTCACCCGTCCGTTCCTGGGTTCGCACCGCGGGGATCTGGCTCTCGAGTACGTACATCGAGGCGGTGGGGTCGTGGTCGCCGAAGCGGTTGAGGACCATGTCGACGTTGATCGCGGCCACGTCGTAGGAGCGCTCGGGCGCTCCCACCTCGCAACCGTCGGCGGTGACAGCTCCTGTTGCCGCGGCGGGGTCGATGTTGCCCAGCGGGTTCGGCTGCACGACTACAGCGGCCATCACCGCGAAGGCGACAGCGACGCGAAGCATCCTGGGACGAGAAACCAGCGATACCGAAATCGGTTGGGTCAGGAAGTGGATTCCGAACAGCAACAGCGGGAATGCCATGGCTTGCCCGATGAGTGAATCGTGGACCGCGTGGATCAGCCACGGGCCTTCCTCGAGTCCGTGTCCGCCGAAGGCCTGGTCGATCATTCCGTGGACCGGCACGGCGACGAGCATCCCGACCATGAAGATCTGGGTGATGATGGCCGCCCGGAGCAGGGGCGACGATCGTCTAGCGGATCTGAATCCCGCGGCGAGGGTGAGGCCGACATCGACCGCTACATAAGCGACCGGGAAGGCGAGGAGTCCATCGCGCAGCATGTGGGGCAGGAACTCCGCCAGCCCCTCGCTGCTTCGCGAGAGCAGCGTCTCGTGGACATAGTGCTGCCAGCTCACGACCACGAAGGCGAGCAAGGCGGCGAGCGCGAGCTTGTCGCGCCCGCCCAACTCTTTGGAGGTGCTCCTATCCATGATCGTGCCCCTCGTCGTCACCAATCGCGAAGTGAGTGTCCTCGCCATCGACGGTCCAGACGAGCTCCACGTCGGACGCACTCACCTCTTCGGAGATGTCGAACGCGACCACGGTGCTCAGCACCTGAAGCGGCCCGATGATGGTCATGCCGAACGTTCCGCCCCGGAGCGGGGCCCAAGTCGTGCCGTCACCGGCGAGAAGGTAGAAGTCCGGCGGGCCCACGGTGACCTCGCCGGCTTCGCGATTCATGAGGTCGAGCTCTATCTGTAGACGCCGGAAGCCCTCTTCGGGCGTTCCCGGCATCATGCTCGCCGACATCGCGAATGTGGGATCCTCCGCCACCTCGTTGCCTGTGGCAGCACGCTCACCCTCACCCTCCTCATCATCGTGAGAGTGATTGGAGTGCTCGTGGCTGAGCATCTCGGTCTCGGTCACCCACATTGACAAGGAGCCGGATCGGGCCTCGGTGTCGAGCCCCACCAGTGGCGTGTATCCGGCCACGATCTGGCCCGTGAAGAAGAATCCGACCAACGCGGTCACCACCCCGACAGAGGCGATTAGCCGTGCTGGAGACCGGGTTGGTTCGGATTCAACCGCCCGGGGGCGGAGTTGGACCGTCATGCCGTGAGATGCCGGTAAAGCCTGGCGAGGAACGATGCCGTCTGCTCTCGGTCCACGTCTCGATCAGGATCGAACGTGGTGGGTGAGGTCCCGGTGGCGATCCCGAGGTTGAAGACACAGGCGATCTCATCGGCGAACGGCGACGCGGCCACGTCGGTGAACGGGGTCGCCGAGGCGTCACAGGTGCCGACGCCGATCACCTCGTAGAGCCGGGCCAAGAAGGCGGCCATCTCTTCTCGAGGCACGTCTCGATCAGGGTCGAACGTGGTGGGTGAGGTACCCGTCGTGACCCCGAGGTTGAAGATGCAGGAGATGTCGTCGAGGGCAAACGAGCTGGCGGCCACATCGGTGAACGGACTCGGAGTGCTGTCACACGGCAGGCCGGTGACGACCCGGTAGAAGCGGGCGAGGAACGACGCCATCTGCTCACGGGTCAGGTCTCGCCTGGGCTCGAACGTGGTGGTCGAGGTGCCGGTGGTTATCCCCAGGTTGAAGATGCAGGCGATGTCGTCGTTGGCGAACGAGTCGGTCGGCACATCTTCGAACGGGTGGGTCAGCGGTGAGTTGCAATCGACCAGCTCCTGCACCGTGGGTCCCGGTGGGGGCGGTGGCGGCGGTGGGGGTGGCGGCGGCGGAGCCATCGGCGTAACCGTGTTCGACGGCGCTGATGCTGGTCCGGTGCCGGCGCTGTTGGTGGCCGCGACGGTGAAGCTGTGCAGGATCCCGTTGGTCAGGCCGGTGACGACACATCCCAACGAGGCTGCGGTAACCGTGCATGACCCTGCCGGCGAACCCGTGACGGTGTAGGTGAGGATCGGTGTCGAACCGTCGTCGGCCGGCGCCGCCCAGCTCACCGTCGCCAAGGTGTCGCTGGCTACCGCCACCACCGAAGTGGGCGGGCCCGGAGGCGCCGCCGGCACCACAGGTGCCGAAGGATCGGAGGCGGGGCTGGTACCGGCGCTATTGGTTGCCGTGACCGTGAAGGTAACCGCTACACCGTTGGTGAGGCCGGTGACCTCGCACTCGTGCTCGGGAGCATCGATGGTGCACGTCGATCCGTCCGACCCGAGGATGTCGAAGGTGATGTTCGGATCGCCTCCGTCGCTGCCGGGCTCGACCCACGAAACGATCGACGCCGAGTCGGCAACAGTCGCCTCGACTGCGAGCGGTTCGCTGGGGGCTACCGCCGGCGGCCTATCGGGCGGAATGAGGCCCGGGTCTCCGGAGATGTTCAGGTCGTCATCGGAGAACCGCAGGAACTCGATGTTGAACAAGGTGTCGGTGCCGTCGTCGCACAGTGAGGTGACGTCGGAGCAGTTGCTGCCGAGACCGCGAGCATGGCGGACCTCGAAGTGGGTGCCGAAGTCGGTGATGTCGTAGTCGGCAATCGGGCCGTCGTACTCCGCGATGTCGATGTCGGTGCCTGGCGTGCCGGGCTCGATCGTGCGGACGATGTTGATGTCGCCGGGGTTGATGTCGCCGGAGAACACCATCGCGACCAGCTCGCTCGGGCCGTCGACGAGCAATGTTCCTCCGGCCGGATTCGGGGCCGAGAGTTGCACGTTGAGCCAGGCATCACCATCGATGATGTCGTCCTGGCCGCGGCCTTCGAGCACGTCGCTGCCGCCACCGCCGAGCAGGATGTTGCCGGCATCGAACGAGGTCGCTCCTGCGGGAAGCAGGGCGGCGAGCCCGGCGATGCGGTCGATTCCAGCCTGGTTGAGGGCGTCGGTGTCTTCGGCCCGGAACGGGAACCCGACAGGTAGGAGGCCCAGGTCGTCCCCACGGATGACGTCATCGTGGTCCCAACCGGAGAGCCCTTCGACGAAGTCGAAGCGGTCCCTGAGGGTGTCGACCGCGGGCGGGAGCAGGCCGCGCCTGAGAAGGTCCGAGTCGGCCGGCTGGGGGTCGTTCTTGTGGGTCACCCAGTCGAAACCGCCCATACCTTCGAAGCGTTCGGTTCCTTCGCCGGCGAGCATGATGTCGTCGCCACCTTCGGAGTCGTGGTCGTCGTTGCCGGGACCACCGTCGAGCACGTCGTGTCCGTCGCTGCCGGCAGGGTTGTCCTGGAACGGTGCGCCATCGTCGCCTTGGACGAGGTCGGCTTGACCGCCGCCCACGATCCAGTCGTCGCCTCCGCTACCGAAGAGGGTGTCGAAGGACGTGCCGCCCATGATGATGTCATCGCCGGTGCCGCCGAAGACCTCTCCCAGGTCACCGTTGAGCATCATGAAGTCGTCGCCAGAGCCGCCCTGGATCAGGTCTTCTCCGGTTCCGCCCGAAATGGCGTCGTTGCCAGGGCCACCCTTGAGATTGTCGATGCCCTGGTTGCCGAAGATGATGTCGTCGCCGAGACCGCCGAGCACAACATCGTTGCCTTCGCCGGCGTCGATGAAGTCGTTGCCCTGGAGGCCGCGGATCGAGTCGTCGTCGAGGCCGGCGAGAATCATGTCGTCCGCCGGGACTACGCCGACCGTGCCGGTGCGGCCGCTGAATGCACCCGGTTCAAGGACAGGGAAGCGGACGGTGCAGTCCGGCATCAGGACCAGCAGGGTTGTCTCGTCATATGAAGTAGCCGGGTCGTCGACTATGGCGACGCAGTCCGGATGCACGATGTCGAGATCGAAGGTGAACGTAGGTGTCGCGAAGACGTCTGCCGCAAGCTGGATGGCAGTGGTGTTGCGTTCGATCATCTCCGATAGGGAGTTGCCCTCGAGCGCGTTCAGCATCGGGATGCCGGCGAGGCGGTGGAGATAGTAGAACCGGTCGCCGTTCTGCAGGTTCTCCATCTGGAGCTCGAAGACGAAGTTCGCGGTCGGGCCGAGCAGGCCACCGAAGAATTCCTCCCTCTCGGCGATGGAGCCGATCCACATGTCGATGTCGTCGATGCCGGTGTTCACGCCTGTCCAGGCACCGGTTCCGTTCATGAAGTCGGGGTCGGTCATCAGGACCGTTGCCGCGGCGCGTCGAGCAGCGAGAGTTGCGGCCGACGTGACCGATGGATCGGTGCCATAGGCGGCGATGAAGTTCACCAACGACTCGGGATGAGAAATTGAGAACCCATAGTCGGCCCAGCTGGTGTACGGCTTGTACAGCACATCGCCGGTCATGTCGAAGATGTTCTGGCGGAACGAGTTGAGGCGCGGGATACCCGTGTCACGGCCTCGAGCGATGTTGATGGCCACCAGATCGAGGGGCAGGCCGAGAAGGTTGTTGCGTAGTGCCTCGACGACGAACTCGTCGATCTCCTGGCCGTTCTCGGATGCTGCCCCGCGGAGGATGCCGCCTGCGGCGTCGTCGGGCGACAAGGCGAAGTCGACTCCGCCTGCCCCTTCGAAGAACTCGGGTGGGTTCAGGAAGCCTTCGATGAGTCCGAGTGGATCGCGAGCGCCAGCCGAGGTGGATGCCTCGCGGCGCATGATGTCCTCGGTGAGCATGGTGTGACCGAAGCGGTAGACGGCATGGGCGAACTCCGCCATGATCCCGGCGTCGATCGTGGTGTCGTAGCCGGCGAACTCGTCGACGGACGGCTGCACCCGGCGAGCGAATTCTTCGAACGCGAGGTGCTGGTACTGCATCTCGGTTGCGAACTTCGCGGCCTGGAAGAGGCGCTGGCCGTTCCAATCGCCACCAGGTGTGAGCTTCCACTCGTTGAGGAAGTCGACCTCGGCTTCAGTGGTGAGGGTGTCCTTGATCTGGGCGACGAGGCGGTTGTGTTCGCTGTGGAACACGTGATGCACCGAGCTCAGGGCGATGTTTTCGTTGCAGCGTCCGTCACCGCAGATGAAGTGGGCGTTGAGCAACTCGTCGTCGTAGGTGAGGGGATCGAGATCGTCGCAGAAGCCGTCGATCTGGGATCCGGGCGTGGTGGGCGTGCAGGCAATCGAGCCGGAGCCGGGAACGGTGGAACCCGCGTCGGGCACCCTGCCGGCACCGGGAGCTGCGTGATGAGCGATGTCGACCAGCCATCCGTGGCCGCTGCGGACGACGTCGGTGGGAGTCGGTATCGGGGTACCCAGGTCGCCTTCGACGAGGACGTCGTCGAAGGTTCCCGGATCGCCGTCGGGGCCAGCGGTGATCATCTGGGGGAAGCCGTTGGAACCGGGAATGAAGTTGCCGTAGAGGTCGACGGCCATCATCGGCACGTCGAGGACGTCGGTGTCGAGCAACCGGAACCCGAGAAGGTCACGGGCCTGGTTCTTCACGTCGGCCCAGGTCGTCAGACCTGATCCGGGAGCACCCACCGCCGGGCTGCCGCCAAGCAGGCGACCATTGTCGATCGGTTCTCCGTCACCGTTGAGGACGTATTCGCGCTGGAAGAGTTGCTGGGACGGATCCGAGGTGTATGTCTGGTTCTGGTCGACGTAGGGAGAAGCCTCGTTGATCGGCTCCTCTGCGCCCGGACCGGCTTGGATCGCCCTCGACATCACCATGAACTCCAACCCGGGAGGGACGGCGCCCTCCAGAATCAGGGGGTCGTCGGCCTCCAGCGGCATGAACACGGGCTCGCCGGCCTTGGTGGTGAGATCGAGTCCGTGATCGAAGAACTGACCGAAGAAGGTGAAGGCGGTGCTGAACGGCCTGCCGATGCCGAGATCCGGCGCGACGTTCTCGATGTAGTACGACTCGCCGGCTTCCGGCTCACAGGGAGGCAGGTCGGTAAGGGGAGTGGCGGGCACGGTCGCGAGGCTGAGGCAGGTGGGCAGGGCCGGACCTCCGGTGAGGCCGGGTCCACCGGCAGCGGCATTGGCTGCGGGGTTGCCCGCAGTCTGATCCGCGATCAGGTTCGAGATGATCCGCGGCTGGCTGTCGGCGACGATCCCGTAGGGGTTCGGTGCGGTGGGGTCGTAGGTGGTGGGGAGTACGGGAGGTCCGGGAGGTCCGGGAGGTCCGGTCGGCTCGGCGGCCCGGAATTCGGGCTCCATGAGGCGGACGAAGGGCTGGTAGGTCGCGCCGAACAGTTCGCGGCCGGGCACCAGGTTGTTGCAGATGCCACTCAGGGTTCTCAGGCCGAACGGGATCTGCTCGGCGTTGCCCCCCTCGGGGATCTGGTCGGGGCCGGGACCGATGATGTTGCTGCAAGGGTCGAGGGGGTCGAAGGTCGGACCCACGTGATGTTCGGCGATCTTGATCTGGTCGAGGATGAAGGTCAGGTCGGCGAGCGTGACGGTGAACTGCGTTCCCACCGGCGCCGCGGAGGCGGGCGTGGTGAGAGACGGCGCGGCAGAAAGGCCGGCCGCGATGACGGCTGTTGCGATCAGACCCATGAGCGCGGCGCGTCCACGTTTGACCAGGCGTGCCGTTCTCGTGGTGGCCGGATGTGACTGTGTTCTCATCCGTTCCGTACCGCCGCGCTGAGCCAGCGGGCGACGGTGGTTGGATCGGTTACCAGGTTCTGTGCTCGTCATGAGACGAAGGATTACTAGCCACACCTTCTGAAAACCTTTTAAAATTCTTGCTAACCCGTTGCTAAATCGTTGTGATTTGCGTGAGTCGTTTGATCGTGTATCCTCGCTTTTGGTGACGTTCGGTGTGCGGAATACCGCACAGGGTGGGTGAGTGTGCGGATATCAATGTTTGGACCACTGACTGTGGCCATAGATGGGCGTTCCTTCGGGCCGACCGATCTCGGCGGCGTCAAGCCGAAGGAGATTCTGGAGATTCTCCTTTTGGCCCGGGGGCGGCCGGTCACCAAGCAGGTTCTCGCCGACAGTCTCTGGCCCGAGAAGGCGCCCAAGAACGTGTCGGCAACCCTGGAGAGCTACGTCTCGGTACTGCGCACGAAACTCTTCAGCGACCGGTCCATGGCTCGACGAGTCCTGGTCACCGGCAACGGCTCGTACCAGTTCTGTTCGACCCAGATGTCGGTGGATCTCGACGAGTTCGATCAGTTCCTGGCCCGGGCCGACCGGCTCGGCACCGACCGGCTCGACTTGCTGCGCCGCGCCTCGGAACTCGCTACCGGCGACATCTTGGAGGATTCGCCTTCAGCCGCCTGGGCCGACTCGGATCGGGAGATCTACCGCGATCGGGTCACGCGAGTCTGCCTGCTCATGGCCACCGAGTATTTGTTGACCGGCGACTATGTTCGGGCGATCAGGCACGCCGAGAAGGCGCTCGAGATCCGGCCTTACTCCGAGGAGGTCGTGCGGGTATTGATGCTCGCCAATCACGGATTGGGTCAGCCCGAACTGGCCCGTCAGGTCTACGACCGCTGCTGTGCCCAGCTGGGTGATGAACTCGGGCTCGATTGCAGCACCGAGACCGCCGATCTCGCTGGGGCCATCGGCGCGGGGGCGACGATTCTCGAGCTTCTGCAGGCCCACGCTTGTTCCTCTGCCGCCTCGGCCCAGGCGAGCGCCCAGTCTTCCGAGCGGCGAAATCCAGAGCGCAAGATCCCGTTCGTTGGTCGTCAGGCCGAGCTCGGCCGCGTCCGCCAGGTGATGGAGCGGTCCCAACAACGCCAATTCAGCCTGGTGCTCGTGCACGGTAGGCCGGGGGTGGGCCGCACCTCGTTCGTCGATGAACTGGAGGCCGGCCTCGATGGTGCGGTGGGCCGGTACCGGTATTCGCCCCTCGAGCGGGAGTCGCCCAAGCTGCCGCTGGCAGACGTCGTATGCGACGCATTGAGAGGGCTCCCCGAATTCATCGACGCCGAGCGCTACGCATCCACCGCGATGCTCAACGGGGCAGAACGTGCGTTCTCGATGCTCTCTCACCTGCTGCACATCGATGCGCCGATCGTGCTGCTTCTCGACGACTTTCAGTGGGCCGATGCCGGCACGGTGGCGATGGTCGATCGCCTTATGCGAGAACTGCCCGGTCTGCCGGTCACCGTGGTCGCGATGGTCAGGGATGGCAGTTCAGACGATACGAGTCCGCTCGAACTCCTCACGCCAACCGACGCGATTCGGTTGTGGGGGCTTCGAGTGGAGGACTGGGAAGGGTCCGACGCTGTCGACAAAACCCTGCTGCTGTGTGCCGGTGGGTCGCCGTCGCTCATGGCCGACTGCTACCGGTGGCACCAGGCCGGCAACTCCGGCCCCTCGCCCAGCCTGAGTGAGTCGGTGCTCTGCATGGCCCGCGGACTGGGTGGCATTTACCCCGAGTTGTTGCAGGCCGCGGCGGTTCAGTCAGCACCCTTCGACCTGTCGGATCTCCCCCTCCTGAACGGTTCCGGCCAGCTGGCCAGCCTCGATGATCTCCGACGGCTCTGCGAGTTCGAGATCCTCGAACAGGTCGAGGAGAGCTTCCGATTTCGGTCGCCCATCGTGCGCCAGGTCATAGCCGACACCGTGGGCTGACGAGGCGAGGCCAACCGCCTCGCATCGCGTCAGACGGTGCCCTCGAACGCAGGATCGACCCCGGCCTGATCGCCGCCATCGGTGTCGTGCCAGGTGGTGACCACCACCTTCTTGTCGGTGTAGAAGTCGACCGCGTCGACCCCTCGGCCGCGCAAGGCCCCGTAGAACGACGACTTGCGCCCGCCGACGGGATAGAAGGCAATCGGGGCGGGAGTGCCGACGTTGATGCCGACCTGCCCGGTCTCGACCGACTGGCGAAAGCGCCGAGCAAGGCCACCTCTCTCGGTGTAGATGACCGCCGAATGGCCGTAGGTGGAGGCGTTGATGATGTCGATCGCCTCATCGATGCTGTCGACGGGATGGATGCAACGGACCGGGCCGAACAGTTCGGTGGTCCACACCTCGCTGCCGGGGTCGGCCTCGATGAGCGTGGGCCCCAGCCAGTGACCATCCGGGCAGCCATCAACCGAGGCACCGCGGCCATCGAGGATCAGTCGGGCGCCCGCAGCCTCGGCGGCGTCGATCGCCGTGGTGTACTTCTCCAACGCGGCGGCGCTGATCACCGGCCCCATGCCCACGTCGGGGTCGGTGCCGAGGCCCATCTTCATCGATCCCGCCTGGGCCACCAGTTGCTCGACGACCTGGTCGTAGATGGAGCGGTACACAAGAAGATTCGAGCCCGCGAAACACCGCTGCGATGCACACCCGAAAAGTGACGACGAGATGTTGGGCATGCAGCGGTCGAGTACCGCGGTGTCGGTGACGACCAGATGGTTCTTCGCTCCACCCTGGGCCTGGCAGCGTTTGGAGTTGCCGGTGACCCGGCGATAGACGATCTCGGCCACCTCGGACGATCCGACGAAGGTGAGTCCCTGCACCAGCTCGTGGTCGCTGAGCGCTTCGACGGTGGACTTGTCGCCGAGCACCATGTTGATCACCCCCGGCGGGAAGCCGGCTTCGGCGGCCAACTCGACCATCCGTACCGTGGTGAGCGGGCAGAGCTCGCTCGGCTTGAGGACCACCGTGTTGCCTGTGGCCACGGCCCAGCTGAAGTAGAGCGGGATCATGGCGGGGAAGTTGAACGGGGCGATGACCGCGAACACGCCGAGTGGCTCGCGGATGTATTCGATGTCGACCGCGTTGGCGACGTTTTCTGTGACGGCACCCTTCTGGGTCTCGGGAACGGTGGCCGCGTTTTCGACGTATTGGATCGCCCGAAGCAATTCTCCCTGGGCTTCGGCCACGGACTTGCCGTTTTCCTCGACGATGATCGCCGCTAGTTCGTCGCGTGCTTCGTGGAGAAGGTGGCGATAGCGAAACATCATGGCGGCCCGGGTGGGCACCGGTGTCTTTCGCCACTGCCCGAAGGCACCGGCGGCGGCCTCCACGGCAGAGTCGATCGTGGCTGTCGACGACACGGGGTGCACGGCGATGCCGGCACCGGTGGCGGGGTTGGTGACGATCGCCTCGGCGGTCGAGGCGATGTCGGTCCAGTGCCCCGCGATGTAATTCTGTAGCACTCGATCCGGGCGATCGGTACCTGACGTTTCGGCCTCAGACATTCGTTCTCCAGTCGGGTTGAGCGCTCGGATCAGCCGGTGAAGGTGATCGTTCGGGTTGGGGGTGGTGTGTTGCGGCTCTTGGTGAAACGCACGACACCGTCGATCACCAACGCGGCCACGGCCATCGTGTCGCCGATGGCGAGTGCACCCAGCGCATCGCCGGCCTGTGAACCCATCGGGGTGTCGACCACGGCGAGGTCGGCTTCGGCGCCGGCTCGGATCACACCGCGGTTGAGTCCGTGCACGCTCGCGGTGTTGCCGGTGGCGAGGGCAACGGCTCGAGCTGGATCGATCCCGCCGAACGCGGCGACGTAGGACATCACTCGGAGTATCCCGAGCGGCTGAACCCCGGAGCCCGCCGGGCAGTCGGTGCCGATCACGACGCGGTGAAGTTCGTTTCTTTCGTCGGCGATCCGCGCTATCTGTCCGAGGGTGACGATGTTGCCGTTGTGGACCAGTTCGATGTTGGCATCGGTTTCGTCGAGGATGCGCACCACGTCGGCCAGCGGGAGGCTCGTGGGTCCGCCGTTGACGTGGCCGGCGACGTCGGGCTTCACCTCGCCCACGAAGTCGGCATCGATCACCCCGCTTCCGGGGATCGAAGCGCCCCCGGTATGCACCATCACCTTCATGTTGCGGGCCTGAGCCCAGCGGGTCATCCGGGCCGCCTCCGCGGGGTCCTTGAGGCCCGAGATGCCGATCTCGCCGACGAGTCGGCAGCCGGCCGCGGCGAGATCATCGAAGTCGGCCTCGACCAAGCCTTCCTCCAGCAAGACCGCGCCGGCGTGCACCTTCACCCCCGACGGTCGGAGTTTGGCGAAGGACTTGTGGGCGAGAATCGCGAGGGCCTTCACACCGGCAGGGTCGGTGGGTCGACCGGGTACGTGGGGTTCGCCGGCCGACATCATCGTGCTGACTCCGCCATGCATGCATGAATCGATGAAATCGAAGGTGCGCTGGCGGGGAGTGAAGTCGCCGACCACAGGGTGGATGTGGTTGTCGTGGAGTCCGGGAATGACCGTTGCTCCACCGGCATCGATGATGGTGTCGATGCCGTCGGCATTGCAGTCGGCGGAGCGGCCCACTTCGGTGATCATGCCTTGGCGTACGACGATGGTGTCGCCTTCGGCCATCGGAGACTCGAGGTCGCCGGACACGATCGACCCGACACCTCTGATTACTACATCGCTCACGACACGGCCTCCCGGGCAGGGCCGCCGGTGGTGGGGGACCCTCGCTCACTCACTTGTGTACCAGTGATCGGATGGTAGTGTTGCCCCCGTCTACACACAAGCAATCGCACCCAACTCGAGATGACCTATCTGCTGCCAACAACGGTTGAGTCAGTGCTTGAAACTCTGGCCGATCGAGACGCCACGATCCTCGCGGGGGCTACCGACTACTACCCCTCGCAGGTAGCGCAGGCCGGTGCCGACGAGAGCATCGTCGACATAACCCGCCTCGATGAGCTGCGTTGCATTTCGCGCGAAGGCGGGCACTGGCGCATCGGAGCCCTCACCACCTGGACCGATGTCGCCCGAGCCGACCTCCCGAGAGCGTTCGGTGGCCTGCAGGGCGCGGCGCGTCAGGTCGGTGGGGTACAGATCCAGAACGTCGCGTCTGTGGTGGGCAATCTCTGCAACGCGTCGCCCGCGGCCGACGGAGTTCCTCCCCTCCTCACCCTCGATGCCGAGGTCGAGTTGCGTTCCGCGGCCGGCGATCGTGTGGTGCCTCTCGACGAGTTCATACTCGGCAACCGCTCCACCTCCCGCCGCTCCGATGAATTGGTCACCGCGGTGCTGGTGCCCGACCCGCCCGATCAACTCGTCGGCAGCTTCGAGAAGCTGGGGGCCCGTAGCTATCTCGTGATCTCGATCGTGATGGTGGCGGCCCTGGCCGACATCGCACCCGATGGTGTCATCCGCTCTGCTCGCCTCGCAGTGGGGGCGTGCTCCCCGGTGGCCCAACGACTCACCGCGCTTGAAAACAGCCTCGTCGGAGTGTCGGTTCACGACCCTCTGGAGGAACTGGTCGCCGCCGCCCATCTCGCTGCGCTGTCACCGATCGACGATGTTCGGGCCAGTGCGGCCTATCGGCTGGAAGTGGTGCCGATCCTGCTGAGTCGTGCCATCCGGGCGTGCGCCCCATGACCCACTCATCGGTCAGCGTCACCGTCAACGGCCGCCCGGTGGAGATCATCTCCCCACCCATGACCCGGCTCAGCGAGGCCCTCCGCGAAGAGCTCCGCCTCACCGGTACCAAGGTCGGCTGCGACGCCGGCGACTGTGGAGCGTGCACGGTCCTGCTCGATGGCCGCCCGGTGTGCGCCTGCCTCACCCCCGTGGGAAGGATCGCCAACCGTTCGATAGACACAGTCGAATCACTCCCCGACTCCGAGGAGGGGAGGGCCCTGCAGTCCTCCTTCCTCCGCCACGGCGGCATCCAGTGTGGTTTCTGTACGCCCGGCATGTTGATGGCGAGCCGAGCCCTGCTGTGCGATGACGCCTCGCCGAGCACGGCCCAGATCAAGGATGCTCTCGGCGGGGTGCTCTGCCGGTGCACCGGCTACCGCCAGGTCATCGACAGCGTGGCCGATGCCGGTCGCCTCGAACTCGACGACCCGTCGGAGCCTTCCGTGGGCAAGGCTGTCGGCGCTCGCGTGCCGCGGGTGGATGGCCACGTGAAGGTGAACGGCACGGAAAGCTTCGGCGACGATGGCGCCCCGGCGGGAGCGCTGGTGATCACCGTGGTCCGGTCGCCCCACGCCGCGGCGAGCTTCGAGATCGGCGACACCCGCGCCTACGTGAGTTCAGCTCCGGGGGTGGTGGCTGTGCTCACCGCGGCCGACGTGCCCGGGGTCAACCGCTTCGGAGTGATCGCCCCGCTGGCCGATCAACCCGTCTTCGCCGAGTCTCACACCCGCTTCCAGGGGGAAGCGGTGGCCGCGGTGGTCGCTGAGCCGGGGTCGAAACTCGATTTGTCGGGCTTCCCCATCTCTTGGGATCCGGTCGCTCCGATGATGGAACCCGCCCAAGCCCTCGAGGAGGGAGCACCGCTCATACATTCCGATCGACCGGGCAACATCCTCGTCCGAGGTCGAGTGGCAAGCGGCGACGTGGAGTCGGCCCAAGCAGAGCCGGCCGCCGCGGTCAGCGGAGAGTTCCGCACCGGTTTCGTCGAGCACGCCTACCTGGAGCCGGAGGCCGGCTGGGCCGAGGTCGACGGCGAGCTCGTGGTGGTTCACGCCAGCACCCAGGCCCCCTACATGGATCGCTCCGACACCGCCCTGATCCTCGGCATCGATCCCGAGCGGGTCGTCATCCGACCAACCGGTTGCGGCGGCGGCTTCGGTGGCAAGCTCGACATCTCGGTCCAGCCGATTCTGGCGCTGGCGGCGATGCAACTCGACCGGCCGGTGCGGATCACCTACACCCGCCCGGAGTCGATCGCGTCCACCACCAAGCGTCATCCGGCCGCCATCGCGGCTCGCCTCAGCATCGATGCCGCGGGCAAGCTGTCGTTCGACTTCGCCGGAACGTTCAACACCGGTGCCTACGCCTCGTGGGGGCCGACGGTGGCCAACCGGGTGCCGATCCACGCCAGCGGCCCCTACCGCTACGACGCCTATCGGGCCCTCACCACGGCAGTGCACACCAACTGTGTGCCGGCGGGGGCGTTTCGGGGATTCGGTGTGCCTCAGGCCGCGATCGCGCAGGAATGCCTTTTCGACGAACTCGCCGACGATCTGGGTGTCGACCCGTTCGAGTTCAGGCTCGATCATGCGTTGCGCGCCGGTGATCGCACGGTCACCGGCCAGGTATTCGACTCCGGGGTCGGCTACGTCGATTGCCTCGAGGCTCTGCGGGGCCCGTGGACCGAAGCCCACCGCCGCGCCGTCGACTTCAACAGAGCCGGCGGCCACCGGCGAGCCGGTGTCGGCATGGCGGGCGCTTGGTATGGATGTGGCAACACCTCGCTTCCCAACCCGTCGACGATCAAGATCGGCCTCACTCCCGAAGGCCGCGTGATGCTGCATCAGGGTGCGGTCGACATCGGACAAGGCTCAAACACCGTGATGGCCCAGATATGCGCCGACGGTCTGGGCCTGCCGCTGGGCGACATAGTGCTCGTCGATGCCGACACCGACCACACCCCCGACGCGGGCAAGACCTCGGCATCTCGCCAGACCTATGTCACTGGCAACGCCACCTTCGAGGCAGCCTCCGCGTTGAGGGCCGCGATCGCGGCGATCGCGGGGCTGCCCCCCGACGCTCATCTGGTGATCGAGGGCAATGTCGTCACGCTCACAGATGGCCACGACCGGGTGAAGCTGGTTCTCGATGAATTGGCGAGCGACAGTGAGGGCTATGTGGCGGTGGGGGAGGGCACCTACGACCCTCCGACCACGCCCCTCGACCAGAACGGCCAGGGCAACCCCTATGCGGTGTTCGGCTTCGGTGCTCAGGTCGTCGAGCTCGATGCCGACACCCGCACCGGCATGATCACCCTCCACTCGATCGATGCCGCCTACGACGTCGGACGGGCGATCAACCCGGCACTGGTCGAAGGCCAGATCATCGGCGGCATCGCCCAGGGCATCGGGCTGGCCCTCATGGAGGAGTATCTGCCCGGTCGCAACGACAACTTCCACGACTATCTCATTCCCACCATTGGCGACGTCCCCGAGGTGAGGGTCACCCTGGTGGAATCAGGCGACCCGCTGGGACCCTACGGAGCCAAGGGGGTCGGCGAACACTCCTTGTTGCCCACGCCCCCGGCGATCCTCAACGCCATCCGCAATGCCATCGGCCGACCGGTGCGGCAGGTGCCGGCGACCCCCGATCGACTCCTGGAGGTGATGCGCCGATGAACATCGATCCTCTGGAGGGAACCGCACCCACCGACCACGACGATGGGGACGACAAGATCCGCTGCGATGCCTGCCCCATCCGCTGCTTCATCCGGCCGGGCCGCACCGGATCATGTGATCGTTACGGCAACGTCGAGGGTGTGCTCACCCGGATGGACCCGGTCACCGTGCTCCAGCGCCATCAAGAGGCAGGCAAGCCGGTGGTGCCGTTTGCGACGGTGGCACAAGAGTGGTCGGGCGATCTGGTGCGGCGCAGCGACGTGTTCATCACCGGCACCGGGGCCGGCACCACCTATCCCGATTACAAGCCTGCGCCGTTCATCGTGTCGCACCCCATCGACGGGATCGACATGGTCACCGTCGTCACCGAGGGCATCTTCTCCTATTGCGGTGCGAAGGTGAAGATCGATACCGATCGCCACATCGGCGCCGAACGTGCCCTCGTGCTGGCCGAAGGGGAAGCCATCGGCCACGTCACCACCGCCGAATACGGATCCCAGATGCTGTCGCTCGGTGGTGTTCATCACTTCACCGGAAGTGGGCGACCCGCGGGTTTGGCCACCATGAGAGCCCTGCTTGGCCTGTGTGCCGGGGAGCAGGTCGAGATGACGGTGGAGGGTGGATCCGACCTCACCCTGCGGGCCGGTGCAGCGCCCATCATCAACGGGGAGGTCGACGACCGGATGCGGGTGGGGTGTGGTTCGGCCGCTATCGGGATGTTCGCCGGCCAGTGGGCACCCCATGTCGACGAGGTCGTGGTGGTCGACGACCACATCACCGGTGTGCTCACCGAACATCAGGCCGGTGTCGTGCTGGGAATCGAGCCGAGCGGGATCAAGCTGAAGGGCAGGAAGTCCACTCCGGGCCGATACTTCGAGATCGCGGCGCCGGGAGGAGGCTGGGGAGGCACCGATCTCGACGACCCTCTGGAGATCGTGAAGGGCTACAAGCCAAAGATCGCCAAGCCCGGTCAGACCCTGCTGATGGTGAGCACCACCGGCACCGACTACGCCTACTTCGTTCTCGACGAAGACCTCCGACCCCAACCCGCCGAATTGCCGGCGGCTCTGCGCGAATCGGTGGAGCGGGTCCGCGACAACTGTGAGCCCACCCTCACCTCCGTGTTGTTCATGGCGGGGGCCGGGGGCTCGCTTCGGGCGGGGGTTACCTCGAACCCGGTGGGCCTCACTCGATCGGTGCGCACCGAAGAGACCCTCGTCACGTGCGGTGGAGCCCCCACCTTCGTGTGGCCGGGTGGTGGCATCACCTTCATGGTCGACGTCACTCGTACTCCCCGAAACTCGTTCGGCTACGTACCGACCCCGGCGCTGGTGGCTCCCCTCGAGTTCACGATGCCGAAGCGCACCTACCTCGAACTCGGCGGCCATGCCGAGTCGATCGTGCCACTGAGTGAAGCATTCGGCGACACCCCGGTTGCCGTAGTCGCCTCCGATCAGCGAAACCCCTGGCCCTACGATTCGCCCCCGGCGAGCCGTGCCTGATCTCGGGCCTGCGGTTGCCCAGAGCGCTGCCGGTGATCGGCTTCACCTCCAGCACGGCCCGATCGATCTGCTGATCGAATGTGATGGCGATTCCGATTCGTGTGGCTCGGCTCGCCGCGCCGCGGTCGAGTGTTTCGATGGGCTGCTCGAGCAGTTGGTCGAGGAACTCGCGGTGCTGAGAATGCCTCTCGATCCGGCTGTACCCATGGTGGTCACGGGCCCAGTGGCCCGGCGGATGGTCGCCGCATCCAGCCGGCACAGCCACGACGGCATGCTCACGCCGATGTCGGCGGTGGCGGGAGCGGTGGCCGATGAGGTTGCTTCGTCGATGGCCGATGCGGCCCGCCTCGATCGCTGGATGGTCAACAACGGTGGCGATATCGCTTTTGGCCTTGCTGCCGGGCAGAGCTACCGGCTGGGGATGGTGATCGATCCCCGTCGAGGCGAGATCGGATCTGCGGTTGAACTCGACGCGAGATCGGGGGTGAGGGGCATTGCCACCAGCGGGCGCCACGGGCGCAGCTTCTCGTTGGGGATCGCCGATGCTGTCTCCGTGTTCGCCACGAGCGCAGCAGATGCCGATGTGGCCGCCACCATCATCGCCAATCGGGTCGATGTCGGCGCCCACCCCGAGATCGAGCGCCGGCCCGCTCGCCAACTCGACCCCGACAGCGATCTCGGCGAGATCCCGGTGACCATCGACGTGGGGGTGCTCACCACCGATGAGGTTCGTCTCGCTCTCCACAACGGCCTTGGCTACGCCGAGCGGTGCGTCGATCGAGGGCTCATCAGCGGAGCTGTTCTCCACCTGGGTGGTATGGCTGCGGCCACGGGCTCTGAGCTTCTCACCGAGATCGAACAAGATGCCCTCTCGGGAGTGCGGCGGGTGGCGCTCTCATGAGCGACTCCACGACCGACGACGCGAAGTATGTGCTGGAGGAGCAGGTTGGCTTCCTGCTGCGCAAGGCCAACCAGAGGCATCGCCTGATCTTCAGCACCGAGGTCGACAACGAGATTGCGCCGGCTCAGTTCTCCGTGCTGGCGAAACTGCACGAGATCGGTGCGGTCTCCCAGAACCAGCTGGGGCGCCTGATTGCCCTGGATTCGGCCACCGTGAAGGGTGTCGTGGAACGCCTGCTTGCCGCTGGCTACGTCCGCCGCGAGCGATCCCCCGACGATGCGCGACTGCGCATCATCCAGCTCACCGACGAGGGAAGCGCCACGATCGAGCGTCTGCTTCCGGTGGCCGACCGCATAACCGGGCTCACCCTCGCGCCACTCAGCGAACGCGACGCGGAGACCCTCGTACGCCTGCTCTCGACCATCTCACTCTGAGCGCCTAGCGCAGGCCGTCGTCGCCGACCATGTCGTCGACGGTGAGCCCACCGACTCGAGGATGGGGGCGGCCGCCATCGGTGACCGCCACCGCGAGGATGAGTTCGTCGGCTGCGGGACCATCGGCGACCCTCAGCTCGACTGCATCGAAATGGCTACGCACGAATGCGGCATTGCGATGATGGAGAGGGATGTCGAGGGTGCTGCCGGGCCCTCCGATCTTCTTCGACGAGGGGATGATCGACTTGCCTCCGCCGCAGGCCTCGCGTAGCGGGGCGCCGAGGGCGGGGTGCATGAGGGCCGCGGCGTGCTCCAACTCGCCGTTGGTGCCGACAATCACTCCCTTGCCGTAGCTGTGAACATCACGCCCGTCGAGTTGGGCGACTGCCTTGGTGGCGAGCTCGGTGGCCAGCCACTTGCTGGCCTCGATCAGGAGTTCGAGATCTTCGACGTAGCGCCCGGCGAAGGGGTTGGCGAGCACTGCGGCAGCGATTACACGGCGCACAGGCTGGGCCAGATCCCGGCCGATTTCGACCCGCTTCTCCTCCACGGTTGTCAGGGTTCGACGAACGACGATCTTGGTTTCAGCCACAGCATGGGACCCTAGCTCAGCACCGGAATGCCTCGG
>JAJCXY010000034.1 GCA_029263215.1 Acidimicrobiales bacterium
CCGGATCTTGGCGCTGTTTCCGCCTGCATTCGTCCTCGTCCTCGCCTACTCCGAAGCGCTTTTCCTCGTTCTCGGCCTGGGCATGGTGTTGTCGCTGCGAGAACATCGGTGGGCGCGGGCCACGGTGCTCGGATACCTCGCGGGCCTCACCCGTCCGGTGGCGGGCCTGCTTGCGCTGAGTGCCGGGGTAGCGGTGTGGCGACAACACGCACAGAGAACTCCGCTTGCCCTACTCAGTGTCGCCGCCGCACCAGTGGGTTCGCTCACCTTTCTCGCCTGGTCGGCCATCGCTCTCGACGACTGGAGCGCACCCCTCGACCGACAGAGGGAACTGAGGGGCGACATCGCCGAACCGGCCGGCCGTCTCATCAATGCGTTCAGCGACGGGATCCGGGGCGATGAGGGCGAGGCCTTTCACCTGATCGCAGCCGTGATCATCATCGCGCTCACCGTGGTTGCGATTCGCTCTCTCTCAACAGACCTTTGGGCCTACACCCTGCCCTCCACCATCTTGTTGATCTCTGCCGACAACCTGAACTCCATGGAGCGCTATGCCCTCGGAGCCTTCCCGCTGGTGATCGCCGCCGCCATCGTGAGCCGGCGCCCCGTGCTCGATCGTTGGGTGCCCACCACCTCCGCCGTCGCGATGGTGGCGGTGAGCGTGCTCATGTTCAACGGGGTCTACGTCCCATGACCGATCCCGTGAGGGTCGGGATAGATGTCACTCCCCTGCTCGGGCCACCTTCGGGGATCCATCAGGTCACCCGCGGCCTCGTCGACGCACTCACCGAACGAGACGACGTCGACCTGACGGGCTGGATGCTCTCGGCCCGTGCCGGACGGCCGGATCTGGAGTTTCCGGTACGTCGCAGCCGATTCCCGGCCGGTCTGGCCCAACGCCTGTGGCGGCGCTCCCGTTTCCCCAACTCTCGCCTGATCGCAGGAGGGGTGGATGTGATACACGGCACCAACTTCCTCGCCCCACCGTCGCCACGCACACTCGTCTCCCTGCAAGACCTGACACCGGTGACACACCCCGACTGGGTTCGGCCCGAGGTGGCGGCAATGGCCAGTCCGCTACTTCGCTCGCTTGCCGCGGGCACAACGCTCCACACCTCGTCACAGGCGGTGGCCGACGAGGCCACCCACACACTCGGTGTCGACCCTGCCCAGATCGCTGTCGTGCACCATGGGGTGACCACGATCGGTCCGGGCGACCCCGCCCGCGCTCGACAGCTCGTCGGCGACAGCCGGTTCCTGCTGGCGCTGGGCACCGTCGAGCGTCGCAAGAACCTCGGTGCACTTCTCGCCGCGCTCCCCATGCTCCCCGACGACATCTCCTTGGTCATCGCCGGCCCCACGGGCAACGATGAAGATGCTCTCACCGTCGAGATCGCCGAGTCGCCGATCGGCGCGCGCGTTCACCGCCTCCGCGATGTCGACGATCACGACCGGGCGTCGCTGTTGCGATCGGCCACCGTGCTCGTGTTCCCCTCACTTCACGAGGGGTTCGGGCTGCCGCCGCTCGAGGCTCTTCAGGTCGGTACCCCGGTGGTGGCCACCGCGGTGGGCGTGCTCCCCGAGGTGGTGGGAGACCGGCTCGAGCTCGTGGCGCCCGGCGACACGATCGCCTTCGCCGAACTGGTGTCGGACACGCTCCGAGATCCCGTCGCCGATCCCGAACTCACAGCCAGGGTCGAAGCCATGACCTGGGCCCGGGCGGCTCGCGAGATGGTGGAGGTCTACCGAGGCCTCGTTTGAGGCGGGCTAGGGCAGGGTCGCTTCTCGGTAGAGGAATGCGGCCGCTTGGCCTCGTGTCACCGGGTCTTCAGGGGAGAACGTGGTTGGCCCGGTGCCGTTGGTTATGCCCTGTGCCTTGGCCCACCAAACCGCGGTCGTGAAGTACTGACCGGCACGGACATCTACGAATCCGGGATCGGGCTGACCGCCGGGTGACCCCGCTCGGCGCCACATGAGTGTCACCAACTGAGCGCGAGTGACCACATCGGCCGGAGAAAAGCGGCCGAGTCCGGTTCCTGTCGTGATGCCCACAGCCCTGGCCCATTCCACGGCACCGTTGAAGTAGTCGCCGGGGAAGACATCGCTGAACCCATGGCCGGGATAGCCCCCGGGCTGCCCTGCCTGGCGCCAAAGGAAGGTGACCATCTGGGCTCGAGTGAGACTCTGATGAGGGCCGTAGAGGGAGTCACTGATTCCCGTGGTGATGGCCTGCGACACCATCCACTCGACCGCCGAGGCGAAGTAGGCGGTGTCGGCGATATCGCAGAACGTGCCCGATGCGCCGGTCAGCTCGCAGAGAGACCCGAACGGTGAGCTCGCACGAAGCGGCGAGAAGCCCCACATCGGCCAAGCATCGACGGTACTGGTCGACGGCAGCGCGAAGGTCGCGACTCGCGTCCGAACGCCAGGCGTATCGAACCCGGTCACGACCAACCGCCGCTCGCCTTCGAGTACACCCACCGCGGGTGCTGTCTCATGGGACCATCCCACACTCAGTCGGTCCCTCCATCCCAGGCCATCCTCGAGGGATGATCCCGACTGCCCGTTGAGCAACGCGATACCAACGCTCGAGCCAACGGCGACATCTTGATCGCCATCACCATCGAGGTCGGCAATCACGGGCGAGCCGGTGATTCGAATCGAGCCGAGGCTGTCGAAGTCGGGGTGGCCATAGGTGGGGGTGACCGACCAGAGTTGACTACCGTCGCCTCTCCAGGCGCGTACCGTGTTGTCCCAAGACCCGACGACAACCTCCGGCCTGCCGTCACCGTCCAGGTCGCCAAGGGCTGGACTAGTGATGACGGTGTCGCCGGTGCTCACCGGCCAACCGGGCACCGTCGATCCGTCATCGAGATGGAAGGCAAAGACCCTCGTGTGGTCGCTCGCTCCGCCTGTGGTGGAATGCCAGTTGTCGCCGGTCCCCATGATGGCTTCAGGCCTACCATCACCATTGATGTCGCCGATCGCCGGCGATGAATGAAACACCTCGTTGGCGGTTCGGTGCCACAGTTCCGTGACGACACCGTTCTCCCAATCGAGGGCGCGAAACACGCCACCTAGATGGTCGAAATAGCCGCCGGGCGTGGAGTCGCCCCCGACGAATATCTCCATGTCATGATCTCCGTCGAGATCGAAGAGCGCAGGGGATGACCACACCGTGTCATCGTTGTTCACCGGGAATCCGGGGAGTGGGCTACCGAATCGGTCGACCGACCAGATGTAGAAGTCCCATGCACCGAACGTGACATCCAGGTAGCCATCGCCGTCGACATCACCAATAGCTGGGGTTGAATAGACGCCCTCACACCAGCCATCGAGAACCGGGGAGTTGGACCAGATGTCGGAGGTGTCACGACCCCCGGTAAATTGCCACTCGATTGCACCGGTCTTGCCGTTAACCGCAATGACACTTCCGTTCTGATTCTCCACCCAAGTTGATCCGACGCCCACGACCACCTCTGGAATACCGTCGAGATCAAGGTCTGCGACAGCGGGACTCGAGTCGATCGCCGTCGCTGAATCCTGGACCATGCAACCCGCTCCAACTCCAGGTATCGCTGGAGTACTCCATTTGAGCGTTCCGTCTGCTTCGTAGGCACGAAGCTTGCCGTCCTGATGGCCGAACACGATCTCGTTGACTCCGTCGGCGTCGATGTCGGCGATCACCGGCGACGAACTGCGGTTCCAACCGTCGAGAAGAATCCCCCAACGCTTGGTGTAACCGCCGACTGCCGCCGCAGGCCCAGCGGTGATGCCGGCCACAAGGGCAGCAGCAAGTGCGCACACCATTATTCGACGGCTCATCTCATCTCAATCGGTAAGAACCGCACCGCGCATGAGCACTCTATCTTGCTCGAGCCTCTCCTAGAGGGCGCCCACCCGTCGCCTACAGCCTCGAGGCGATACTCGGTCGCCGCTACACCAAACCCGTAAGCTCACGGTGTGACTTCCACCCACTCCGACAAGAGTCCGAACGACGCGTCCTCCTCTTCCCTCGATGTGTCGATCGTGCTTCCCGTTCACAACGAGGCCGGCCATCTCATGGAGGAGTTGGAACGCATCACAGAGTCGATGAACAACTCATGGTATTCGTGGGAGATGATCGTCGTCGACGATGGCTCCAGCGATGGGTCAGCCGATCTTGCGCTCGGTCGCGCCGGCGTTCGGGTCATTCGGTCCGAACACAACCGAGGCGCGGGATCGGCGCGTCGCATCGGCACAGAAGCCGCAAGGGGACGGGTGGTGGTGTGGTCCGACGCAGATCTGACCTACCCCAACCACCGCTTCCCGGACCTGGTCGCCGCGCTGGGGGATGGGGATCACATCGTTGGCGCGCGCAGCTCAGAACAAGGCACGTTGAAGTTTCTCCGAGTACCCGCAAAATGGGCCATCCGCCGCTTGGCGTCCTACCTCACGCGCACTCGAATTCCCGACCTCAACAGCGGATTTCGCGCCTTTCGACGCGATGTGGGACTGCAGTACACCCATCAGCTACCCAGAGGGTTCAGCTGCGTCACCACCATCACGATGGCATTCCTCATGAATGGCTACACGGTGGAGTACATGCCGATCGACTACGAAAAACGGGCGGGGCAGTCGAAGTTCCACTGGCTGGCCGACACCCGTCGCTACGCGCTGCAGGTGATTCGCATGATGCTGACCTACGACCCGTTACGTGTCGTCTTGCCTATCGCTACCGTGTTGGGTCTGGTTTTCGTCGGCAAGCTCGGATTCGACCTGGTCGAAAAGGACTTCCGTCCGGCTGCAAACACGCTTCTTCTCGGTTTCTCCGTGTTGCAGCTCCTTGTCGTAGGATTGCTGGCCGATCTCATGGTGCGAGTCACGAAGCCGTCCCGAATTGTGCGACCCGGCGACGTGCACGAACTGACTCAGCCGGGCTGAGTCGCAACTACCTCTCGATCAGCACTATTGGCCACGACGTCCTCCACCACCTCACGGAACCGCTCTGCCAGCACCGTCCAGTCGAAGTCGCGCTCGACCAGCGATCGCGAGTTGACCACTGCGGCTTGGGCATTCGACCGATCAACCGCTTGTTCCAGCATCATCCCCAAGTCATCGGGATGAGCGAGTTCGAAGTAGTCCAAACCCGGCCGGGCCCCGGTGCCCCTCGCGCCTACGGAGGTGGCCACCACCGGCACACCGGCCGCGAAATACTCGAGAATCTTGAGATTGGTGCCGGCGCCGAGGCGCATCGGGTTGAGCGCCACATCCGCGGTTCGCAATAAGAGGGCCAATTCCACCTCGGAGACCCGCCCCCGCATGACCAGGTTGGGGGGCAACTTTCTGCCTCGAAAGTACTCGCACTGGCTGCCCACGATCAGGAAGAGGAAATCAGGGCAAGAGGGAGCAAGGTCGATGATCATCTCCACCGCGTCGAGGTTCGGAGGATGCCAACTACCGACGAATATCGCCATATGCTCGAAACCCGACCCCCCCGCCTCGACCCAGGCGCGGCGCCACTGATCGAGATTGCTGAGTCGCTCGTCCAGATCCACGAAGGGAGTGCCGCTCACGTCGGCGCCATTGGGGATCAGCGTCGGTCGCCCGTGCTCTCCGCCGATTTCGTATACGAAGAGTTCGTCGGGAGAGCAAGCGGTGACGGTGCCATGGCGGACGGCCGCCGCCTCCACCGCCGACACGACATCCACGAGTTCATGGCCAACAGCCGTATCCGGCATCAGGGCCCGCTTTAAGGCGACCTCGTCGTTTTGTGAGTCGTAGATGAACGCCAGATCCGGCGCCACAATTCGTAGGGCGGGCAGGAGGTACGGCTGGGCGAGGATTGCGACATCTGCTCCCGTCACTGCTGCTCTCAGCTCCCCCAGATAAGCAGGGGACAGCTCGATGAACATGGTGGCGGCGATATCGGTGACGGGAAAACCGACGCAGACCTCGACCTTTCCCTCCGCTGCAAGGTGAGCCTCCGAACGCGGCACTGTGATCTGGAGCACCCCGGGGGCGATGATCCGCCGACTCGCCGGCTCTTTCGGAAAGCCGAGGCACAGCACAACCACATCGCGATCGCGCCCGAGCGGCTCAAACAGGTGACGAGACCGAAGCTGTCCGCCGCCTCGAGCAGGGTCGATCGGGTACGTCGCTAGCACGACGACTCTGCGTCGCGACGAGTCCGCGAACGGGTCGGCACTCGAGGCGCTCCCCAACACTGCGTCGACCACTCGCTCCCAGGTGACCGCCGCGGCGGCGGTGCGGCCGGCCTCACCTATTCGACGCGCCATCTCGGAGTCGGCGGCCAGATCGTCGATAGCGGCCCCCAACGCCACCGGATCCGCCTCGGCGATCAATCCTGAAACTCCATCTTCGATCAGCTCGGTCGGGCCTCCGGCGTCAGCGACGGTGATCACCGGCGTAGCCGACATCTGAGCCTCGAGGGTGATCAGCCCGAGGTCTTCATCCAGAGGCACGAACACCACAGCCTTCGCGTCCGCGTACGCCTGGGAGAGTTCCCGCTCACTGAGTCGCCCAACGAGCTTCACCCGTCGATCTCCCAACGCATGCTTCCGGAGCGCCTCCTCCTCGGGGCCGGCACCTGCGATGCGCAACTCGATGTCGGCTTGCACGTGCTTCATGGCCTCGATGATCAAGCCGATTCGTTTGGGCTCATGGAGTCGGCTGGCCGTGAACAGGAACGGACGGTGGGACCCGACGCCCGGCTGGGAAACAGGCATCGACGACGGCGGTATGACGGCGGTCGGCCACGCCCCGGTCGGAAAATAGCCGGGCCGGCACGCGACCGTGTTGCTAATGGCCAGGTGGCGCGCCACCGATGTGGGAGCCAGAGCAGCACCATCCAACCACCGAAGCAGGAGGCGCAGCAGGGGCGACGGGAGCGCCAGAAGAGGATCATCGGTACCGAGCTGGTCAATACACGTCGCCGCCTTGGCAAGAACCGCTCCGACCCGAGATCGCCGGGGGACGGTGTCGAGAAGATCGCGGAGTTCCCGAACACAGCCAGGCAGTGACCCTTCGGGCTCAATGGGTAGTCCAAAATGGTGGTATGAGTCGTAGACGCCCCGCAGGGGGTGAACCATGTAGACGACATGGTTGGGGTGATCGACCATCCACGATGGATACTTGGTGCTCACCACGAGGTCGAAGTGGTTGAGATCGAGCAGCGAGAATGAAGCATACGACTCAACCAATTCAGCGAAGCTTTGCTCGCGTGATGGCAACTTCACCAGCTCGACGTCGACACCTTCACGCTCTGAAATCGCTCCGGCGAGACCGGCAGACAGTCGCTCGGCACCACCGGGCGTAAACGGAACCGGACTCGGAGCCACAATGCACACCTTCATGAGTCTGACTCCGCCTGGTTCATGTCATCTCCTCGATGGCAGCTCGAATCTCAGCCCATCCGCGCTCCCATGTGTATTCCCGTGATCTTCGCAGCGCCGCGGCACCCATGTCCATAGCCAGGTCGTCGTCGCTGGCGAGCCGATCGACCGCCTCGGCTATGGCGGCGGGGGCGGGATCGACCACAAAACCGCTGATGCCATCTTGTACGAACTCAACCAGACCACCGCCATCTGAACACACAACCACGGGTCGGCCGTGAGACATGGCCTCGATCGCGGTGAGGCCGTAGTCCTCGCGATACGCGGGCGCGACCACGCAACGAGCGGAAGCATATGCATTATCGAGTTCGTCGCTCGACACGTGGCCCGACAGTTCGAGTGAGCCGATCCGTGAGGGCTGGGGTGGCCCTCGGAAGTCAGCGGGAACCTGACGCAGCCAGGTCTCTTTGGGATCCTGGGTCAATGGGTCGGCTTCGCCTTCATCCCACTGCCTGGCCAGTTCTGCAACCCAAGGCAGCCGACCACCGGATCCGATGATCCGTGAAGCACGTCCGTGAACCGCGGCGGCCTGAGCGAACAACTCGGTTCGCTTGGGAAACTCGTTTCGGGAGACGCATAGGACCCCATTTCCGGGCCCAGCAGGCCGAGAAGTTCGATCGGCACGAGAACCGATCCCGGCGTGAAAGATGCCGATGCTGGACATGCCGTTGAACTCCATGAGGCGTCGGTCGAACTCCTCGGAACATGCAAGCACCCCGGCCACGTCGGCGAGAAGACGCGAATCGACTTCGCGCACACTCGCCACGCATGCGGCGTGTATCTCCGCGTCGACGAAGCCACCCTCCACGAAGGCATCCGCCAAGTCGTAGAAGACCCTCTGATGGTGATACATCATCGCCATGTGGCGAGGGTGACGAGCTGCAACGGAACCTGGCAGGGTCGAGACGAGCAGATCAACCCGGCCTACCTCAGAGTGTCGGCAGCGCTCGACCACTGCCATGTACCGGAAGAACTCCGATGCCACCGCCCATTGCTCTGTCGGCACGGGCACGCCGAACAGGGGCGAGTTCAGGTCTCTCACATCCACCGGTATAAGAACCGGGGTATGCCCGTCAGCCCGGAGTCCGTCCATGACTCGATCGAGAACCAGTTCAAAACCACCGACTATGCCGTAATCAGGCTTGACGATGCCGATTTTCATCAGGGGCGGCGCGCGACGATCGCGTAGTCCTCAGGGCCGAACATCGCCCAATTGATGTCGTCCAACTCTCGTGAAGCCGCCCCCCCGATATCGAGTGAACGCGGTGCCGGATGCTCCGGGAACCGGATCACAACGTCGACGAATCCCCGCCATTGAACGAGGAATTCGAGCATGTGGGGTGGGAGAGGGTGGACGTGGGAAGGATCGTTCCAGAAGCTCATCGCCCCAACCTTGAGGTTTGAAGGGTTGGGAGTTTCGAAAATGAGCACACCACCAGGCTTCAAAGCAACGAAGCACAGCGCCAGGAGGTCGACCAGAGCCTCGAACGGGAGATGTTCGACGACTTGGAACGCGGTGACCGCGCCGAGAGAGCCCTCCGGAGTCGATCTCAGATGATCGAACGCGTCGGCGTGCACCACATCGAGCCCTCGGCTTGCGCATTCCTCCACGAACAAGGCGTTGATGTCGACCCCGGACGCCTCCAGCCCCGAGTCGAGCAACAACTCCAACCACTCGCCGCGGCCGGGGCCGATATCGAGCAGTGGCCCCGGAAGGTCCCTAACCAGGTTGAGATAGTCGCGCTGACTCTTCATCACCTGATCTCGCGAGCCCCTGAGGGCCGACTCCAGGTCCTGATAGAAGGTGTCGAAACTCTCGTCGAGTGGTCGTGTCACTGCTGATAGGTCGGGAGCATCGTCGGGCCTCGCACTCCTCAACTCGCGCAGCGCCATGTCGAGGACCGCCCGGTGGCGATCAAGATCACCGCGTGTTCGCTCCAGCTGGGCTCGCAAATCCGAGCCCACGGTCTCGAACTCCTCGACTCGTGTCGACTCGTGAAGGAGCTGGCCTCGGAGATCCCCCGCCAGCGCTGCCAAGCGGACCTCGAGTTCATGAGCGGAGTCGGTGTCGACCTTGCGGGCCATTTGCCGATCAAGGACTTCAACTCTCTTCATGAGTGTGTGGATCTCACGTCGATCCGCTTCTGCTTGCAGCTCCAGTGATGCGAGTTCGGCGCGTGTGGAATCGAGTTCCGAGCGACGAGTCCTGGACTCGGTCATGAGATCCAACAGGGCGCGGCGGACATCAGCATTGAACCCCCACTGGAACTCCGTCGACGGCCTCATCAGCTTCAAGAGAACCCGACGGATGGTTCTCAGTCGCGCTCCGGAGATGTCGATTCCGCCCGGATCGCTCCGCGTTGCGAGGGACTGCAACAGCAGATCCTGATCTGACGACAAGGGCGCGGAAACCCGGGTGGCCTCTGGGTCGATCTCAGCAAGCGCTCGATCGGTAACCGAACGGATGGCTGCCAACGCGTTGTCAGTCGTCACTGGGCTCCACTCTCCTGTCTTCTCTCGAAGTCATGTCGATATTGGGGTGATTTCGACCTCGACCGAGTTGCGTCGTGGCTTGGCCGACAACCAGGCTGTGATCGTACCGCGGTCGTCGCCCACCAGAGTCTCGATCGTTTTCGACTGGGGCCCGATTCCATGTCCGGCGGGCAGCGTCTGATCGTCTGAGTGGCGCGAACGAAGAGATGGACTCGCCAGGTCCAACCCTCGGTTCTCAACCCCGATCGGGAAGAGGCCACCCTCAGCGATACGGACTCCGACGGGCAGCGGACTTTCTGACCGCGTCCAGGAGCCGGTGGGGTGGCAGCAGGCTGTCCCTCTCCGTGGAGGCGTCGATGGTGCCGTCCAACACGTCGATGAACCGGTCGAGTTGGGTGGCGAGCGGCTCGCGTTGGTGACGAATGACCGGGATGTCAATCACCGTTTGCTGGCTGTAGCCCAACCCGCTGTCTCCGGTGGGCGAATGTCCGACATGACGGTAGATCGTGATGTCCTGGCGGACGAGATCGAGTTCGATCTGGCGGTCCAGTTCGGTGATGACAAGCGTGCGTATCTTGCGCTGGCTCGTGCGACTGGCGGTCGCAATGCCGATCCCTCCGCTCGGGAAATCTACAATCGCGTCCGCCATGTCCTCTGCATCCGAGTCACTATCGGGATGAAAGAACCCCACGTGGCCTTCAGCGGCGGTGGGTTCCTCGTCGAACACCCGCAGCAGCACATCGAGATCGTGAATTAGAAGGTCCGAGGCCACGCCCGTACGGATTCGCGAAACATAGGGGGAGTGACGCGAGGCGGAGACGTGGATCGGTCGCTCGACGAACTCCATGGCGGTGCGAATAGCAGGGTTGTAGCGCTCCAAGAAGCCGCACATGAGAGGCACGTCGCGCCGCGCCGAAGTCTCCACGATCTCACTCGCCTCCTCAAGGGTGTCCGCCAGTGGTTTCTCGACTAGCGCCGGCAACCCCGCATCCAGTATGTCCATCGCTATCCGATGGTGGAACTCGGTAGCAGCAGCAACGAACACGGCGTCAACCGACGAGAAATCCGGCTCGGCGACCCATCGGCTGGAGAAACGAGAGGCGACATCCTCACCGACCGCCTTGCGAGGTTCGGCCACCCACGAGAGCTCTGCCCTGGCGGACTGCGATATCACGCGGGCGTGGAGGGAGCCCATGCTGCCCGCGCCGATAAGGCCGATTCTCAACTTTCCCATCTCAGGCTCCCAGCGCATCGCGCACCGTCGTGGCCACCTTGTCCAGGTCGCTCGCCGAGAGGCCCGGGCGGACCGGCAGGGAAAGCACCTCGCGGCATACGCGTGCGGCCACAGGTGTTTCGGAGACCTGCACGAGCGGATGGCCGCGGTAGCAGTCGTAGTCGTGTACAAGTCTCGGATAGTAGATACCGCACCCGACCCCGTTGGCCTGAAGGTACTCGCTCAACTCGTCGCGGGTCATCGCCGCCTCGGAAGTGAGCCGTACGGTGTACTGGTGCCACACGTGGCCGCGTCCCTCCGCTACTGAGGGAGTCACGAGGCCTTCGATACCTGCCAGAGCATCGCTCAGGGCCGCAGCGTTGCTGCGTCGCGCCTCGACGTTGCTGGTGTAGGAATCGAGCTGCGGGAGTCCGATGGAGGCGGCCACATCGGTCATCCGATAGTTGTTCCCGGCCATCTCGTACTCATAGCGGCCGCGCATGCCCTGGTTTCGAAGGACCCTGAGCCGGTCGGCCAAGAGACCATCTCTGGTGGTAACCATCCCACCTTCACCGGTGGTCAGATTCTTCGTGGCGTAGAATGAGAAGCAACCGAGACCGGTGGATCCGGCGGCTCGGTCACCGATCGTGGCGCCGTGCGCCTGCGCGGAGTCCTCGACTAGAGCTAGATCGTGACGCTCGATGACCGAGTCGAGTCCGTCGAGATCAGCGCACTGTCCATAGAGGTGAACTGGCAACAGAACTCTCGTCCGATCGGTCACCGCGGCTTCCGCCGCAACGGGATCGAGATTGAAGTCAGCCTCGTCGATATCCGCGAAGCGCGCCGTGGCCCCCGAATCGAGAATCGCGTTCAGGGTGGCTACAAAAGTGAAGGGCGAGGTGATCACCTCATCTCCGGGTTCGAGGTCGAGCACTCGAATCGCAGCAATGAGTGCAGTCGTGCCGTTGTTGACAGCGACGGCGTGGGGTACACGGGTGAGCTCGGCGAACCGAGCCTCGAACTCCGCCACCACCGGTCCCTGGGCAATTTGACCGGATCGCAGGGCGTGCAGCACTACGTCCTCAGTTCCCTTGGGGATGGTCACAGTTGAGATCTGGATCATGGGGGAATGGTAGGTGATGACGTTCGTGCTACCCCATCTGGGATCTGGAGCGCTAGCGAAGGAGGATCAGTCCCCGGTTCGTTCGTCGTACCACTCGAATGACTCGCGTAGCTCGGGCCACTGCGCGAGGTCGGGAGCAAAGTCCGCGGCTTCGTACGCAGCCGCCAGGGCCGCGATCACATCGTCGGACAGACCCATCCGCCGCATCCCGAACTCGTTCACGCCCCGCACCCGCGCCGGACTTCCGAAGGCCGTGGCAAATGGAGGAATCGGCTTGGTGATCACCGAGCCCATTCCGATCATGGTTCCGGGCCCTATGACCAGGCGCTGATGCAACACGGCCCCGAGGCCCAGGTTTGCGCCCCGACCGATCCGCGTGTGACCCGCTATGAGAACCGCACACGCAACGGTCACATCGTCTTCGAGGACTCCGTCGTGGGGCAGGTGTGCCTTTGCCATCAGGTAGCAGTCGTTGCCGATCCTGGTCTCGCTCACGGTGGGGGCCTGGATGCTGACCTGCTCCCGAATCACATTCCGGTCACCGATGTGGATGCCGTTGCCCTCGGGCGCCGAATCCCAGGCCGCGGGATGCGGCGCCCCTTTCATCTCACTGGGGCCTCCAATGACGGCAGTCGGAGCGATGAAGTTGTCGTCTCCGATGAACGTCGGCCCGAGGATCACCGCGTGCGGACCAACAATATTGTTGTCGCCGAGCTCAACTCCTGGGCCGACAAAGGCACTGGCGTGGATTCGATTCATCGCCGCAGCTTACGACTGCGATGGCTCACCACCACGGTCCTCGGACGGCTTGACGGTGATGCGATCGAACACCTCGAGATGCTGTTGGCTCACGGCCTCCATCGAGAAGCGCTGGTCGATGAGCTCGCGTCCCTTTCCGGCAACCAGAGCCGAACCCTCCGGGTCCGACAGCACGCGGATCAGTGCACCCGCCAGCTCCGCTGGTCGGCCCTCGGAAACCAGCACGATGTTCTCTCCGTCAACCAGCTGCACGCCGCGGAAGTTGTCCACGTGCACTGCTGCAACCACTGGAACACCAGCCGCCATCGCCTCCAGGCTTGCGGTTCCCAGGCCATGACCATCGAGGTCGTGGGCCTCGACCTGGGCCGCTGCGACGTAGTCTGGGATCTCGCATTTGGGGACTGCACCGACGCAGAGGATGTTCTCGGAGACTCCCAGTTGCTCCGCCCGGTCGAGAAAGGCTCGGTAGTGAACGTTGCCAACCACAACGACAACCGTGTCGGGGAACGTGCGGAGAACTCCCGGTAGTGCCTCGACCAGAGCCAGCCGGTCACGCAGTGGAATCACGTGTCCGAGAGAGAGAATGACCTTCCGATCGCCCAAGTCCCATTGGCTCCTCACTTGCGCTCCGTCGCCGGCGACCCGGAACCGTTCGACCTCGACACCTACCGGCACGTCGACAAGTCGGTCTTCACGTGTCGCATACCGAGACCGGATGTAAGCATCCATCTGTCTGTCCATCACGACCATGTACGGGTCGTAGCTGTTCACAAGTGGGCGCACCATGGCGTAGTCGAGCAAGGCGAACACGAGCGCGTACAGTCGATTGGGATTCTCGAGGCGGGTATGAACGCTCAGAACGACCGGCACGCCGTTGCGCGCCGCCCAGCGGCCACTGAGCCACGACAGATCCAGGAACTGCCCGTGCTGGTGGATGACATCTGGCGAGAACTCATCGAGGAGCTTGCCCAGCTTTAGGATGTTCCGCGGCCCGGTGGCAAAGGTGATGTCGAAATCGATCGACAGCCCGAGCTTCGGCATGGAAAACGCCGGCAGTCGAACAATACGGTATCCGCGGTCCGACGTCTCGCTCACCGGAGAGTCGCCGAATGCCGCCGTAACCACCAGGACCTCATGTTCTGCCCGCGCATACTGGTGGGCTAACGCCTCCGAGAGGTGCGAACTACCACCAACCCGCGGCGGAAAGAAGTTGTTGACAACCGCAATCCTCACCGACCGCCTCCCGAGCCGACATGACGCAGATGCACCGCAGCACTGTCGAGCTCCACATGACCGATCACCTTCGCCGGCACACCGGCGACGATTTCACCTGGACCAACGTCACGAGTGACCACTGCTCCGGCCCCCACAACAGCCTCATCACCGATGGTCACCCCCATGTTGACCACGGCATTGGCGCCGATGAACACCCGATCGCCGATCGTGGTCGGGGAACGGTCGACATGGTCGTAGGCGCGCCCGGAGACACATCGCTTCGCGGTCGAGTGGGTGTAGATCTGGGAACCGGCCGAGAGGTCGCAGCCGGACCCGATGTGCAGTTCACCGGACCCGTCCACCACGCAAAAGGCTCCTATCCACGTGCCCTCACCGATCTCCGGGTCGCCGACAATCCACGCGAGGGGGTGGTATGGATTCTCAGGTAGGCCCGTGTCCTCAATCATCCCGCGAGCGATTCTTTGACCAGTTCGTACATCCCATCCTGCACAGCGATGGTGGGAGTCCACCCGAGCACATCCGCGGCGCGGGCGATATCGGCTGCACGACGGCTGACAAGCACGTCACGGGGATTGAAGATCGGCTCGACATCGGAGCCAACCGCCTTGATCAGGAGCGCCGCGAGCTCGGCCACTGATGTCTGGATGCCGGTGCCGACATTGATCGCCATATTGGACCTCTCGGTGTCGACTGCAGCTGCTACCGCAGCGGCGACGTCGTGCACGTGAATGAAGTCCATGGACTGATCCCCCATCCCATCGATGATGGGCGCCTCGCCGTTCCTGACCCGGTTGATGAAATGATTGATCACCGAGGTGTAGTAGGCGCTGGTCTTTTGACCGGGGCCGTACACGTTGAAGAAGCGAAGGGCGATCCAGGACAGCCCCTTCTGCCGTTCGTAGAACGAGCAGAGAAGTTCCCCGGCGTACTTGCCTATGCAGTAGGGAGTGAGTGGGTTAATCGGGCCGTCCTCGGCCATCGGAAGGCTGGGAGGGTCGCCGTACACCGAAGCGCTCGATGCGTACACCAGGCGCCTCACACCCTCTTCGGCGGCCGCCGCCAACACGTTGTGGTTGCCGACCATATTGATGTCGATGCTCTCGTCGGGGTCTGCCACCGACTTGTTTATCGAAACAGTGGCGAAATGGATGACACTTTCGCATCCCTTCATCGCACGCTGAACCGATCCACCATAGCGAACGTCATTTTCCACGAGCTCGACGTCGTCACCGAGCATGCTTTCGACCTGGTCTCGATTACCTCGATAGGTCATCGAGTCGTAGAGCCTGACCCGGTAGCCGCGCTCGAGCAGCATCGGCACAACGTGCATACCGATAAAACCGGCGCCTCCGGTGAACAGGACCGTGGGTTTCGTTGGCATCTATCCGCTTTCATCTCGGCGGCGAACGACCGACAGGGTAGTACTGCCTAGGTTCGGCGCGTGACCAGGTCGAGTTGGGCGGTGCGATGGACGGCCTCGGCCACCCTTTCCACGTCGGACTCTGTCAACTCTGCGTGCATTGGGATCGCGAGGTGCCGAGCAAACAGGTCGGCCGAGGCCGGACAGACGTCGCTGGTCGCGTAAACCGGCTGGACATGACAGGCGAAGGTCCCGATGTTGCAGCCGATTCCCTCTGCTCGGAGGCTCATCGCGACCCGACCTCGATCCACCCCAGGTGCCATCTTGAGCACATAGGACTGCCAGGGATGAACGCGGTCGGGAAGGGCGACTGGAAGCTCGAACAGATCGGACCCGCCGAGAAGCTCGTCGTATTTCGCTGCTACATGGGAGCGACGCTCAACCAGCTCGTGTAGCCGACGAAGCTGAACATGAGCCAGCGCGCTTGCGATGTCGCTGAGCTTGTAGTTCCAGCCAAGGTCTGCGAAGACGGGCACGGGAAGCGCATCGCTCTCGGCGCGGTCGAGGGCCGACTCGACTCCGAAACAAAGCCGCGATCCTACAAAGGACGAGACCTCGCCATCGGAGGTGGTCACCACTCCACCCTCTCCAGATGTGATGCCCTTTCGCCCGTGGAGGCTGAACGCAGCCACATCAGCGAGCGTGGGATCACCTGTTGGCTTCCCCTTGTAGCTCGCCCCTGCTGAGCAGGCCGCATCTTCGACCAGAAAGAGAGCTTTCGCTCGGCTAAGGGTATTGAGTTCGTCGTAGTCGGCCGGCTGACCAAAACCGTCGACCGCTATCAGGCCAACGGTTCGTTCACCAACCAGAGCGGCAGCTGCCCCCGTGTCGATGAGTCCAGTGTCTGGGTTGACGTCAGCGAACCGCGGCGTGGCCCCGCAGAATTGTACTGCGTGGGCCGTCGCCGGATAGCTGTAGTCGGCAACAATTACCTCATCTCCAGGCCCGACCCCTTTCGAAAGCAGGGCCAGATGCAGCCCGGCTGTGCAGTTGGTTACCGCATGGGCGTAGGCAGCGCCGACCTCGTGCGCAAAAGCCGATTCGAATGCTCGGGTGGCCGGTCCCTGCCCTGCGAGCCAACCGGACTCGAGAACGGCTCGAACGGCATCGATCTCTTCGTCGCCGGTAGAGGGCCGCCCGAGTGGGATCTGGTCTGCCATGGTCGGACGAGTCTACCGACAAGTTCCCACTTCCTGTTCGACGATCTGATCGCGCTTCTGCAGCTCACGTAGGCTGCGGGCCGACGTCACCTCGACCCCTGGCGGGGAAGATCTAGGATTCGCCCTCATGTCGCTCGTCCTCGCACCGACCACGCTATCCCGACTGTCTGAAGTGGCCGTAAGAGCCCCTGTACTGGGCTGGGTCGTGACAGTCGCGATCCTCACTGTGGGACTCCCCGCCGCGATCTTCGGTCAGTTCCACCCGGGCATCGTGATGCCCGTGACCGCGATGGTCGCATTTGTCTTGTGGCGCCCGTTGGCCCGCCAGTCCAGTGAGATCTTCTCGATCGCCGGAGCTGGGCCGGCGCTGCTGGTCGCCGCGCTGATCGTCGTTGCATCCCTCGGCACCAACGTCGTCAAGGCCTCCCAACACCTGGCGACCAATCGTGACCCGGGCGTCTACCTCGAGACCGGACTCTGGCTCGCGGATCAGGGAAACCTCGAACTCGACGGCCGCGAGGGGCCGTTCCTCGAGCACCCGGAACTTCTCGGCGGCGGCCTTGGTTTCACCGAATTTGGGGACCGAAGCCAACTCCATGCTCAGTTCGGTCACGGGACTGCGGTGCTGATAGGTGTCGGTTCGTGGTTCGGAGGATCACGCGTCGCCGTCCGTATCCCGGCGCTCCTCAGCGCGGTGGGGCTGTTTCTGTGGTGGTCGGTGCTTCGACGTGTCTCGAGCCCGTGGTGGGCCACGGTCGGCACAGCCGCCCTTGCCGTGAACCTCGTATTCATACACTTCTCCCGCGATACGTTCAGCGAGCCACTAGCGTTCCTCCTGCTGGCCGGGGCCACACTCGTGCTGACCACGAGCTCCTCCCCGCTCTCGTGGGGGGCGGCGGGCTGGGTGCTCGGGCTGTCCGTCGCTGCCCGAATCGACATGATCATGGTGGTTTTCGGTGCGGCCGTACTCGCTCTTCTGTGGAGCCCGACAAAGAGGGGTTCTTCAGCGGCCCTCGCGATCGGTGCTGCTTCGGGCACGGCGCTCGCAATGGTGGATCTCGGGCTTCGGTCACCGGAGTACCTCGAAGACCGGTGGTCCGCACTCGCCCCTCCCCTGACCCTCAGTGGATTGCTCGCTGTCGCAGCCCTCTCAGGTGCTGCCGCAGGACCTCGGGTGAGGCGTCTCCTGCCACCTCGGCCAAGCGAACGAAGCCTCAAGGCCGCCGCCGGCTTCGGAGGCGCGCTCATAGTTCTGGCCGCCTTCTACGCCCTCCTGATTCGCCCGGAAACAGTCGTCCAATACAGCGGATTCTCCGGCCACATCGCTGGTCTTCAGGCCCGTGAAGGGCTCGAAATCGATGGGACTCGCACCTATGGTGAGAACGCGATGGTCTGGCTGACGTGGTACGCAGGCATCGGAGCCGTCGTGCTCGCCGTCGCGGGACTCGTTCTCGGGCTGACTCGCCTCACTCGCGCCCGAGCGATCACCCTGGTCGCACCGCTCGTGCTGTTGGTTCCGATGAGCGTTCTCTACCTCCAGCGTCCACGAATCACAGGCGACCAGATCTGGGCGATGCGACGCTTCTTCCCCACGATGCTCCCGCTGTTGATCCTCCTGGCCTGCATGGCCGGCGCATGGCTGGGGAGCGTCATGCGAGACAGGGCGGGGCTCACCGCATCCAGGACCCTTCAGCTTGTCGCCGCGGGGGTGCTCCTTCTTCCTCCTGCGCTGGTCAGCTGGCCGGCGCGCTCCGACCGAACCATCCTGTGGGCGAGCACCACGATCGAGAGCCTGTGCGAGACGCTGGGCGACGACGCGGCGGCGCTGATTCTCGATCAGGGACTCCTCGGATCACACCTGGTCAACTCGACACGACGGGTCTGCAAGATCCCCACTGCACGAGGCACACTGGGCGACATCGACCTTGTCGCCCTGTCTTCGGCTTGGGCCGACGAGGGCAGGCGTTTGGTTGTGCTCGAGTACGCCGGGTGGCCGATCGAAGGCCTCATCGAATCCAACCGACATCCGATGCCACAGTCGCACCTGGAGCGAACCCTTGAGAGGCTCCCCGAGCAGATTAGTGCGGGCACGCGGCAGGTTTCGGTGTGGCGGTTCCCCGACTGACACCCTCCGAGATCTCGTCACGTCGAGCAGGAATGACCTCGGCGGAGCAGCCGCGGAGCTGGCCCTGGTTGGCGCGAGAACCTTCTGCGAGTGCTCACGCTGCAGGCTCTGTAGCCTGGCCATCATCAGCGACTGCAATTGCGTGAACTCGATGCTCTCCCTCATCGCCCCCCGTTTCGGGCTCGGAATGCGGCAATCCCAACCGTGAGCTCGCACAACATCTCACGGCTGAGAACTCGCGGCGTGCCGTATTTCGGAATCAGCCGACTGGACACCGTCTCATTAGCGGCGGTGAAGGTGGCCGTGGGCCTTGTCATCTCCGGCGTATCCACGTACGCCTTCCTCATCGTGGCGGCCCGTGTGCTCACCGTTGAGCAGTATGCGAATTTCGGCGTCGCCTGGGCAATGATCTTCATCGCCGCCACAGGTCTCTTTCTTCCGATCGAACAGGAGGTCATCCGTGCGATCTCGGCTCGGAGATCTGAAGGAGCCGACTGGTCGGTCGTCCTCAGGCGAGCCTGGCTGCTCGCGATCGGTTTCGCCTTGCTGGCAACTCTCGCCACGTTCGCGCTCTGGCCCCTGCTCTACAACGAACTCCTCAAAGGCGACGGTCTCCTCCTGGCCGGGTTCAGTGTCTCCTTGTTCGGCTACGCCGTCGGCTACTTGGTTCGCGGCGTCCTTGCCGGAACGGAGAATGCAAGTTGGTACAGCTTCTACGTCGGTTGGGACGGAGTCCTTCGAGCCGTGTTGGGCGTGGGCCTGATTCTGTTCGGCTGGCGCACCGCAGGAGCGTTCGGCCTGATCGTCGGTATCAGCGCGCTTCTCGCGCCACTCACAATCGTTGCCGGGAAGGTGAGGTCGTTTCGGCCGCGCTCCCGTGCAGAGAACGAGCCGACATGGAACACCCTTACGGCCTCCCTGGGCGCCTTACTCGTCGGCTCCCTCGCGTCCCAGATCCTTGTCAATGCCGGTCCACTGGCCCTCCAACTCCTCGTCGAGGACGACGAGTCAGATCTCGTGAGTTC
>JAJCXY010000035.1 GCA_029263215.1 Acidimicrobiales bacterium
CCTCCGATACCAAACAAGTGTTCGACTCATCGAAGTAGCGGCAACTCCCGGGTGAGGCTTGTTCGCCTTGTGAGGCCTCAGCGACGGGCCCTTGAAGCCGAGTGACGTCGGCATCCGGCCTGAACTCGTCATTAGGGCGTAGCAGCGCCCTCAGTTTGGAAGAGAATTTCGTAGGAGCAGGTGTGCGCCCCGGCGGTCTTGTGGGTCACCCTGTCGACTGTTGCATCGGGCATGAGGTCGCGAATGAACTCGAGTTCGGTGGTGCAGGCCTGCCGGTAGTGGGTGGCGACGGCCCAGATGGGGCAGCTGTGAAGGTTGATCCGGTAGTGGTTGTGCTCAGGCTTCTCGCAATCGGCGAGGTAACCCTGATCGTCGAGCATGTGGGTCAGGACGTCGACTCGTTGGGCGATTGACTTGCCGATCAGTTTGTCTTGCGCGCTCTCCACGAGGCGGAGTCGGCGCCGCTCGAATACTCGACTCACGAGTTCGGGGTCTTCTTCTTCGATGTGTTCGAGGAGCTCGACGGAGAGGCTGCTGTCGGTCGTGGCGAAGAGTGGTTCGGTGAGGTCGGTGGCGTGGTAGCGGTCGGCCGGCCGTCCGGGTTGGCCGCGGTCTGGAGTCGCGGTGATGAGGCCGGCGGATCGCAGTGCCCTCAAGTGTTGGCGAACGGCGCTGGAGGAGATCTCGAGGGTGGCCGCGAGTTCTTCGGCGGTTGCGTCGCCGCTGCGCTTTAGTGCAGCGAGCACCCAGTGCTGAGTCGGCGAAGGCGCAGCGCTGGTGGTGTGCATCTTCCGATCGTAACATGTCGGTAGGGTTTAGAGAGTTTCGCAACGTGAAACTGTTGTAAGGCTGATAGGTTGGGCACGATCGAGCCACCAATAGACCAAGAACGGATGCTGTGACCACAGCGAGGAGAAGAACGACATGAAAGTCTGGATCGATCAGGATCTCTGCACTGGCGACGGGTTGTGCGAAGAGATCGCCCCCGATGTGTTCTTCGCCATGGACGACGGGCTCTTCTACGTGAAGGAGTCAGAGGGCAACTTCGGGGCAGAGAAGCTGTTCGATGGCACAGCCAACTCGGCGGGCTCCGACGGTATGGCTCGGATACCCGACGGCAGTCTGGAGTCGGTCATCGAGGCGGCAGAGGAGTGCCCAGGTGAGTGCATCTTCATCGAAGTCGACGGGTAGTCAGGAGCGCCGATCCCGGCGCTGCGAGCCTGTCGCAACGAACCAAACGGAACCGTACCGAAGCCAACGAAGGAGCCAAGAGCGATGACAACGACCGAGCTGGAGACGCAACCGCCGATCGCGCTGAGTCGTGAGGCGGTAGCGAAGGTGGCTGAACTCTTGGCCGACGAGGGTGAACAGGATCTCGGGCTTCGGGTGGCAGTTCGCGCGGGTGGATGTTCGGGCTTCTCCTATGAGATGTACTTCGATTCCGATGAGAGCCCCGATGATCACGTCGCCACCTTCGGACCTGTCACGGTCAGAATCGACGCGGCCAGCGCCCCGCACCTTGCCGGCGCAACGCTGAACTACAGCGACGGCCTCCAGGGCGCAGGATTCAGCATCGACAACCCCAACGCCCAGCGCAGCTGTGGGTGCGGGAAGTCGTTCAGCTGATGAGCGAAACACTTCGAGAAATCAAGGAGCTGACTGATGCGAGCTACGAATACGGCTTCAGCACCGATCTCGACACCGATATTGCTCCCCCCGGACTGACCGAGGACACGGTACGGCTGATCTCGGGAAAGAAGGACGAGCCCGAGTGGTTGCTCGACTGGCGCCTCAAGGCCTTCGCGGCCTGGAAGTCCATGGATGAGCCCGACTGGGCCAAGCTCGAGATCCACCCCATCGACTACCAGTCGCTCAGCTATTGGGCGGCCCCGACGCAGAAGCCGGTGCTCGACAGCATGGACGACGTGGATCCCGAGATTCGCGACATGTTCGACAAGCTCGGGATCCCGCTGCACGAACAGAAGATGCTCAGCAACGTCGCCGTCGATGCGATCGTCGATTCGGTGTCGGTTACCACCACGTTCAAGATGACGCTGGCAGCGGCCGGCGTCATCTTTTGCTCGTTCTCCGAAGCCGTGCAGGATCATCCTGACCTGGTGCGCGAGCACCTGGGTTCGGTGGTACCGGTGCGCGACAACTTCTTCGCGGCCCTCAATTCCGCAGTCTTCTCCGACGGATCGTTTTGCTACATCCCGGCCGGGGTTAGATGCCCGATGGAGCTGTCGACGTACTTCCGGATCAACTCGCAGAACACCGGGCAGTTCGAGCGCACGCTCATCATCGCCGAGGACGACTCCCACGTCTCCTACCTCGAAGGGTGCACGGCGCCTCAACGCGACGAGAACCAGCTACATGCTGCTGTAGTCGAGTTGGTGGCCAAGGATCGGTCCGAGATCAAGTACTCGACGGTGCAGAACTGGTATCCAGGCGACGAGAACGGCGTTGGTGGTATCTACAACTTCGTCACCAAGCGAGGGCGGGCCCATACCGATGCCAAGATCTCCTGGACCCAGGTCGAGACCGGCTCGGCCATCACCTGGAAGTACCCCAGCGTGATCCTTCAGGGTGATCGATCCGTCGGCGAGTTCTACTCAGTTGCACTGTCGAGCAAACGCCAGCAGGCCGACACCGGCACCAAGATGATCCACGTCGGCGCCGACACAACCAGCAGCATCATCTCGAAAGGCATCTCGGCTGGGCATGGCCAGAACACCTACCGGGGACTCGTCAAGGTGCTGCGATCCGCCCAGAATGCCCGCAACTACACCCAGTGCGACTCCCTGCTTCTCGGCTCGGAGTGTGGTGCTCACACGATTCCGTACATCGAAGTGAAGAACCCGAGCGCGCAGGTCGAACACGAGGCGTCGACGTCGACGGTGGGCGAGGACCAGCTGTTCTACTGCCGCCAACGCGGCATGACCGAAGAGGATGCCATGTCGATGATCGTCAACGGATTCTGTCGTGAAGTGTTCGACGAACTCCCGATGGAGTTCGCCGTCGAGGCGCAACGGCTCCTGAGCGTGAGCCTGGAAGGAAGTGTCGGCTGATGTTGCACGTCGAGAATCTCACCGCCTCGATCGGCGGAACCCCGATCCTCAACGGACTCGACCTCGATGTCGGGTCGGGCGGAGTCCACGCCATCATGGGCCCCAACGGTTCGGGCAAGAGCACCTTCGCCCATGCACTAGCTGGCCGAGACGGCTACGAGATCGACGGCAGGGCCACGCTAGACGGCGTTGATCTGCTCGACATGGAACCCGAGGCTCGGGCGGCAGCCGGCGTGTTTGTCGGCTTCCAGTACCCGGTGGAGATCCCGGGCGTGAACAATATGTACTTCTTGCGCACCGCGTTGAACTCGGTGCGGCGTGCACGCGGCGAGACCGAGATTGGTGCACGCGACTTCCTGGCCGTTGCCCAAGAAGCGATGGATCTTGTGGAGATGAAGGAGGACTTTCTCCACCGTGCCGTCAATGCCGGTTTCAGTGGCGGCGAGAAGAAGCGCAATGAGATCCTGCAGATGGCGGTGATGGAGCCGCGTCTGGCCGTGCTGGACGAGACCGACTCGGGTCTCGACATCGACGCCCTGCGCATCGTTGCGTCCGGTGTCAACGCACTGCGAAGGCCGGAGCGCTCCATGATCGTGATCACGCACTACCAGCGGCTGCTCGACTACATCAAGCCGGACTTCGTACATGTCTTGGTCGATGGCCGCATCGTCGAGTCGGGTGATCACACCCTCGCGCTGCATCTCGACGACCACGGCTACGCCGACTTCGTCAACCACGATCTGGATGATGCTCCCGAACGTCCCCTCTCGGGAGCGGCGAGGTGACCGCAACCTCTACGGCAGAACATCAAGAGATTGCAGGGCTCACGTACCCGACCAAGCGCGACGAAGCGTGGCGGTACGCCCCCCACGATGTGCTCGGCCAGCTGTCGTTCGGCCTCTCGGTCGGGTCGGCCCGTCAGCTTCCTCCAGCTTTCGATGCGAGTATCTCTGCGCTCGAGGGACCGCGCATCGTGTTGATCAACGGCGTTGTCGACGCCGAGCGATCAGACCTCAGTGCTCTGCCCGTTGGGTTGCGTCTCTCGACCTTCGAAGACGCACGGCGCGATCAACCGGAGCTGCTGGCGGTGCACTTCGATAGCGATGTAGACCTGTCCACGGACACGTTCACGGCTCTCAACATCGCGTTCGGGAGCAACGGCGCCGTAGTCCACGTCACCGGTGGTCATGCCATCGACGTGCCGGTCCAGATCGTCGATATTGCGCTGCCTGACGAGACAGGAAGTACGTCATGTAGTGGCGTGGTGATCCATCTCGAAGAGGGCGCGTCGGCGACCGTTGTCGAGACGAGAATCGGCGACGGCGACTTCGGCGGCTCGAACACCCGCACGACTATCAGCCTTGGCGACCAGGCGTCGCTAGCTCACATCGTGCTTCAGGACATCGCATTGACACAGGTCCATCTGGGGCGTGTCGACGCGACGCAAGGCGCGGGGAGCGTGCTGCGCTCCCACTTGTTCAACCTCGGTGGCAGGTACGGTCGGGTCGACTACGGCGTGCGCCTCGCCGGTGAAGGCGCGAAGGTTGAACTCACCGGTTTGTACCTCGGTATGGGCAACCAAGTCCTCGATCAGCAGGTCACCGTCGTACATGCGGCCCCCGACTGCACCAGTCGTCAATCGTTTCGTGGCATCCTCGACGATGAGAGTACTGGCGTGTTCAACGGTGGAATCGACGTGCGCCCGGGAGCAGACGGTACCGACGCGGAGCAGTCCAACGACAACCTTCTGTTGTCGGACCGCGCCGAGGCCAACACCCAACCGCGCCTAGAGATCCTTGCCGACCAGGTCGCCTGTAAGCACGGAGCGACCGTCGGCCAGCTCGACACCGACGCCCTCTACTACCTGCGCACCCGCGGTATTCCCGAGGCCGAGGCACGGCGACTCCTCGTCGGAGGATTCGCCGACCAAGTCGTCGACACCGTCGACAACGAGATCCTGCGGACCTGGATCACCGAACGGGTGCGACGCCACGATGGCTGAACAACAGGAGATGAGCGAACAACCGGTCGCGATCGGCTCGACGCGAGCTTTAGTCCTCCCGCACGAATGCGAGGTGACCATAGTCCCCGCCGGTCACCGGGCCACCCTCGCAGAAGGTGAACACGTCACCGTGCTCCAAGCTCTCGGCGGAACCGCCACCGTCACCACCCGCGAGGGCGAGATGGCTCGCCTCAGCCCACACGATGCGATCGACTTCGGCCTCGTACAGGCTCCCACCCCACACAAGGCCGCAGACGGATCGGCGTTCAACATTGACGCGGTGTGGGAAGCCGCCACCACCGTCTACGACCCTGAGATACCCGTCGACATCGTCGAACTCGGTCTCGTCTACCGGGTCGACGCGGACGAGTTGCCCGACGGCACATGGCTCGTCGATATCGACATGTCGGTCACCGCGCCGTTCTGTGGCATGGGCGACATCCTGCGCCAAGACCTCCACGATGCCGTCGCCGCCCTGCCGGGTGTATCGGCGGTCAACGTCGCACTCGTCTTTGACCCACCGTGGGACGCATCGCGCCTCTCCGATGTCGCCCGGCTCGAGCTGGGAATGATGTGATCGACCCAATGACTGTGCCTCGGCCGAACGTATCGAGCCCGGAACTGGTCGGCGACGACGACTACTCGGTCGCCAGCATGAACGCGCTGCGCGACGTCATCGATCCTGTGCGCTCCCGAAACTCCGTCGTGAGGCGCTGACAAGGCGAAACGCGAAGGTTCAGGCTGCTGCGATGTCGATCCAACATGATCTGGTGGCGTGTTGGTTAAGGGTTGTAATCCCTGAGGGTGTCGGAAATTGATTCGTCTGTGTCTTCAGGCGATGCTGGGCGTACTAGTGCATGCGTTTCTGCTAGCATTATTGCATGCAAAGCACGAGCGTGAGAGTGGATGTTGGGACCCATCGAGAACTCAAGGTGCTCGCTGCCTCTCTGGGTCTAAGCGTGGGGGATACCGTCGCTCTCGCAGTGCGTCGGCTTCGTCAGGATCGGATCGGGGCTGATCTTGCTCAGGGTTTGAGCGCCGAAGAGGTTGATTGGCTCGATGCTGACCTCGGGTGATGTCGTCGAATTGGATCTTGGTGCTCCTGCGGGAAGAGAAGCTGGGTTTCGACATCCGGCTATCGTTGTGACGGCGCAGGGTGTCCTGGACGCAGATCCAAGTGTTGTGCAGGTTGTGCCCCTTACTTCGACGCTTCGAGGTTTCTCCTCTGAGGTCGAGATCAATGGCGACGATGCGAACGGTCTTGAGCAGATGTCATCTGCTCAGTGCCAGCACATTCGAGCGGTGGCGGCGGGACGGATCGAACAGACGCGAGGCAATGTTGGGCCGGCTGTCTTGGTGCAGGTCCGCGAGTTGCTTGGGCTCATTCTCGATGTCCCCGGGTGAGGCGAGGGGTGTCTCATTGGTAGTGCTTTGCTAATGGCATCTGGCGTTCTGTAGCGGCAACGAGCGGTAAGGAGCGGATTCGGGGTTAGCTCGGACGCTGGTTACCTCAGGATGACGCTGGATGCGCGTTTGGGGAGGTGAGTTCAAGTCCCCCCTCCGACGCCATAGAAATCCCTTGTCAGAGCCTATGGAAAGGCCCCCGGGGGTGTCGTTTGCAAACGGATTTGCTAAAGCCAGGAGGCGAGACCCGTTGTGCTGGCCCGGACTAGGACCTGATGGCGAAGGGCGAGGATCTCGGTGCCACGCTTGTCGCCAGACACCAACAGCAGCCCGAGACGGTCGATCAGGAGCCGGAACAGGCGCGAGGGGAGCGATGACACGGCCAGTCACGGTACCGGCCAACAGAGCTTTGGAGCTGACCCGAAGCGTTCTCGATGCGCCCTCAGGAGCTGATGGCGAAGCAGGATGAGCTCGAGATCTTTCGACCGTCCAGAGCGAACGGCGAGCCGGGCAAGGGCGGCGACGAGACGGTAGAGGGTGCGAGACACGAGCTACCAGGATGGCGGCATCGTGCCTTGCAACGGCCACGGCCGAGTCTCCGGCCCATCACACCTCTGGTGTGCATCGCGAAACGCATTGCTAACTGCGCTCCAGACGCCTATGCTGATTGTATGGCTCAACTAGTAACCCGAGTAGAAGACGACCTTGCGGCTGCGGTCGATCAACTCGTGGCGGCTGGCGTCGTGGCGAGTCGTTCCGCGGCGGTGCGTCTGGCTCTTGAACAGCTTGTCGACCGGTGTCGTCGCCATGAGATCGGCGCGCAAATCGCGCGCGGATATCGAGAGCGTCCGCAAGATGACGCGGAGATCGCGTGGGCGGATGAGTCCTCGGTGCGGATGATTGCGGAAGAACCCTGGTGAGCATGACACCGACCCAGGGCGAGGTCTGGTGGGCCGAAGCCGAGGACAAACGGCGACCGGTGTTGATCGTGACACGCAGCGATGCTGTGCCACTACTGACATGGATCATCGTAGCGCCGGTGACGCGCACCATTCGCCAAATCCCGACGGAGGTCCGACTCGGAGCGGGTCACGGACTCCCTGATGAGTGTGTGGCGTCGTTCGACAATCTACAGCCGATACGGCGGTCGTTTCTCACCCAGCGGGCCGGTGAACTTCAGATCGAGGAACTCGATGAGATCTGCCGAGCACTCCGTGGGCTTGCAGACTGCTGACGACCGGTCGTTGAGATTCCGGGCATCGCGCAACCGACCGACACCACCCGACGGGACTCGATCCCTTAAGACGCATCTCGCAGGACCGATGGGTCGAGGATGCGTAGAACAACAGGTGTCACCAACGAACACGCGATCCGCAACCGGCTAGGGCATGGATCCGCTTCCGTCATCGGTTTGCTATTGACCTCGTTGCTGCTTGCCTCGTGCGGGTCTGCCAGCGGTCCTTCCGCCGATCCTCCTGCCGAGAGCCAAACCGCCCCCGCCGTCGAGCGAATCGCAGAGCCCGACTCCGACTGTGCACCTCCACCCACGAGCCTCTCGGACGCGGTGGCGATCGGCATTGATCGAACGGACTGCTTCTACGCGGCCCCTGTCACCCTCACTGCTGCAATCTCGGGGAAAATCGACTTGCTCGTCAGCTCACCTCCGGTGACGTGCGCCGTGGATGTCCTGAATAAGGACGGATCAACGAACTCCTCGTTCTCACTCGATAGCTCCGACACCGTGAGCGCCTGGGTGCTCGACGCCGGCGAGGGCATGGCCCTATCTCACAAGGACGGCGCCGCGTGCCGATTCCAGGTCAACTGGACACCATCGGCCGCTGCGGCGCCCACCTCTACAACCACGACAGCGACACCGACCACCACCTCAACGACGACCACCACCTCAACGACGACCACGACCACGACGACCACGACGACGACTGCCCCGGCACCGACCACCACATCCAGTGTCGGCAGCTGATCCAGCACCCACCGGAGGAGTACCCAGTATGAAGCGTCGAACACTGGCTGTCTGCCTCGTTGTCTCGATGATGATGACGGGCGTGATGTCAGCGCCGGCCGCTGGGGTGGCCGGGTTCGGCGATGTCGATTCGGACAGGTTCTTCACAGATGCGGTGCAGTGGATGGTCGACAACGCCATCACCGCCGGCGTCTCTCCGACGTGTTTCGGTCCAGATGATCCGGTGACGCGTGGTCAGGCGGCGGCGTTCATGTGGCGCATGGAGGGTTCCCAGGCCCCCGGTGCTGCCCATGTCTTTGGTGATGTAGTAGCCCCCTGGCAACAGGACCCCGTGTCTTGGATGTTCAACAACGGCATCACCACTGGCACGACCGCGACGACCTATTCGCCTGATGACCATCTGACTCGGGGTCAGTTGGCGGTGTTGCTACATCGCTTGGTGGATCCTCCTGAGGCTCCGCCCCCGGTTCAGTTTCCTGATGTGGTCAAGGCTTGGCAGATCACACCGGTGGGGTGGATGCTGCAACAGGGCATCACCACGGGCACATCGTCGACAACGTTCTCTCCTGATGCCACGGTCACCAGGGGCCAGTTGGCTACCTTCTTCTACCGCTACAAAGGTTCGCCCGCGGTCGTCGTCGACGCCGAGTCGCGCGGATGCGAGACGTTCGACTCGCTCGCTGGGCTCAACACCATCGGCGACTTCAGCAGCTTCGTTGCCACCGGCGCGGCCCGGTGGACATCATCGGTCCCCGGGGTCCAGGACATCCGGATCCCCTCGACCGCCGACGGCGCCCAGCAACCCGCTTTTTGGCTCCCGCCGACCGGCGACGGCGATCAGCCGTTGTTGGTGATCCTCCACTCGTGGAGCGCTGGGTACACACAGCACGCCGGGATTCCCTACGCTATGTGGGCCCAGGAGAACGGTTGGGCCGTCATCGCCCCGGATTTTCGAGGCAGGAATGACAATCCCAGCGCCGTCGGGTCCGAGTTGGCCGTCCAGGACGCGGCCGATGCGATCGACTACGCCGTCGCCCAGGCTGGGGTCGACGCCGACAGGGTGTACGTCGTCGGCTACTCAGGCGGCGGGATGATGGCGCTCCTCCTCGCCGGCCGACACCCCGACAAGGTCACGGCGGTCTCCGCCTGGGGGCCGCCTCACGACCTCGTCGACTTCTACGACTTCTCGCGAAGGATGGGCCGACCCTATGCCAGCCACATCTCGCTGGCCTGCGGAGGTGACCCGACGGTGGTCGGCCCCGTTCAGGATGAGTGCCTGGCCCGTAGTCCGGTGACCTACCTGGACACGGCTCGTGACCACGAGGTTCCGGTCTTCATTGCGCAGGGCATCCGGGATCCGTTCGTGCATCCAAGTGGCGCTGCCGACGTGTTCAACCCGTTGGCCGACCCCGAGGACCGCCTCAGCGCCGGAGAGGTGGACCTCTTCGGCCGGGGAGTGGTGCCCGCCGATCTCTCGGATTGGACCGCGACCGCCACGCACTTTGGGGACGGGGATCCCGCTCCCGTCTTCGCCCGGCAGTCGGGTTCGGTGTTGCTCGTCTACTTCCAGTCAGGCCACGACATGGTCTACAACGCAAGTGCGCGGTGGTTCGCAAGCGATCCTCGCTGAGCGACGTTAGTCACCCTCGATACGCGGGCCGGGCGTGCTGAGGCTAGGTGAGTCCAAGAACGGTGATGAGCGCGTCGTCGATCGACCACAGCTCGTCCGCCGAGAGATATCCGACTTGATCGCCAAGTCGTTGGACGTCGACCGCTCCCAGTTGCTCGACGAGGACACGCGTCGTGTCGCCAGCGATGGCTACCTCGGGTCGAAACGAGGCGGGTCGGGCGCTACGTGAGGTTGGTGCGATGATCACCACTGAGCGGGGGAGTAGCTCATCGGCCTGAACCACGACGCCATAGCGCACGCCCTGTTGCTCGTGGCCAATGCCTTTTGGAGTTCGGAACCGGTACACCTCACCCCGGCGCACGCAGTGACTCCATGAGTGAGGCGACGGCTAGCATCTCCTCGCGGTCGGCCTCGTCGGCCTCAAGCGCCGCGGCTTCGGCGGCGAGATCTCGACCCTTCCGGAGCCGAGCTGCGGATGAAAGTAGCGACGATCGAATTGCTTCGGATCGAGTCAGTCCAGATGACTCGAGCGTCTGTAGGGCGCGTTCGGTCTCATCATCGAGTCGAACAGAGATTGCCTTGGCCATACCATGAGTATGACAAAACGTAATACAGTCTGCAACAGCTCGTGGCCGGTGCATCTACGGTGGCCGATCAACCTTGCTGGCGAGGGGCGCTGTCGGATGTGACCACCGCATAGTTGCTGTTCTGCCGGGGAGAGAGGACTGAGGATCGGTGTTTGTAAGCATGCAGGTCTGATCGGAGTCCGGAGGCGGTGTCTCCATCGACAACCTCTAGGTGGTCTGACATGCGTCACACACTCCAGATCCGTGCCGGGACGCTGCTTCTCCTCGACCTGGGAATGGACGAAGCTCCTGAGTTCGTCAGGGAGTGACACGTTCATCGTGGGCGACCTGCGGTGAAGCGTGCTTGGTCGCAGCGGCTACTTGGCCAGTGCGCTGATGTGCTCGCTCGCAGGCTTCTCGCGGTCTCGGTCGGGGTGGGCGGCCTGCCAGCTCCGGATTCCGCCGGTGAGGTTACGCACGTTGAAACCGCGAAGGCGAAGCATCCGATAGGCGAAGTAGGAGCGCTGGCCGGAGAAACAATGAACGATGATCCGCTTCGACGGGTCGAGTTCGCCGATACGGTCTCTGAGCTCGTCGAGGGGGATATGCATCGAGCCGGGAATCACGCTGGCCTCGCGCTCTTCGGCGCTGCGGACGTCGAGAAGAACCTCGTCCTCGCCCAGATCATCCACCTCGTGCCAGTGAGCGATGTCGATATCGCCGTTGACTACGTTGCGTGCTGCCATGGCCAAGAGATTCACCGGATCCTTCGGGGCGCCGTAGGCCGGGGCGTAGCAGAGCTCGAGGTGGGCAACATCGTCGACCGACAGGCCACCTTGGATGGCGGTGGCAAGTACATCGATCCGGCGGGCAGCCGATTCGTCGCCGACGACCTGTGCTCCGTAGAGCGTTCCGTCCTCGGTGGAAAATACCAGCTTCATGTCCAAGAGCTCAGCACCGGGGTAGTAGCCGACGTGAGAGAGTGGGTGGACGTGCACCGACTCGAAGGGGATCCCGGCCCGTCGCAGCTGGCGCTCGTTGAGGCCCGTCGCCGAGATCGTGAGATCGAACACCCGAACGACTGAGGTGCCCCACGTTCCGCGGTATCGGGAGGGTCGCCCCATGATGTTGTCGGCGGCCACTCGCCCCTGGCGGTTGGCCGGTCCGGCGAGCGGGAGAAGTGACCAATCATGGGTGACGGGGTTGCGGACCTCGATCGCATCGCCGACTGCCCAGATGTGCTCGTCACTGGTACGCAGATGTTGATTGACCCGGATGCCTCCCAGCTCGCCGACGTCGACGCCGGCGGTCAGGGCAAGCTCGACCTCGGGCTTCACGCCAATGCTGAGCATCACGAGGTCGGTGGGCAACCGTGAGCCGTCGCTGAGGACGACTGTCGATGCCCGAGCATCTTCGGTCTCCGTCGGCTCTTCGAATCCAGTCACCGTGGCGCCGATGCGAACATCGATGTTGCGATCTTCGAGTTGCCGATGCGGCCAGAACGCCATGTCCTCGTCGATGGCCCCGAGAATCTGCGGGGCGGCCTCGATCAGGGTGATCGACATGCCGAGTTGGGTGAGTTGCTCGACCATCTCGAGGCCGATGTAGCCAGCGCCCACCACGGTGGCATGCCGTGGCCGGACCCTGTGGTTCCAATCGATCACAGCATCCATGTCGGGAATGGAACGAAGGGTGAAGTGGCCAACCCGATTGATACCGGGAATCGGCGGGCTGAGCGGGGCCGCGCCCGGAGCCAGAACGAGGTCGTCGTATTGCTCGGAGTAGACCTCGCCTGTTTCGAGGTTCCGAATCTCGAGATGCCTGGTTTCTCGGTCGATGCTGACCGCCTCGCTACGCGTGCGAACGTCGAGATTGAACCGGTTCCTCAGGCCCTCCGGAGTTTGGACGAGCAGGCTCTCGCGGCTCTCGATCTCCCCACTGATGTGGAACGGGAGTCCGCAGTTCGCGTAGGAGACGAAGCTGCCTCGCTCGATCACGATGATGTGGGCGTGTTCGGACAGCCGACGGGCTCGGGCGGCAACGCTGGCACCACCGGCGACGCCACCAACGACGATGATCGTCTTGCTTGAATTCGACATAGAAGGGCATGCTACGGCGCTCTCGCAGCCATCTCGCCGAGGCCCAAGCATCGCTTGTGGTTCGCGGCCGTTCGAAAAAGTTCTCACGAAAAGCTTCAGACATCGCGGGCGCGGGCGTCTCCATCACACACCCCCAAGTGAGGAGAACCCAATGACCACCACCCGAATCCGCCTCAGTCTCATAGTCGGAGCGATGCTGCTGATCCTGTCGGCGTGCGGATCCAACTCGAGCGATGCCCGACCGTCGACCGACGATGTCGAACTCACCATCGACGGGGCCGTAGTCGCCACCGTCCCTGCCGTCGATTCGCCCGAGATCAGTGTCCCGTCCCAGATCGTCTTCGAGCAAGCCGACAGTCGCGGCGAGGCACCGTTTGCCCCCGAGGCAGAGATCACCGAGTGCCGGCCCGACCACCTCATCGGCTTCCTCGACTCTGAGCCACGCGTCGCTGATGCTTGGGCTACTGCAGCCGGGGTTTCCACCGGCGACATCACCGAGACCATCCAGTCCTACACGCCCGCCGTTCTCGTGGACGACACCCGGGTCACCAATCACGCCTATCGAGGCGGCGTTGCCCGAGGATTCCAAGCCACCCTCGAAGCCGGCACTGCCGTGCTGGTCGACGATGCCGGTGTGCCCCGCGTTCGCTGCGCTTGTGGCAACCCTCTAGCCCCAGCCCAGCCCATCGATGAGGAGGTCATCGAGGAAACCCCGAACCAGGTTCCTGTGACCACCACGGTGCCGCCCGCGACACCCACCCAGATCGGCTTCTGCACAACCTGGGAACTCATCCGCGAGAGCATGATCGGCGGGCCGTCTGCTTCCGGCGACGACGCCATGGCCGACTACCTCAACGGCCTCGTCAGCGGCTTCGACCAGCTGATCGCTGCGGCAGAAGCAACACCGGGCTTCCCGGCCGACGCATTCGACGACCTCGTCGCCTACCGCAACGCGATCGCCACTGCGGCCATCACGCCAGGCAGCCCTGGCCCCGGTCCCGAAGACGCATTGCTCGGCACACGGGTGCAGCAATTCCTCACCGACTACTGCGGTGAGCGCATCTCCGACGAGTCGACGCCCAACCCGCCCACCCACGTAGAGGACGACGACGATGCCACACCGACCGATGGTCCGTCGGGCAGCTGCGGAAGCCTTCAGTTTGCCCTGCTGATCATGCTGGCCGAGGACCTCGGACTCGGCCACGCGGCCACCTCACAACCCTACGTCGATGCAATGCAGGCTCTCGTCAATGGCTTCGATCCCGGACCGGAGTTCGACGTGTCCGACCTGTCGCTGATGCTCGCCAACGAGGAGATCGGCTGCCAGGGAGCTCAGGCCATGCAGCAACTGCTGATCGCCAACGGCTACGGCCCCCTGATCGAAGGCACCGAGCTCGGCGCTTGATCACACGACCATCCCACCCTTGGTTCCGCCTGGCGCCGGCCGACGGGTGGGGGGAGGGCGCAGCCATGACCGAATCCACCCCCCTAGACTCCGAAGACGCCGCATTGGTCGCCGCCATCCGGGCCGGCGACCCGGCGCCGTGGGGCGTGATCTTCGATCGGTACCGAGACCGTGTCTGGCGGTTGGCCTACGGGATCGTCCGCCGCCCGGCCGACGCAGAAGATGTGGTGTCGGCCACCTTCCTCAAGGCGGTCGAGTCGATCGACCAGCTCCGCGATCCGTCAGCGATACGGCCATGGTTGTTGTCGATCGCTCGTCGTCGGTCGCTCGACATCGTCACTCGGGGACACGAGGCGGCGCACGATCCATCCGAAGGGGACTGGGTGGATCAGCCGAGCACAGCGACCAGCGATGCGATGGTTTCCGGGCTGCACCAGCAGGACCTGACCCGACTGGTGGCGGCGGCCTTCGACGGGCTCGAACCCCGTGACCGCGCTGCGCTGGAACTGGCAGAGCGCGAGGAGCTTTCCGGAGATGAGCTGGCCGCCTCGCTCGACGTCACCCGCGACAACGCCTACCAGCTGCTGCACAACGCCCGGGACCGCTTCGAGACATCGCTGTCATCGCTGATCGTCGCCCGTCACGGCCGGGCCGACTGTGCCGACCTCGACACCCTGCTCGATGGCTGGGACGGCGAGCTCACACCCCTCCTTCGCAAGCGGCTCGCCCGCCACATGAAGAAGTGCTCCACCTGCAGTGAGACCCGCCGACTGAAAGTCTCACCGGCGGCACTCCTGGCACTGTTGCCCGTCGCGGCGATGTCGACGCTGGCGGCGGATCAGTCGCGGGCGGCGGCCCTAACAGCAGCCGCAGCCGGGCCCTCGACCGCTCCAGTCTCGACGGGAGTTGCGGTCGGGGTGGGTGCGAAGGTGGGTTCGGCCGCGGTGGTGGCCCTACTCGTCGGGGGCGGTGCATTCGTGCTCGCCACCACGGGAGGTGCTGATTCGGGTTCGACGGCGCCAACCACCGAACAGACACCCGGCGTGGTTGAGGAGACCGAGGACCAAGCGGTGGTGGCGGTCGCCGAGACTACATCCACAACCACGACGACCACCATGGTCGCAGCAGTAGGTGACGACTTCTGCACCCTGGTCGCCGAGTTCTCAGCTTCGGCCGCGGCGGGGCCGGCATCGGGAGCAGCCGTCGACATCGAGGCCTACCTCGACTCCGTGAACAGCTACCTCCAGCGATTGGTCGCCGCCTCGTCGCCGCCGACCTCCGAGCTCGAAGAGTACGCGAAGGACTATTCGGCCATAGCCAAAGCCGGAGCCGGCGCGGCCCAGGCGGCTGCCTCCGACCCTGAACTGGCAGCCCTGCGAGACACAGTCGAGGCACAGTTGGCCGACAGCTGTGCTGGGTGACCGGTCGCTTGCGGCTAGCGCTTCCGAACGTGCCAGATGTGTTCCGCCGGATAAGCTTTGCCCCACTCCGCAGACACCGTGAACTGGACACCTGATGCTTCGTCGGGCACCTGCAACTCGTGATAGTCGACGATCTCGAACCCGATTCGGCTGAAGAGCTTGATCCAGTCCGAGATGGTCAGGTTGAACTCGATGCCACCCGGGTCGATCTCGACCTGCGTCCAATCGAACTCGTGCATGCCGAAGTAGGGCCGGACCAGAGTGTGGGTGATCGGAGACGAACCATCGACGGGCTGACAAAGCACCGCCAGAGGTGAGTTGCCGAGCATTACGAGCTCACCACCGGCACGCAGGATGCGGTGCGCCTCGGGCAGCCACACGTAGGGGTCCGCCCATATGGCGGCGCCGTACTCCGAGATCGCGAAGTCGAAGGAGCCATCGGGCGCATCGACAATCTCGGCATTGCCATGCACCCACTCGATCGACGTGATCTCGTGGTCGGCAGCGAGTCGTCGAGCGGTCTCCAGCTGGCGCTCCGAGTTGTCGATAGCCACCACTGATGCTCCCCGTCGCGCCATCCAGGCCGAGATGTAGCCGGTGCCACAGCCCAACTCCACGGCTCTGATCCCCGACATGTCGGCGGGCAGTAGGCCGAGCTGGGAGTCCGGAACTCCCCAGGCTCCCCAAGAAGGCTCTCTGGACTCGGTCCACGCGCGCTCGCCCATGGTCACCCAGTCGTCGGCGGTCTCGTCCCAGTAGCGGCGGTTCTCCGCGACATGGGCGGGCAGTGGGTTTTCGTCTCGAGGCGTTGAACTCATTGGTGTTCCTTTGCCGGGCGGGCGACCACGACGGGCTGCTTGACCGGCACGCGCTCGCTATCCTGCGCCGCCGGGAGGGTGTTGTGAAAATCTATATCAGCGCTGACATCGAAGGTATTGCCGGTATCGCCCACTGGGACGAGGCCGACCGAGACCACGCCAGCTGGGAACAGTTCCGCGACCGCATGACCGAGCACGTCGCCGCCGCCTGTGAGGGGGCGTTCGCCGCGGGCGCCACCGAGGTGTGGGTCAAAGACGCCCATGGCAGCGGGCGCAATATCGACGCCGCCGCGCTTCCCGGCAACACCCGACTGATACGCGGATGGAGCGAGCACCCGCTGATGATGGTGCAGGAGCTCGACGAGAGCTTCGATGCCGTGGGCTTCGTGGGCTACCACTCCCGAGCCGGGTCCGGCGGCAATCCCATGGCCCACACCCTGTCGTCATCGAAAATCATGCAACTCCGCGTCGATGACGAACCGGTCTCTGAATACCATCTCTACGCGCGAGCGGCAGGTGCAGTCGGAGTTCCCTCGGTGTTCCTCTCCGGCGACGAAGGAATTTGTGAGACCGCCACCGCAATGAACCCCGCGGTGACCGTGGTTCCGTCGCTGCACGGAGTTGGCGAGTCGACCGTGAGTCGACAGCCGGACGTTGTGCGCGACGAGATCAGCTCTGGCATGGAAGCAGCCCTGCGCGGTGATCTGAGCCGCTGTCTGCTTCCGGTCGAGGGCCCTCATGTGCTCGAGGTCGAGTTCCACAAGGCGGGACGGGCGTACCGTGCGAGCCACTACCCCGGCGCCAGCTTGATCGACGACCACACCGTTCGGGTCGCGGTCGAGCGTCACATCGACGTGCTCCGGGCGCTGGTGTTCATCGTCTGATCCGGTCGTGCCGTCGCTACCCATAGCGTTTTCACCGGCCCTAGAGTCCGTCTCATCATGAGTGATCGAGATGAGGACAAGGGTGGGAGCAGGCATCGGAGCCGTCGAGTCGTGCTCTGGTTGGCGAGCGGTGTTGGCGTGACCCTGGTGGTCGTTGCCGGTGTCGCCGTGTTCGCGAACAGCGGAGACGAGACCTCGGGTGATGACCCTGCGGCTCCGACGACCTCGGTCGACCAAGCGGACGCTCCTGATCCTCTCCCGACAAATCCGGCCGAGGAGGAAGCCGAGCCCGAACCTGTGGTCGACCCCTGGGAGAGCATCCCGATCCTGTTTTACTCCGGTCCGGAGGGTGTCTACCGAACCGGCACTGGCTTCTTTGCTCAGTTCCAAGTAGCTCTTCCCGAAGGCTGGATGCGGGCGTTTCCGGAGCTTCCGGACATCGTTGAACTGTCGCCCTCAGCGGAGGCCTGTGAGACCGATCAGACGTCTGCAGCCTGCGTCGGTCTCATCACCGTCGTCGACTCGGGCGGGCCGAGCGTGGAGGAGACCACCACTGCCATCAGGACAGTAGCTGGCGTCTCGAGCTCAGAGCCCGTTCCTGCGGAGGTCGGCGATGCGACGGGTGTTCGGTTCCAAATGTGGACCGACGAGCCATCGGCGACAGTGGCCACACTCGGCGATGGCGGCCGCGTGGTGATGAGCCGCACCCGCATCTTCCAGGCCTATGTCCTCGATGTGGACGGTCGAGCAGTGACCTTGTTCGTCGATTCTCCGGCCGAGTCGCCGATGAACGAGACCGCGCTGCCGGTACTGAACAGCATCGCCTGGCGCGACCTCAACTGAACCATCCGCGAATGGCAGGAACGTGATTGCCCAACTCGGTAATCTGGCCGCGCGCCGCGAATCAGTTGACGCAACAGAGCCGTAGAGACACCCGCGCCCAGCGGGTGGGGGAGTCGTCGTGAAGAACGAGGCCAGAGCCGTCGTCATCGGTGGTGGAATCGTTGGAGTCGCGGTCCTCTACCACCTCACCAAGCTCGGATGGAGAGACGTTGTCCTAGTCGAGCGCAAGCAGTTGACGGCCGGCTCCACGTGGCATGCAGCCGCTGGTTTCCACTCGCTCAATGGTTCGGTCAACATGGCTCGGCTCCAGGCCTACAGCATCCAGACCTACGACGAGGTGGCTGAGATCAGCGGGCAGGACATCGGTATCCATCGCGTCGGCACCTGCACCACTGCAGCCACGCCGGAGCGCTGGGACTTCCTCAAGATCGTCGACGAACTCAACACGACGCTCGGGATCGAATCCTGGTTGATCGACGCCGACGAGATCCCGAAATACAGCCGCCTCACCGACCACACCAAGCTGATCGGTGCGCTGGTCGATCCCGCAGATGGCTACCTCGACCCCTACGGCGCGACGCACGCCTACGCGAAGGCCGCCCGAATCGGTGGGGCCGAGATCTACCAGGAAACCCTGGTCACCGCGCTCGATCGCCGCGACGACAACACCTGGGATGTCATCACCGAGAAGGGCACGATCAACACCGAACACGTGATCAATGCTGCCGGCCTCTGGGCCCGTGAGGTCGGGCAAATGGTCGGCGTCGAGCTCCCTCTGATCCCCTACGAACATCACTACCTCGTCACCGAACAGATTCCCGAGGTCATGGCCCAGGACGAGGAGTCCTTGCTCACCGTCGACCTCGACGGCGGGATCTACGTACGTGAGGAAGTCGGCGGGCTGCTCTTCGGGGTCTACGAACCGAACCCGATCCCGTGGTCCCTCGACGGAACCCCGTGGAGCTTCGGCTCACAGCTGCTCGAGCCGAGGATCGAACACATCGCGGGATCACTGGAGAAGGGCTTCGAACGATTCCCGATGATGCACGAGGCCGGCATCAAGAACGCCATCAACGGCCCGTTCACGTTCACACCCGACGGCAACCCGCTCATGGGTCCGATGCGGGGGGTGCCCAACTATTGGCTCGCATGCGGGTGCATGGCCGGGTTCAGCCAGTCCGGCGGCGTCGCCCTTGCCCTGGCCCAGTGGATCATCGACGGCGAAACCGAAGAAGACACCTTCTCGATGGATCCCGCCCGCTTCGGGTCTTTCGCCAATGAGGCCTACACCCTCGAAACATCGGCCCAGTTCTACGAGCGTCGCTTCAGCGTGGCCTTCCCCAACGAATCCTGGCCCGCTGGTCGGCCGGCTCGCACCACGCCGATCTACGACCTCCAGAAGGAGGCCGGGGCCGTGTTCAGCGCGATCACGCCGCTCGAAGTTCCGATGTGGTTCGCGCGCGAGGACGAGACCCCCGAAGACGTTCCGACGTTCTTTCGGCCGAACAGTTTCGGAGCCGCGGCCGAGGAGGTCGCTGCGGCTACCCGCGGAGTGGGCATCCTCGACACAAGCTCGTACTCGAAGTTCGAGATCAGCGGACCGGGCGCGCGAGTGTGGCTCGACCGTCTTCTCGCCACGAGGATCCCCGCCCCTGGGCGGAGCCGGCTCGCCGTCATGCTGTCCGAGCGAGCCAAGATCATCGGCGACTTCACGCTCTTTTGCCTGTCTGGGCCCGATGCCAACGGAGCCGAGCGCTTCGTCATGACCGGGTCGGGTCCGATCCAGGAATGGCACATGCGCTGGTTCGATCGATACCTACCGGCCGAGGGTGTGGCCGTCTCGAATGTGACCGACCAGTGGATGGGTCTGGGTGTCGCCGGCCCGAAATCTCGCGACGTTCTCCAGAAGATCACCCGCACCGACCTGAGCAACGAGGCCCTCCCGTTCATGGCGGTAGCCGAGATCAATGTGGGCCTTGCGCCATGCCGGATCGATCGTGTTTCGCTCACCGGCGAGCTCGGCTACGAGGTCTGGATGCCCACCACCTACATGCGCCACGTGTACACCCAGCTTCACGAGGCCGGTGCCGACCTCGGGATACGCAACGTCGGTGTCGTCGGCCTGCTCAGCATGCGACTCGAGAAGGCCTTCGGCATCTGGGGTCGCGAGTTCAGCCCCGACTACAAGCCCTCGCAAAACGAGATGACCCGTTTCGTGCAGTACGACAAGCCCGACTTCATCGGTCGTGAGGCGGCGCTCGCCGATCGAGATGCAGGACCGGCCAGCCAACTGGTGCTGCTCTCCCTCGAGACCGAAGGGTGTGATGCCACCGGTTTCGAGCCGGTCTATCTCAACGATCGGAAGGTCGGGTTCGTCACGTCGGGCGGTTACGGCCATCGCACCGACCAGAGCTTGGCGCTCGCCTATATCGACTCACAGGATCTTTCGGAGGATGCCAACTACGAGGTCCCAGTGGTAGGAGAGCGGTGCGGCGCCCGGCTGCTCAGCAGTGTTCCGTTCGACCCGGCCGGGTCGAAAATGCGGTCGTAGGGCGATCGACCCGAGCTACCCGATCATGCGGGTAGTCCCGGTCAGCCGCAACAGCCGGCCAGTTCGTCGTCCTCGAGGTCGAGACCAGAGTCGGGCGCGGTGTTGAGCGATGCGATGATGCCGTGGGTCCAGCAGTCGTCGGCACCCGCTGCTTCTCGCATGGTCAACGCGAAGACGTAGCCGATTTCTGCCTCAGATGCTCCGGCAGCAAGTGCCCCTGCGAAGTGCTTGCGCACGCAGGGTTCAGACCGGGCCTTGATCGAGAGGGCGAAGCGAATGAGTTCGTCGGTCTTGGCATCGACGGTGCGGGCTGCATCAAGAGCCTGGTCGAGCGTGCCGAGCGCCGCGGTGAACGGAGCCATGTGGCTCGCCAGAAATCCCTGGCTGCAACCTCCGGCCGAGTTGGTGTCGCCCGGGCTGGCGCATGAATCGACTGCGGGCTGCTCGAGAGTTGTCATTGGTACTCCTTGGTGGGTCAAAGCTGTGGAACGAACAACGATACGATAGATATCGATTCGATATACATCAATATGTATCGTATGATTTGCAGCATGGAAACTCTTCACCGTCACCAATTGTTGTCGTCGACATTGAGCGACGCCGACGCAAACGAACTGGCCAGGGTCCTGAAGGCCCTCGCCGACCCGGTTCGTTTGAAACTGGTGAATGTGATCGCCACCTCCGGAGAAGCTTGCGCCTGTGACTTCCCTGATCTGGTCGACAAGACCCAAGCCACCGTCAGCCACCACCTAAAACAGCTGGTTCAGGCAGGCATTCTCGAACGAGAACAGCGCGGAAAGTGGGCCTGGTTCCGAGTCAACGCCGACCATCTGAGTGAGATCTGCGCGGTGATCTGTTGAGCTCCCAACCCCTGCAAAAGATCGTGACCAGCAATGCCCAGGCCAACGATCCGCCGAGCTTGGAACGCCACTTCGGCGGCGCCGAAGGCCTGTTGCCCCTCTGGATCGCCGAACCGTACATCGATATTGCACCCGAGATCACAGCTGCCATCGAAGCTCGGGCGAGGGTTGGTTGGTATGGCTATGAAACTCGGCCCCAGGCCCTCGCCGACAGTTTCTGGGCTTGGATGGCCTGCCGCCACAACTGGGATGGCACCGACCTACACACCCTGGTGAGCCCCAGCGTCGGCACCTCGATCGGGGTGCTCATCGAGCAGTTCACCCAACCCGGCGATGGCGTCATCCTGCAGCCACCGGTGTTCACCGACTTCAAAACGCTGGTGGCATCGGCGGAGAGAACCGTTGCCCGAAACTCATTGGTACTGACCGACGATGGCTACCGCCTCGACCTGGCCGACCTCGAGACCAAGGCGGCCGAACCCGCCACGACCGCTTTGATCCTCTGCAACCCCCACAACCCGGTGGGGCGAGTTTGGAGTGCGGCCGAACTGTCTGAAGTGGCCACCATCTGTGAACGCCACGGGGTGTTCGTGATCGCCGACGAAATCCATGCCGATCTGACACTGCACCAACACAAGTTCACGCCCTTCGCGACCGTCGCCCGGGGCACTGGTGTGCGCTGGGCGGCGCTTCACGGACCCATCAAGACATTTGGCCTGGCCGGCGTCTGCGACACCCTTGTCGTAACTGACGACCGAGAGGTGGCCGACGCGTTCGAGGCCAAGAGCTCGCGGCTTCATCTCACCCGCAACAACGTGTTCGCTCTCGCGGCGTTCGAGGCCGCGTACACGACCGGAGGTGCGTGGGTCGACGGCCTCCTCAGCCTGGTGGAAACCAATGCCCAACTGCTGAGAGACAAGCTGCCCGAACCAATCCACCTGGTGGACCTGGAGGGCACATATCTGGCCTGGTTGGATCTTCGTGATTTTCAACTCGGTGTACGCGAGCTAGCCGACTGGCTCGCCGGCGCAGCCCGGCTCGGACTCAGCCCCGGCCACTGGTTTGGCCGAGAGGGTGCCGGATTCGCTCGGATCACCATCGCCGCGCCTACCGAACAGATCGAAGACGCCATCGGCCGATTCGTCGACGCTGTCGACCGCGTCAAATCATGAACTCTGAGGTAATCGAACTCTTACAGGCACTCATCAGGAATGCCTGTGTCAACACTGGGCAACCGGACAGCGGGCAAGAGCGCCGGTCTGTGGCCACGCTGCAAGACTTCTTCGGAGTCCAGGGCCAAGTGTTCGAACCCGCACCGGGAAGGCAGTCACTCGTCTATCGGGTCGCCGGCACCGACCCCTCTGCACCGTCCATCGCGCTGGTACCGCACATCGATGTGGTTCCCGTCGAGCCCGAGGGCTGGACCCAAGATCCCTTCGGTGCCGACATCGTAGATGGGTTCGTCTACGGGCGAGGCGCCGTGGACATGCTCAACATCGTGGCCGCGTTTGCATACGCCGCCCGGCCCTACATACGCGGTGAGGTTCGGCCTCGAGGAGACATCGTCTTCGCCGCGGTGGCCGACGAGGAGGCCGGAGGCATGAAGGGGGCCTACCGACTGGTACGAGACCACTGGGATCTGGTCGGCGCCGACTATCTACTGACAGAGGTGGCATACCCGAAAGTCACGACCAACGCCGCAATACCGGTGGCGATGGGCGAAAAAGGCAGCTACTTCTCCCGCTTGAAGACCACCGGCGTTCCGGCTCACGGGTCGGCGCCCTTCGGCACCGACAATGCCCTCCACAAGATGGTCCACGCACTACACAACCTGCTCTCCACCCCAACCCCGTCAGCCATCGGCACCCAATGGGTCGACTTCGTCAACGGCATGGGGTTGGACCCCGAACTTGCCGACGCCCTCAAAGATGCCGATCGAGTGGACGACGCGATCAGTGTGATCGCCGAGACCGACCCCGTCTTCGCCGGCTATGTGCACGCCTCCACCCACTTGACGATCTCCGCCAACCAGGCTCGGGCCGGGACGAAATCGAACACCGTCGCCGATCGCGCCAAGACGGAAGTCGACATCCGATCCCTACCGGGCATGGACCGCGGGTCGGTCGATGGCTACCTCCGCGAAACGATGCAAGCTGCCGGGTCTCCAGTGGAGATCGAACCCAGGAGCAACAACCCGGCAACCATCAGCGCCACCAATAGTGCCCTCTGGGAAGCGATCGCCAACAGCGTGCACGACCTCGAAAACCACCGAAACCTCGTTCCCGCCCTCATGCCGGTCGCCACCGACGCCCGCTTCTGGCGCAAGCGTGGCACCGTCGCCTACGGGGTCGGCCTATACGACGAACAGACAACTTTCTCCGACCTGCTCTCGCGTTTCCACGGTCGCGACGAACGGATCTCAATCGAGTCCGTCGAGCGCACCACGGCGCTGTACGAGCGAATTCTGCAGCACCTCAACACAGAGGGTCTGCGGTAGCGGGCGGATCTCGCCTGGTGATCAGCCCCCGCGACATGTGCTCCATTGCCGCCACTACCTCGTCGCGGCCGATCGTGGCCCCTTCGGTGAGCGCTACGGCCAAACACGAGCGGAGGCTGCCGATGATCGCTGCCGCCGCCAAGCCCGGATCGATCGATACCTCGATCTGGTCGCTTTGTTGCCCGTAGACAATATTGCGCGCCGCCATCTCGATGTGGCGGGCGAGTCGCCGCGTGTCGGCGTGCGCGGCCGCCGGTTCGAATGGAGGACCACCGACGATGCGGCGACCGAGAGGGTCGTCGAAGACAAAGGCGACTTCGCGCTCGAAGCGCTGGTGCTCGAAGTCGGACCAGTGGATCTCTGGCGGCGCTGGTATTGAGAAGACTGCCTCTTCGTAGCGGTCGTAGAATGCGTCGACTACTGCGGTGGCCAGCCCGTCCTTGTTGGCGAAGTAGCGATAGAGCAGCCCGAGACTCACTCCGGCACGGTGAGCCACAGAAGTGACGTCGATCTGGCCCTTCTCGCACAGTTCCTGCTCTGCAACGTGAAGCAGTAGCGCTCGGGTGCGTTTGCCTTTCTCGGTGAGATGATCCGTGGGGGAGGTCAACGATGGCTCACGGCACGATCACGTGCGACGGATCGGGCTGCTGGCCGCTGGGAGCCTGGCTGTAGTCGCCGAACGGCCCATCCCGGTCTTCAGTGACAGCGCGCACGCCCTCGGTTGCGGCCCGCTCGACGAACTCCAGCGCCTCTGGCGTGTTGCGCATCAGTCCATCGAGGATCGGGCCGAGCACCTGGGTGCTGGAGATACCCATGTTCTCGAACGCATGGTTGACCACCAGCTTCATGGCCGCGAGCTGAGACGCCGGGATCGAGGCCAGCTCCTCGGCGCGTTCGCGAACAGTCTCCTCCAGTCGTTCGAACGGGACCGCCTCGTTGATCAGGCCGATGTCGGCGGCCTCTCGACCAGACAGCGCCTTGCCGGTCAAGGCGTACTCCTTGGCCTTGGTGAGGCCGAGCCTGTACAGCCACATCCCGCTGAGGTAGGAGCCCCACATCCGCGAATAGGGCGTGCCAATCTGCGCATCCTCGGACGCGATCACGAGGTCGCCACACAGGGCAGTGTCGCTCGCTCCGCCAACACACCATCCGTGGACCTGCACGATCACGGGCTTGTGGGTATGCCACATGCTCATGAACTTCTGGGTGGGAGCGGTCAGCCGACCTGTCGCCCATGCAAAATCCTTCCCCGCGTCCCACTCACCATCGGTTGTGATGTGGTCGTCCCAGTGGTTGAACCCGCCACCGAAATCGTAGCCGCCACAGAACGCCCGGCCGGCGCCGCGCACCACGATCACTTTCACGGAATTGTCGCCGGTCGCGAGCCTGATCGCCTGCTCGAACTCGTCGGGCATCGGCGGCACGATCGTGTTCAACCGCTCGGGGCGATTGAGGGTGACGGTAGCGATTGCGCCGTCGACGTCGTAGAGCACGGTCTCGAAGTCCATGGTCATCCTCCTGAACAAGATTAGTTACTGAAACGATTTCATCAATATAACTGAAACCGTTTCAATAAGAGCGCTGCTCGGGTTCGCCCTGCTTCGCCGCTCAGATGACGATCGTCTCGGTCTGGTTCCGGATCGCCCGGACCAGACTGAGTGCGGCCATCGCCGAAGTCTTGGGGTTGGCTGGAAGAGGATTGTTGCTGATCGCCACCTCCAGGCGGCCGAAGGCCCCGTGTGCCGTGATCTCGTGACGATTCGTACTTGCGGAGGGGTCGGCAACCAGGGTAACCCTGGTGAGGTCGGGCCCGATGCCGGCGAGGGCGCTGGTCATGGCCACGTTGGCGTTCTTGGGAAACGCCGACGCGGTCTCGGATGCGTTGGCGGCGAAGAACTCCTCGGGCCCGGTGAGCTCATCCAAAGAGCAGAGTTCCTCGGCGGGGGTGCCGAGCCAGGCGAGGGGAGGCTTCACGATGCGATGCTCGACGGCGTCGAGGCCGAGGCTTCGGGCAGCCGCGAGTGCGTCGATCCCGGCCAGAGCTCCGGGTTGGATGCGGACCCGGGTGCCTCGTTCAGCGGCGACGAGCCGGAGCGTCTCCAAGACATCAGCATCAGCGAACGCCGAAACCGACGAGACGATGAAGTCAGCGCCGCAGTCGAGTGCGGCGGGGCCCCACTGGGCCACGCTCTCACGGCTGGCGGCCTCGGCCACAACGTCGGGCGACAACGCGGCCAGCTCAGCGGGGTCGGTGATGAGGCGAGTGGTGGCCGGTAGATCGACCGAGCTGGAGCCCGGGCGTCTGGCGATCGCCACGATCTCGACAGATGTGTCGCCAAGCATCCCGGCGGCGGTGCGAGCTATCGCCCCCCAGCCGATGAAGGCGAGCCTCATACCCGGAGGCCGCAGGCCTCGAACGCCTGGCGAGTGATCGCCTTCTCCTCGTCGGTCAGCTCGAGTATCGGCGGGCGCACCGGTCCTCCGACCTGGCCGAGGAGTTCCTGCCAGTACTTCTGATGCGAGTGCGGCTTTTCGGCCGGGCGGGTATCCATGAGGGCCGCACGCACCGGGTCGAGGCTGCTACTGATCTCACGCGCCTCGTCGTGTCGGCCCGCGAACGCCGCCTCGGTGTAGTCGTGCATCCGTCGGTCGTTGGCCGACTGCAGAAGGAAGGGAGGAGATGAGCACAGGTAGAGCTTCCAGTCGAGCTCGATGATGTTGTCGAGCCATTCGTCTTCGGCCGCAGTGCTGATCTGGATGCGGTCTGAGGCGAGGCGGGTGAGCTCGGCGTACATCTCGCGATCGACGCTGTATTTGATGGCCACCACATTGTCGAGATCGGCCAAGCGGTTGCAAAGCTCGGGCGACATCAGGTAGCCGCTGGCGGGGTGGCTCCAAAGAGCGAGTCCGATGTTGACGCTCTCGGAGATGGTGCGGTAGTAGCCCATCAGCGTCTCGTCCTGGGCCTTCGAGAAGTGCAAAGCAGGGGCGTGGACCACGATGTAGTCGGCACCGCAGTCCTCGGCGTGCCGGGCCAACTCGATGACCACATCAAGGTTTTGGTCAGAGCACGACATGATCGTCTGCCCGTGATCGCCGGTTGCCTCGACGGCCAACTCGAACGTCCGCTTTCGTTCCTCCAACGTCATGGCGTAGAACTCGCCCTGCTTGCCCGAGATGAACAGGCCCTCGATGCCGAGGTCCTGGGTCCAGTGCCGGACGTTCTCTCGGAACCCGTCCTCGTCGATGCGTAGATCCTCGGTGAAGGGCATGAGCGCAGCGGCCCAAATCCCGGTCATGTTGGCCTTGGCGTAGGCCTTGGCATCACTTCTCGAGTAGTTCATGTCGCTTGTCGATCCCGGTTCAGACGATGGTCATACTGTGCGAAAGATTCTTCACTGCCATGTAGTGATGAAGACCTTCAGATCCGCCCTCGCGGCCGTATCCACTCGACTTCACTCCGCCGAACGGTGTCTCCGGCAATGAGGCCTCGAGGGTGTTGATCGAAAGATTGCCGGCCTCGATGCCGTCGACCATCCGATCGACGTAGTCGGCCCGGTTGGTGAAGCCGTACGCGGCGAGACCGTAAGGAACCGAGTTGGCCTGTTCGATGGCCGCGTCGAGACTCTCGACCGGATTGATGATCGCCAACGGCCCGAACGGCTCCTCCTGCATCACCAGCGCATTCCCGGGCACCCGGGCGAGCACGGTGGGTTCGAAGAAATAGCCCGCCGAACCGAGCCGATTCCCACCGGTGACGAGCTCGGCTCCCGTCTCGCGGGCATCGGCCACGAAGGCGGCGAGTGCAGCTATGCGCCGCTCGTTCGCTAGCGGCCCCATCTCGACGCCCTGGTCCATCCCGTTGCCCACCACGGTGGTCTCGGCTCGCTTTGTGAACACCTCTAGGAAGTGTTCGAAGATCTGTTCGTGGACGAAGAAGCGGGTAGGGGAGGTGCAGACCTGGCCCGCATTGCGGTACTTGCGGCTGGCTGAACTGAGCGCGGCTGCCTCGACGTCGGTGTCTTCACAGACGATCACAGGGGCGTGGCCGCCGAGCTCCATCAGCACCGGAGTCATGTGATCAGACGCAAGGCCCGTGAGATGACGACCAACCGCGGTCGAGCCGGTGAACGCCACCAACTTGGTGATGTCGCTCGGGATCAGGTGCTGGGAGATGTCGGCCGGCACGCCGAACACGAGGTTGAGTACGCCCGGGGGAAGGCCTGCGTCCTCGAAGGCGCGGACCAGGTGCATCGCGCCCGCTGGAGTTTCCTCCGCCGCCTTCAGAATGATCGAGCAACCCGAGGCGAGGGCACCTCCGACCTTGCGCGCCGGCTGGCTCATCGGGAAGTTCCAAGGTGAGAAAGCGGCTACTGGTCCGATCGGTTGGTGGTGCACGATGTAGCGCACCCCAGCGGCGCTCGGGATCACCCGACCGTAGGTGCGGACTGCCTCACCGGCATCCCACTCGAAGAACTCCGCACCGCGGATCACCTCCAGACGGGCCTGGGCGAATGGCTTGCCGTGCTCGAGCGTGATCGAGTGTGCGATCTCATCCTGTCGCTCGCGCATCAGGCCGGCGGCCTTGCGGATCAGGTCGGCCCGATCCCTGGGAGCGGTCCGGCTCCACACTGCGAAGCCGGCCGCGGCGGCGTCGAGTGCGTTATCTAGCTCGGTGGGGCCGGCGACGGGATGGCGCCCGATCTCCTCCTCGGTTGCCGGGTTCACGACCGCGAGCGTGTCGTCGGTGGTGCGCCAGCAACCGTTGATATAGAGCTTCAGGTCAGGGTAGGTCGGCATCAGAGCGGGATTCCTTCGATCAGCGGCACGGCTCGTTTCAGCGGCGGGTCACCGTGACGGGCAGGGCCGTGTAGCCGTGGACGAATGACGAGAATGTCCGCTCCGGTTCGGCTTGCACCTCGATGCGTTCGAAGCGATCGAGGACCTCTTCCCACAACACCCGGAGTTGGAGCTCGGCGAGCCGACTGCCCATGCAGAAGTGGATGCCGTAGCCGAACGCCAGCTGCCGATCGGCATTGTGGCGCTCGATGTCGATCAGGTCGGCATTGTCGAACATGTCTTCATCGCGGTTGGCAGAGAGGTACCACATCAGTATCTGATCGCCCTTGAGGATCTGCTGGTCGCGGATCTCGGTGTCGCGGGTGGCGGTGCGGCGCATGTATGCCAGCGGGGTCTGCCAGCGGATGATCTCCGACACCATGTTCGACACGAGGCCCGGGTCGGCGATGAGCTTGTCGTACTCGTCGGGGAACTCATTGAGCCCGTAGACGCTGCCCGACATGGTGTTGCGGGTGGTGTCGTTCCCGCCGATGATCAACAGCAACAGGTTGCCGAGGTGGGCCGCGGTTGGCATGTCCTTGGTGGCCTCGCCGTGGACGAGCATGGAGACGAGGTCGTTGCCCGGGTTGGCGCGGCGGTCCTCCCACAGACCCTCGAAGTACGAGACGCACTCCATGAACTCCTGGATCTTCTGCTCCTGGGTTTCCACGACGCCACCGGGCTCGGGGACGGCGAAGACGATGTCGGACCAGCGGGTGAGCTTGCGTCGATCCTCCAACGGGAAATCGAAGAGTGTCGCGAGCATCAGGGTGGTGAGCTCGATAGAGACGGTGTCGACCCAGTCGAAGGTCTCGCCGTCGGGTAGCGATTCCAAGACATCCACGGTGCGCTCGCGGATCAGCGGCTCGAGGTTGCGGAGGTTGCTCGGCGCAGACACGCCACGCACAGTCTTGCGCTGCTCGGTGTGCTCGGGCGGGTCCATTGCGATGAACGATGTGATCCGACGCATCTGCTCGTCGGCCTCCGGGCTGCGGCGAGGGCCGAGCGTGATTCCTCGAGCCGAGGAGAATGTCTGCCAGTCGCCGTCGACGGCACGAACGTCGTCGTACTTGGTGAGCGACCAGTACCTGCCGGCGGTTTCGAGTTCGTTGAGGTGGACCGGGTCCTCGGCGCGCAGCCGGGCGAAGTGGTCATGCCACCGGTCTTCCTTGAACAGGTGGGGGTTGGGCGGGTTGATCGCCTCGAGATCAAGGTCGGCCGCAGCCGCGACATCAGCGCCGACTTCAGCCATCTCCATCTCGGGCGTGCGGATGTCGGCTCGTAGGAATTCAGGTCGCTGCTCGGTGGTGTCGCTCATGAGACCCTCCTTGGTGAGTGGCCAGTGTCGCCCATCTGGGGCTGTGATCCTAACCGCCGGGCATCAGACGGATGTGGGTCCATCACCATCGAGCGGAGGCAGGATGGCGCGCCCGGCGGCGGGGTCGCCCATGGAGCCGAGGAAGAACACCACTCCTCCGGCGGCAACGACGATGCCACTGACGGCGAGTGCGGTCGAGATCGAGGTCGCCTCGCTGAGCAGGCCGAGCAAGGGCGGTGCGGCCAAGAAACCGACGTCGCCCGCGGAGCGATACAACGCGATCGCTACCCCGCGCTTCTCCGGCGGAGCGATCTCCGCCACATAGGCAGCGGGAGCAGGTCCCGCGGTGCCGGTGCCAAGGGTCATGACGACATTGCCGACCACATAGCCGACCGGACTGGCGAAAGCACCCACGACAAGGGCGCCGGCACCGGCGGCCACACCCGAGAAGCAGATGACATAGCGGCGACCGATCGCATCCGCAGCCCACGCGGAAGGCATGAGTGTGAACAAGGTCATGACACCGGTGACCGTGAAGACCACACCGATCTCAGCCGGCCCCCAACCCAGTGCCTCATCGGCATGTAGCGGCATCAGCGTCGCTCTGCTTCCGGCCCGGGTCATGAAGATCGTCGCTGACGCCACTGCGATCAGCAAAAACCGGCGACTCGTGGCGAACGCCCACATGCTGATCGGCGCGGCAGCCGGGGCCTCGGTGTTCGCGGCGGCCTTCCCCCGAGTTTCCGGGAGTCGAAACCCGGCGTAGACGGCGGTGAGGATCGCCAGAACACCGACCACGTAGAACGGCGTCGACAGGCCGTAGGCGTCGGCCAGGATCCCGCCGATTCCCGGGCCGAGCGCTACGCCCACGGCGAGCGCCCACTGGTTCGTGGCCACGTAACGCGTGAGTGACAAGGGAGGAGCGATGTCGATCAGGTAGATCATCGCCCCGGACATGTAGAAGGCCGAGCCGGCCCCGGCGATGAAGCGCCATACGAGCAGCTCCCAGATGTCGCCCGCCTGGCCCGATCCGAACATGCCGATCGAGGTCAGGATCGGGCCGCCGATGAGGAGGATCCGGCGCCCGAACCGGTCGGCGATCATTCCCGCCGGCACGTTGACGACGAGACGAGCCAGGGCGAAGACGGTGAGCGTGAGTCCCACCATCGTGGCGCTGACCCCGAAGTCCTTCGCGTAGAGCGGCAGGATCGGAGAGACCACCCCCTGACCCGCCATCACGAGAAACGTCGCGCCGCAAAGAATGATCAGCTCCTGGGAGGAGCGAAGTCTTCTGAGGATCGAGCGCACCGGCCTTTGCTACACCACTCAACACCGCGGGACCGACTCCGTTGCACCTGTCACATAGGATCGCCTCGGCAAGGGAGGGTTCTGCTATGTCGTCACATCTACTGGACGAGTCCGCAAGCGGTGTCTACATCATCTCGGCTACTCCGTTTACCGAGAGCGGCGAGCTCGACCTCGAGAGTGCAGACCGCCTCGTCGACTTCTACCTCGAGAAGGGTGTTGCGGGGCTGACCCTGCTCGGCATGATGGGCGAGGCCCAGAAGATGTCTCCCGATGAGTCCGAGACGTTCGTCAGACGAGTGCTGCGACGCGTTGACGAAAGACTGCCCGTTGTTGTCGGCGTCTCGAATCCGGGCCTCGACAACCTCGTGTGGCTTTCGAAGCTCAGCATGGACAACGGTGCGGCCGGGGTGATGGTGGCGCCCCTGGGCGGTCTGGGCACCGAGCAGAAGGTCTACGACTATTTCCTTCAGGTTTTTGGGGCACTCGGGCCCGAGGTTCCCGTCTGTTATCAGGACTATCCACTGGTAACTCGCACCGAGGCATCTGTGCCGCTCTTCAGGAGCATGGTTGATTCCTTCGACCAGCTGGTCATGTTGAAGCACGAGGAGTGCCCCGGTCTGAGCAAGGTCTCGGCCGTACGCGATGCCTCCGATGACGGCATGCGCCGGGTCTCTATCCTGTGTGGCAACGGCGGCTTGTACCTACCTCAGGAGTTGGCTCGCGGCGCAGACGGAGCAATGACCGGCTTCGCCTATCCGGAGATGCTCGTCGAGGTCGTTGCTCTGCACCACGCCGGTGAGACCGATCACGCCGAAGATCTCTTTGATGCTTACCTGCCGCTGGTTCGCCACGAGCAGCAACCCGGGTTCGGTCTGGCCTTGCGCAAGGAGGCTCTCCACCGTCGCGGTGTGATCGCGTCGCCGAAGGTGCGAGCGCCGGGGCCGACTCTGAACTCGACCGATAGAGACGAACTGACCCGACTCATCTCCAGGGTAGAGACCAACGTGGAAGCCGTGCGATCCCGATGAGCAGACACGACCTCAAGATCATCGGTGGCACGGTTGCCACCAGCGCCGACACGTTCGTGGCCGACGTGGCTGTCCGGGACGGCAAGATCGCAGCGGTCGGTGGCGATCTGGGCGAAGCCGAACGGGTGATCGACGCCACGGGCAAGTACGTCCTTCCCGGAGGTATCGAGGCCCACTGTCACATCGAGCAGGAATCGTCGAGCGGGCTTATGACATCCGACGACTACTACTCGGGCAGTGTCTCGGCCGCCTTCGGGGGCAACACATGCATCGTGCCGTTCGCCGCCCAGCACCGGGGACAATCACTCGCAGAGGTGCTCGACATCTACCACCACCGTGCGGCACCCAAGTCGGTCATCGACTACTCATTTCACCTGATCATCTCAGACCCGACCGACGAGGTGTTGAACGAGGAACTCCCGAGAGCGATCGCGGGTGGCATCACATCGTTCAAGATCTACATGACCTACGACCGCCTGATCGTGGACGACGGCCAGATGCTCGACATCCTCGCCATCGCCAAGAAGCATGGCGCGTTGACGATGATCCACGCCGAGAACAACGCCATGATCAAGTGGATGAGCAGGAGACTGGTCAACGCTGGCCATGGCGCGCCGAAGTTCCACGCCCTGAGCCACCCGCGGACAGCGGAGTCAGAAGCAATCAACCGGGCGGTGGCACTTGCCGGGTTCATCGACGCCCCGATCCTGATCGTCCACGTATCGACCGAGGCCGGCGCGCGCATCATCGCCAAGGCCCGCTACGAAGGGCGCAAGGTATTCGGAGAGACCTGTCCTCAGTACATGTTTCTCGATGCCGAACGGATGGACCTGCCCGGCATGCATGGAGCGAAGCTGTGCTGCAGCCCACCGCTTCGTGACCGGGCATCGCAGGAGGAGATATGGCGATGCCTGCAAAACGGCACGTTCCAGGTGTATTCGTCGGATCATGCTCCCTACCGTTTTGATGAGACCGGAAAGCTGAACGCCGGCCCGAAGCCGGACTTTCCCCAGATCGCGAACGGCCTGCCCGGCATCGAGATGCGCCTGCCACTCCTTTTCTCCGAGGGGTTCATGAAAGGCCGGATCACCCTGAGCCACTTTGTGGCCCTGGCTGCCGGCAATGTGTCGCAGATCTACGGTCTCGACCATTGCAAGGGCTCGATCACCAGGGGCCGAGATGCCGACATCGCGATCTGGGACCCCGAGACAAGTCGGGAGGTGAAGGCGCAGGACCTCCACGACAACATGGACTACACGCCCTACGAGGGGATGCAGATCACGGGCTGGCCCACGACGGTCCTCCAGCGGGGGAGGGTGGTCATCGACAACAACGAGCTTCAGGTAGATCATGGTGCCGGAGAGTTCGTGCCTCGCCGCACGATCGACAGCACTGGAATGCCCGGCCGGCACGCGCCTGAATTGGACCCCGACCAAAACTTCGGCGTCGAGCTGGGCCTGTGACCCACGCCAAGAAGATCCTCGTCATCAACCCGAACTCGAACGAGACCGTCACGGACGGTCTCAGGTGTTCGCTCAAGGCGTTCACCGAAATAGCCGAGATCGAGTGCGGCACGATCGCCGATGGGCCGTTCGGTGTCGAATCTGACGCCGACATCGAAGCGATAGGGCCATTGATCGTCGATCGGATTGAGCAATCACCCGACCACGACGCATACGTGATCGCCTGCTACTCCGACCCCGCCCTTGAGGAGTGCCGGCGGCGCTTTGCCGCTCCGGTATTCGGCATCCAGCAGAGTGCGGTTGAAACGGCGGCCCGCGGTGGGCGACGCTTCGGCGTGCTGGCCCTGTCGAACGACTCCATCAGGCGCCACCTCCAACGAATCCGTGCGCTCGGCCTCAGCGATCACCTCGTGGGTGAACTGCCCCTCGATGTCACGGTCGACCAGGCCGCGAACGACCCCGACACTCTGGCCAAGATTGTCGCCCAGGGCCGCCGCTTGATCGATCGGGGAGCTTCCTCGTTGGTGCTTGGTTGCGCCGGCATGGCGGCACTGCGCGACTCCGCCGAACAGGCGCTTGAGGTCCCGGTGATCGAGCCGACACAAGCAGCGGTGACCCTCGCCATCGAAGCCGGTTGAACACCTGCGGGCCGACTCCAGCGTTCAGCCCTGCATCATGATTCCCTGGTGGTGGTCGGGGAGGATCTGCTCTTCGAAGTTCGTACCCATCATCTGATCGACGCAAACGATGCCCGACAACACGGCCGCGTCGACGCCACAGCCCCAGTTCTTTTCGCCGTACTGATCGCCCGCGAACCACAGTCCACGAACGTGGTCGCTACGGTGGCGCACCCGGTCGGTACCGACGGGTCGGTTGGTGCCGAGTGCCTCCGGTGAGGGTGTCCAGATGATGAACTCGACGTCTTCGTCCCAGGTCGGGAAGTTGGCGCGGGCCCATGCCTCGCAACGTTCGATCACCAGGCCCACGCGTTCTCGGCTGCGCATCTCGGCATCGGTGAGGGCGGTGGAGAACAGATACTCGCTTCTTGCCTCCGGCGCCCGCTTGGCGCTCCGTTCCCCCCAGGCGGTGAACTCGCACATCACCATGTCGACCTTGCCGATGAAGCCCTCTTCTTCGTTGGTGATGGCAGGCATGTAGATGAACGAGCCGGGCTCGATTCCGAGGTCGGCGATGATAGATCGCTTCGTTCCGGCCCAGCCGGTGAGTAGCCCTATACCGCGATGCTGGTCCTCAACGAAGTCGACCCAGTCGGTGGGGAATGCGTGTCTGGGCAGCACTCGGAACGCGATCTTGGGGGGAAGCGTGCAGATGACCCGGGCGGCCATCAGGGTGTGCTCCTCACCGCCGCTTCGGTAGCGGACCCCTCGTGCCGTGCCGTCCTGGATGATCACCTCGGTGACGGGGGTATCGCGTCGGACTTCACCGCCGTGGTCGGTAAGGACTTCCTCGAGTGCCAGCGGGATGGCGATGGTGCCCGGAGCATCCACGGTTGCGACCGAGCCCGAGATGAGGTCCATCCCGAGTTGGCGAGCAACCGACATGTACCCGAGGAAGTCGGGGGCTGCGGTCATGCTCGGCTCGGCATCACCGGTCTGGGAGGCGGCGAGGACCTTGATGTAGTTGTAGGCGTCGGGATGGAGATCGCGCGCCTCTAGCCATTCCTGGAGTGTCGTGTGGGACAGTTCGGCCAAGTCCTCAGCTGACAATCTGGCCATGTCGCCCAGATACTGGCGGGTGCTGGCGAAACCCTCGGGACTCATCCACGGATACACGACGCCCTTCTCGACCTGGTGGGCAACGGTCGGCCTCACGGTGCCGTCGGCGTCCAGGCCCTGCCATTCGATGAAGCCGAGGCCGCGGTTGAGAGGCATCGTGACGTGCTTCCCAAAGTGCTGGAGGAGGCGATCACAGCGGCTGTTGTTGCCCCAAAAGAGTCCGTGTCCTCCTGCTTCGAACGTGCGGCCGTCCAGCAACTCTTCCTCAAAGATCGTTTCGATATCAGGGGTGCATTTGCCGAGGTAACAGTGCGCCAGTCCCAGCGAGCGCTTGAACTCGGCGACCCCCATTTTCACCCCGTCGGCGACGACCTTGTCGCCGCTGCCCACATACGACAGGCACCTGCCTCCGATGAATGGCGCGCGTTCGAACACCACCACGTGCTGATCACAATCGCGGGCCAACATGGCGCCGGTAGTCATGCCCGCGACCCCCGATCCGATCACGATGACATCCACATCGGTTGTGGTCATGGGCCACTCTCCCGTCTACGAGACTCGTAGTGTGACAAGCCCTTGATCCCGATGAGGAATCGGGCGCAATCAGCGGGCGGTCGCTCCCGGCACCATCGCCCAGCGCCGGATGGCCCCGAGATAGAGGGCCAACAAGCCCGCGCCGGGGGCGGCATGGGCTAGGAGGTGGAAACGGGTGTGCCAGTTGAGTTCGGACCCGAAGCGTTCACACAAGGGTTGGTGGCCGATGCGGCTACCGCTGTCCCACCAACCATTCACGCAGGGATCGAGGGTGTGGGCAACCATGAAGTAGCCGATCGCGATGATCCACGCACCACCGGCGATGACGATGGCCGCATTCAGCCAGCCGGGGGAGCGGCGGGCCTGACGTGAGGCGACGACCGCGGTAGCGAGGGCCACCAGCGCGATCAGGGTGGTGAGGATCGACGGGACGCCGAAGAGTCCTCCTGCGCCGCTGCCGAGCTCGGTGAGCGAACCGCCGCCGATCGCTGCGGCGATGCCTCCTATCAGGCTGATCGCGATGACGACGGTGAAGGACCGGACGGTCCATTGCGCGCCGCGGGTGCTGCGGCTCGCCTCGAGTGTCGTGGGCTGGGTCATTCGGGTTCTGAGAGGTCACGGCCAGCGACCTCTCGCATCTGCTGATCGAGGCGCCGGTTGAGGGTCAGAAGCCGGCCGATGATCGGCAGCACCAGCAGGTTCACGCCGTGGAGCAGGCCGATGATCAGCAGGATGCCACCGCCGCGCATGATGCTGTGCTGAACCTGTTCGGCACCTACCGTCCGGCTCCAATCGCTCGGCCGATCCACAGTGCTTGTGAACGCGATATAGGCGGTGAATATGAGGTAGTAGGCGAAGTCGGTCAACACGATGAAACTCTTGCCCGTGGAAGGGTTGGAGCGGAAGACGTCGGCTGCGTAACTACGACCGAAACGCTTGATGAACGGACCCAGCACGAGTGCGAGGGTGCCGAGCACGATGAGGGCGATGATCTCTAGGATCCACCAGTCCATTTGGGGTTCTCCTTGTCGGTAAACGAATGTGAGCGCCGCTCCTGAGATCAGAGCAGTTGCCGCGCCTGCGATGACAGCAACGCGGCGGCGGACGTGGCGGCGGGCTTCGTCGGCGTCGATGCCGGCCTTCACCCGGTCGAAGAGATCCGGCGACGGCTCAGCCAGGGTGCCGCGGTCGGCCATTGACTCGTGAAGGAGCGTTTCGAGCCGAGTCATCGCGGCTCATCCATGTCGTCGTCGACGAGGACCGTCACGGTGCGAAGCCGCGCCAGACCGCGTTTGAGATGGGTCTTCACCGAGTTCTCCGACAACTCGAGCGTGGCCGCGATTTCTCCTACCGAGAGCTCCATGAGGTAGCGCAGCGCTATGCAATCGCGTTGGCGGCGAGGTAGGTCCTGGACGGCCTCGATGAGGAGGCGGTTCTGATCGTTGGTGGTGATCGTCTCGTCGACCCCGGCGGGGTCGAGATCGCTTGCGGGCGTCCTGTGACGCAGCGACAGCAGGCCTCGACGGTTGTGATCCCGCGCCAGGTTCAACACGATCGAGCGCAGATATGCGCCGGCCTTTGCGGGGTCCTGGATCCGATGAAGGGAGCGGGCCATACGGATGAAGGCCTCCTGCACGATGTCCTCCGCGGCATCTCGGTGATCGACGAACACCCGAGCCAATCCGACAAGCGGCCGCGCGTGTTCGCCGTAGAGCGCCGCTATCGCAGCATCCGGGTCGGTCCACTCGCTCAGCGTCCACCCCTTTCCCTCCTCGAGAAGTCAATCCTCTTATCACCCTGACAGACGAGGGTCCACGGTGGCCCGGGTGACACGAGGCGAACATTTCCTGATGTCGCTGCACCGATCCCGATTTTGGCTGCTTGTCACCCGTTGCTCAGTTCCAGACGTCTGTTCACTACATGGCGACGAAAAGGAACTCATGATGCATCGCAGTCCGCTGATGACCGTGCTGGTGGCCGCGATGCTGGTGACTTCTGCGTGCGGGGACGGAACGTCGGTCGGCTTGGTCGAGCCTTCAGGGAATGCCAGTGGATCGGCCCCGATATCGGTGGTGGTGGACTACAGCCCGACCATCTCCGATGTGGCCGCTCTGTTGTATCTGACCCAGCATCCCGAGGTCGAGTTGCTCGGGGTGACCCTCGCGGGCACCGGTGAGTCACACTGTGACACCGGCGTCTCCAACACGACGGCGCTGTTGGCCATTGGCGGCATGGGGCCGTTGCCTGTGGCGTGTGGGCCCGAGCAGCCGGTGGGACCAGGCCACGAGTGGCCACCGGCGTGGAGGGTGGCCTCCGACCAACTGGTGGGCCTGTCGCTACCGGCCACCGACACGCCCCGGTCCGAAGATGCAGTCGATCTTCTGGCCCGGCTCGCGGCAGAGGCGCCGGAACCCATCACGATCGTGGCTCTGGGTCCGCTGACCAATCTCGCGCTGGCCCTGAAACGTCACCCACAGTTCGCTGACGATGTCTCGATGATCTACACGATGGGCGGTGCGTTCGACGTTGACGGCAACGCACCCGGTGGCCACGCGGAATGGAACTACTACATCGATCCCACGTCGGTTGATGTCGTGCTGCGCTCAGGGATCGCCATCACCATGGTCCCTCTCGATGCCACGGATCGTGTCCCGATGACCGAGGCCTGGTTCAGATCACTATCTGAGCACCACACGACCGCTGCGGCCGGTGCGGTGTTGGAGCTACACACAGAAGCTCGCCCTTTCGAACTCGGTTTCTTCTTTTGGGATGAACTCGCCGCCGCGGTGGCGATCGATGAATCCTTGGTCACCCTCATGGAGCGCTCGGTGTCGATCGACACCGGTGGCGAATCATCCGGCCGGACCCGAGACGATCCGAATGGTGCGGATGTGCGCGTAGCGGTAAACGCCGACCGCTCCCGATTCGAAACGGCGCTGTTGACCGGTCTGAATGCCGGCGCGGTTTCTAGCGCAGCCCAGTTCCTGACCGGAAATGGCGAACCCGACGCGGCGACTCTCGCCTACTTTGAATCGGTCGCCGAATCAGCAGGGCAGATGAGCGCGGGGCTCGAGCTGCTGTTCATGATGCCCGAAGCAGCGGTCCTCGTAGAGATCGGCGACGATCCTGACCCAGTGCTCGGCCCCGGACAGGAGGAGATGATCCGTGTTTTCATGCGTGCTTTCTGGTCTGGCGCGACCGACCTCATGCAGGACCACCATGACGTGCTGGCCTCAGCCGAGGTTCCCGAGAAAGTGGCCGATGCCCACGACGACATGCTGTCGGCTACCGATGCTCTGATCGCCACACGCGACGAGCGACTCTTCATGATCGATGACCTGGCAGGTGAGGAGCTGGTGGGGTTTCTCTGGACACCCAACCCCGAGCTGGATGAATTCGAGCGCGCGTGTAGCACCCTTCAGGCCGCGGCCCATGCCAGCAGTGTGACGGCCAGGGTGTGCCCTGACTGATCGAGCCGGGGCAAGCTGCACTCTTTGGAAAGGCAGCGGATACTACGGTTCGGGTTACCTACGAGTCGGAGAGTTCTCCGATGTGCCGGGCCCAATCATGGGCGACCGTCCCGCCCTCACCTGCAGGTAGATCCGTCAAGCGCAGGCGCCTCCAGGAGAGCGAACCACGCCGGTCGTTTCGAGTCGCCAACCGGCATCGGTCATCGAGAAGAAGGCTCGTGACGATACGGAATTCCGCTCCCACACGCCAAGATGAAGTCATGCCAGACTCCGAGAGCACCTTGACCCGTCCTCGAACGGTGCTCATCGTCTTGGTGTGTGCTCACGCGATCAACGACCTCTACTCGACGGCGCTGCCCGCATTCCTGCCAGCCATCGCTGAGGAGTTCGACCTCGACTACACCGAACTCGGGATCTTGTCATTCGCGTTCATCCTTTTGACTGGTGTGCTGCAGCCTGTGTTGGGAAACGCCGCCGACCGGACCGGAAGGAGGCGGGGGCTACTCGTGTTCGGTTTCGTGATCGGGGCGGTGGGCTTCCTGGCCATGGCGGCCGCACCGAACTTCTGGGTGATCGTCGCCGTAAGCACGCTCTGCGGCCTCGGTGCCGCTACGTATCATCCCCAGGCCAGCGCCTTCATCGTGTCGGCCTACCCGGAAGCCCGGGGGCGCATGCTCGGTGTGCACGGCTGGGGTGGCTCGATCGGTCACTTCCTCGCGCCCGCTGTGGTCGTGCTCACCATCGCATTGCTGAACTGGCGCCTGGCCATGGTCGTGATCGCGGTGCCGCTGGTGCTGACCGCCATCATGTTGCGGGCAAAGCTCCATGAGACAGAACGTTCCCCGGCGGCGACGCTCCGCGGCACCACGACGCCCCAGTTGCTCGTCGTCGCGGTGGCCTTCGGAATCATGAGCATGGTTGGTCGCAGCTTTCTCACCTTCTTCGTGAAGATGCTCACCGATGAGGGCTGGCGCGAAACCGACGCAGGCATTGCCCTCACCGTGATCCTGCTGGTCGGCGCCGTGGCCCAGCCGGCGGGGGGCTGGGCTTTCGACCGGGTCGGTGGTCGAACGGTCATCCTGATCTCTGCCGCGGCGACGAGCATCCTGATCGTGGTGTTCGCCCAAACCAGCGGATCGGCATCGCTCGTCGTCATCGCCGGCATCGCCTTCTTCCAGTTCTCACTGTTCCCGGTAGCCCTGGCCACCGCCAGCCATCTCGTACCCTCCGAGCGGACCGGTGCCGCGACCGGGATTGTTTTCGGTGTGTCGGGTCTCATGACTGCAGCATCACAACCGGTAGTCGGCTTCCTCGCCGAATCGCGAGGCGATATTCGATCGGCTCTGTCGTGGCAGTTCCCTGTCGCCGTCGTCGGTTTCGTACTGGCTACCCGGATCGCACCCCGCCCGAGCCACACGTTCGACGAGCCCGAAATGGTTGCTCCCCGCAGTTGACGGCGCCGCGGGGCCGCCGGTGGGGGGCGGGGAGGAGCGAGAATTGAAGCCGCGGGAACTGGAAGTGCATCTGGTACGACTGTGGAGATATGGACTGCGACCGCGCCCACGAACTGATCTCGGCCGAACTCGATGGCGAGAACTCAGAGGCGGAGTCGACATCGCTGGCAGAGCACCTGCTCGGCTGCGCTGATTGCAGGGCCAGGCAGGCGGAGCTGGAGCAACTTCGACGTCGGGTGATGGTGCGACCGGCTGAGTCGATTCCAGATCAGGCGTCGCTCGTGATGCGCTCGGTGGGGGTGCCCGATCTCGGCGGCGGCGAGTGGGTGCGCTACGCACTATTTGTGGTTGCGGCCACCCTCCTGTTGCTCGATCTGCCCCTGTTGTTCACAGGATCCGACACCGACGGCGCCGAACACCTTGGGAGGCACCTAGGGGCGTTCAGCATGGCTCTCGCCCTCGCGCTGCTCTATGTGGCATGGCGCCCCGAGCGGGCGATCGGCCTGATCCCCATGGCGGCGGTACTGGCCGCCACCCTTGTGGTCACTGCGGTGATCGACATCGCGCTGGGTCGGTCCGAGGTGATCACCGAGTCGTACCACGTCATCGAACTCGCAGGGCTGGTACTGCTGTGGGTGATCTCCGGCGGCCGCCAGAGGCTCCGGCATCGCTTCGCCCCGATACCGCGGTAGCGACCAGAAATGAGGACCTTTTTACCCATCAGTTCGACCACTGGGCGTGGCATTATGGATGTATGGACAGCGTGACCGCCCTGGCGGTGGCAGCCCGCGACGGCGACCAAAAGGCTCTGGAAGCCTTCGTTCGCGCTACCCAAGCCGACGTGTGGCGCCTCTGTCGCTATCTCGGTGATGCGTGGAACGCCGACGATCTCGCCCAGGAGACCTACGCCCGCGCTCTTCGGAGTTTGCATCGGTTCCGCCAGGACGGCTCCGCTCGGGCTTGGCTGCTCACTATTGCCCGTCGCACCTGCGCTGATGCCACGCGGCGTGCGATTCGACACCGTCGTTTCCTCGAACGCGAACGCGCCACCGTCTCTGAAGGTGCGCCCGACAGTCATTGGGTCGAGATCGAGGGTGTGCTCGCCGACATTGCTCCCGAGCGTCGGGAGGCCTTCCTCCTCACCCAACTCGTGGGTCTTTCCTACGAAGAGGCTGCTGCCGTTGCCGGTTGTCCGGTGGGCACCATCCGCTCTCGGGTGGCTCGAGCCCGCGAAGACCTCATGCAGTCCATCGACGGCGACGCGGCCGAAACTGCCTGACCCATGACCACTTCGCTGTGACATGAGTCACAGCGGGAACTTTCGCGCGTCCTCGCTCGACTGGTTGGCCGTACCCCGATCGAGTTGGAGAGAGAATGAGTGCTCACGGAGCGAAACGTCGAGTGGCGGCGGTTGTCGCAGCTGTCGGACTGCTGGCAGCGGCCTGCGGCGATGATGGTGGCAGCGGCCAGTCGATTGAAGGAGCTTGGGCTCGTAGCAGCCCGATGATGGCGGACGCCGGGGCGGTCTACTTCACGCTCAGCAGTGACGACGCCGCGGCGATAGTGGCAGTGAGCATCGACGAGTCGATCGCCGCAACAGCCGAACTCCATGAGACCGTCATGGCCGACATGAGCGCCATGGACGACGCCGACGACATGGCCATGGACGAAGGATCCGATGAGATCGCCATGGCTGAGGACGCCGACCACATGGACGGCGATGAGATGGCCATGGACGAGGAGTCCGGCCATATGGATGGCGCAATGTCGATGCAGGAGGTTGCGTCGGTACCGATCGACGCGGGGGAATCCGTCTCCTTCGAGCCGGGCGGCCTGCACGTGATGTTACTCGAGCTGGTCGAGCCTCTCGAGATGGGTGATGAATTCGCGATCACTCTGACGCTCGACGATGGCACCGAGATCGATGTCGACGTCTTAGTCCGCGACGAGGCGCCCTAACCCTTGCGAGCACGGGCCCGTCTCAGCTGCTGCATCGTCGTGGCCGCGGCCGTCTTCATGGCCGTGACGGCGAGCTGTTCGGTCGAAGACGGCGATGAAACGTCGAGACTGCCCGCCTTGACGCTCGCCCTTCTGGATGGTGGAGGTGGCGCCGAGATCGATCTCGGCGCCACCTCGGCCGCGCCACGAGTGATCAACCTCTGGGCCACCTGGTGTGCACCCTGTCGCGCCGAGTTGCCTGCATTCGACGAGGTCGCCGCCGGGGCCGGCGATCGCGTCGACTTCCTTGGAGTAAACGTTGCCGAGGACCCACAGACCGCCGCCGCCCTCATCGAAGAACTCGGACTACGTTTCGCTCAGGCCGTCGACCCCGATGGAGATCTCGGCGCCGAACTCGAAGTGGTCGGCTTGCCTTCGACCGTCTTCGCTACGGCCACAGGCGAGATCGTCGAGATCCACACCGGTCCGTTGACCGAGGACGAGTTGACCGAGCGGATAGATGCTCTCTTCGGGATTGACGCTTCCTAGACCGGCTCAGTGCTGTGCCGACGAAGCCGTGGCCGGTCGGCGGCTGATACGCAAGCCCATGTCGAGTCCGGCGAGTGCGACGGCTGCGAGTCCGATCACGATTGCCGCGACGGTCACGGCCCGGTCGAGTGCGTAGGGCGCGTCGGTCGGGATTATCGCTGCAGACACCCCATCGATCCGCAGCCATCCCCAGAGAGCCATGACCAGGCCAGTCAGCATGATGAGGCCCGAGATCGGATCGTCCCAACCCTGATTACGCAGCGACAGGATCGCGAATGATGCGCACACCAACGCCAGCAGCGGAAGGATCCACAACATCGGCGTCGGCCCGGTTTCTGTTGGGAGTGAACTGAACTGCCAGACCCCGACACCGAGCGCAAGCAGAGCGATGAGAGAGCCCGTCAGTGCAGCCGCCCTCGTCCTTCCGACCTGCCGAACAAGCACCCCGATGGCGACGACCGCGGCGAGTCCCCCGAGCAAGGCGCCAATTGGGGAGGGAGCATCCTGCCAGACCGACTGCACGGTCACCGACACCGATTCGCCGTCGACCACGAGGGGAACCACAGCCTCGAGGATGGTGTCTCCCGGCTCAGCGCCGGGAGGCCGCGCCCGATTCATCCAGTGAGTGCGATGATCGTGCCAGGCGAAGTGCCCGTCGGCTCCGATCTCGATCCAAACCGGGTCGGCCTCGGCGTCCGCGATTGACGGGATCTCCTGTTCGCCGAATCGATCCTCGTTGAGGTAGCGACTGGGGGACCGCTCGTTTTCATACACGGTGCCGTTCGGCGCGAACCAGAGGTAGGGCTCGCCGCGGTAGCCGATCACAACAACATCGACACCCGGAGTCACGGCGAGTTCGAGAAAGCTGTCGCCACCGATCATTCGGAGCGCGATCCCGTCGTCGGCAGGGTCGACCGCTGTGATCTCGCTGCGGTAGTCGGTTGGGCCGGCGGGATCGGCGGCTGCGATCGAAGGATCAGTGAGTCCGATGACCAGAAGGGCACCCAGGACTGCAGCGAAGCGGTGGAGATGACTCATTGGCTGACCGCCACCACGATCTGGCCGCTCGGGTGGACGGTGCAGACGCCTTCAAACTCTCCCGGTGCGGAGAATTTCTGTCGGAGCGTCTCGTGGGCGCCGACGAAGAACGGTCCCACCAGATGGCCACGCTCGTCCTCGTTCACTATCTGGATCACCTCCCCGACCTTGGTATCGAGTCGAGCGGGGAGGATCTCCAGGGGTGTTCCCGCATCGAGCGCCTCGCCCGCGCCTAGGGGAATGACGAAGGCGTAGTCGGCGGGTGCATCGACGGCGCCGTCATCAGCGAGCTCGAGGGTTTCGTTGTCGCCATCGCCGCATGCGGCGACAAGTAACGAGAGTCCGACAAGGACCAGCACTACACGACGCAGACCAGGGCCGATCATCATGTCGTCTCGGCCAGCAGTTGTGAGAGGTCGTCGGCGATGTCCTCGGCCAGGATCCCGAATGGCCAGGTGAGAAGGAGCTGGCCTTCATCATCCACTACGTAGAGGAACCCTGTGTGGATCACCTCGATCTCTCCATCGTCGGCCGTGGCGACGCCGTAGTCGGCCCCGAATGCATCGGCCGCCGCTCGAAGTTGACGGTCGTCGGTTGTGCGCAAGGCATGGGAGTTGGGGACGAACGACTGCACGTAGCCACTGATGATCTCGTCTAGGTCGCGCTCAGGGTCGATGGTTGCCATCGCCAACTCGACACGTCCGGCGTCGTCGTCGTCCATCTTGCGCAGTGCGGAGCGCACATCGGAGAGCGTGGTGGGACATACGTCGGGGCAGTGGGTATAGCCGAAGTAGACGAGCAGGAGGCCATCCTCCTCTGCCACGAACGACAAGGGAGAGCCACCGTTGGTGACCTCCGGTAGTTCCGTCGCACCAACCGATGGCAATGGTGTTCGCTGAATGCCGGCCAGCTCACGCGGTGCGTCGTCGCCGCACGCGGAACTGAGCAGGGCGAGGGCAAGCAGGGGGATGAAGAGGCGTCTCATTCGAGTTCCTGGATGTAGGCGATGACGGCGTCGATCTCGTCGGCGGACAGTGCGTTGTCGGGCATGGCGATCGTGTAGCCCGTTACTTTCTCGGCGGCCGGGTCGGTGATCGAGCGATGCAGGTAGGCATCGTCGGCCACCACGGTCGTGCCGTCGTCCAGTTCCACGGTCGCCCCCGACAAGCCGGCCCACGCCGGACCGACCGAACCCTGGCCGCGATCGCCATGACAGGCAGTGCAGCCAGCATCGGCCGCGACCTCGCGGCCCTGCTGTCCGAGCGGGGAAAGGACGAGATCAGGGTCGGATACGCCGCCGCATCCAGCCGCGAGAACGACCGCAAGCACAGAAGACACCAAGGACACACGAGTGGTCACGTCGAGAAGTCGTTCGAGACGGGCCGATAGTTCCCGGGCCACCAAGATTTCCCGGAGTGGTCACTGAGTGCCTGAATGGAGTTGTGGATGGCCGCGGCGGCGTCGCCTCGTCTGCGCTCACGGCGGAGCCTCTTTGCCACTACTGTCGCACGATGGAATATGAGCTGAGGCGAACCTGGATTGTTGTCGAACAGATCCATGCAGAGCATGGCGGGCGCGTCGACGAAGTGATCACTCGGATCGTGGGTCTTGCCGCGATCGACAACCCGTACGTCGCCGCCTATCAGGACGACCTGTCTGCGCTGTTTCACGTCGGAGCTGATCTCGGCAAGATGCTGATGTCGAAGATGGTGCCGTTGTCACCGTCGCCGGTCACCAGTTACGGCAAGGCGGCGTTGGTCGGCACCCTGGGCGACGTCGAGCACGGCCACGCGCTGTTGCATCCCGCGCTCGGCCAGATGATGAGAGACCCGATCGGTGGCGGTGAGGCGCTCATACCATCGAGCGTCAAGGTCGCGGCCGCCGGGGCTCCCCTCGACATCCCCATGAGCCATAAGGACAACCCCTGGTCGTTCGATCACTTCGACTCGATCAGCGTCTCGGTGCCCGACGCGCCCCGACCCACCGAGTTGGTGATGGTCTGTGCGATCGCAGACGGGGGTCGCCCCAACGCCCGATCGGGTAGTGGGCGGATCAACACGGGGGACTGAGCTGGGAAAGCAGGCGCTTATAGCTGGCGTTCATGACTGGACGTCCCTTGGTAAGGATGCAGTCAAGGCGTGCTCTCTCTACCGGGTCGAGTTGCGAACCCAGCTCACGCTCGACGCCGAAGACGCCGGCCGAATCAGGGGCACCATTGCGGCGACTGCGACCGACGCTCCGGAACGTGTCCTGGCAGAGCTGATGGGTTACAGCGAGCAGGGTAAATCTTTTGCGTTCGACGAACCCAGCTACCGCCTCGAGCTTCCACACTCTTCGGACAACTGCGTGTACGAGGATCGTTCGGAGCTGGCAGCAATCCGCGGCCAGTTCCTCCAGATTGCCCACTTCCTTCCCGAGCGACGCATCCCAGGACTGAGTTACGGCGATGCGAACGAGTCCGGCGGAGGCGGCGGCAGCGAAGAGGATCCGGTCGGCCGGCTGGTGATCGACTCGCTGGAGGGGACCGGCTCGATCCAAGTTCACTGTGGCGACAGGACGTTTCCGGTGCCCTTGATGTCCACCCTCGTCCCGATGTGGTTCAGCGGTGCGCATCACAGCGACTACTACGAAGGTCTTGAGTTTCTTCTCAAGGAGGAGACCAGGGGGACCCTCGTCGCTTCCTTCGCGAGCGACAATCCGATCGTCGATCCTAGCGACCCGACCGCGAAGGTCACCCAGGACACCGAGGTGAAGGTGTTCCACACCCCGCAGAGCATGGGTCGTGAGGAACCTGCGCGCCCGCCTGACCGATTCCCGTGACGACTGGAGCCGGCAACATCCGTTAGCTGGTCAACGAGGCGTCCAGGGCCCTCCTGCGGCGTCTATCTCGGCGACTAATTCGGCCAACTCTGTGTCGATGAGAGCCGCTAGGTCATCGGCAAACGGCCCGAATGCCGAGGCGGCACGGTGGATAGCTTCTTGCTGGGCCCGAGTGGGTGGCTGGGTCGTGTCGAAGTGGTGTCCCGACACTCGGTCGACCATGGAACGGATCGACGGGTCGGGCGCCTCGGACAATCTCTCCCGAACGGGGTCGCCGCCGAGGATCCGGTTGAGTTCCTCGAGTCGGCGATGAATGGCCTCGAGCCTCCCGAAGAGGCCTGCGACATCGCCAGGGGTCTGCACGAGCGCGGCCCTGAGGTGCTTCACGCGGTCTTGAGCTCTCTCGATGTGGTTCGCCGCGCCCGCGGCCTTCCGTGTGAGCTCGGCGGTCGCGAGCTGGAAATCCGAGGTCGCTGTGAGGTCGGAATGATCGGCTGTCGCAGGTGTCGCCTTGACGACGAACGTTTCGGGACCCGCCAGCGGCTCGGTAGATTCGGGCGTGACCTGCACCAGCTCAACCGAGTAGTTCCCAGGCATGACGAGGGGACCCTTGGGGGGTGAGTACCAAGGGAGTTCGAAGTCGGGCTTCTCCAGCTTGATGGGCGGCGGAGGCGACAGACGCAGGTCCCATGTCGAGCGATGCAGGCCTGCGTCCGTTGCCGCCTTCAGGCGTCGGATCGGATTACCGGTCTCATCGCGAACGACCAGGAAGACCCTGGGCTCGACCTCGAGGTGTTCCTCCCACAAGGTGTCCCAGCCGGGGAAGGGAACATCTTCCCGCTCGGGCAGCTGCTTCTCCGTCTCCACTCGTCGCTTCTTGGCCGTCTGGATGTCGGGGCCGAGTCGATAGGTGAAAGTCGCCCCGAACGAAGGGTTGGGCGCCCGGAAGGCGGCCGAGCCCAGGGTGGGTTGTCCGGCCGCCTGCATCGGCTGGTAAGGGATGTACCGCCAGGCGTCGCGAACGGGAAAGAGGTTTGCGGGCTGAGCGAGAGCCTCTGGGGACATTTCACGCAGCGGGCTGTAATCGTCGAGTACGTAGAGCCCCCGCCCGAAGCTGGCTCCCACCAGATCATCGTCTCGGCGTTGGAGCTTGATGTCGCGAAAGGCGATCGTGGGGACGTCCTTGGTGAACTTGTGCCAATTCTCACCGCGGTTCAGGGTGACGTAGATCCCGTACTCGGTACCGAGAAACAGCAGGTTGGGGTTGACGTGGTCCTGCTCGATCGTCCAGGCGATCGTGCCATCAGGAAGGTCGCCTCGAATCGACCGCCAGGAGCGGCCTCGATCTGCGCTCTCGAACAAGTACGGGGTGTAGTCGCCGTTCTTGTGGGCATCGGCCACCGCGAACACGCTGTCGGGGTCATGGCGCGAAGCCTCGACATCGTTGATGAACGCGTCGTCGGCTAGTGCAGGGAGTTCTCCTGAGACGCGCCAGTCCGTTCCACCATCCTCGCTCACCTGGATCAGGCCGTCGTCGGTGCCGACATAGAGAAGGCCCTCGGCCATCGGCGACTCAGTGATATGGGTGAGGGTGCTGTACCACGACATTGCCAAATGGTCGTAGAGGGCGTCGACACTCTTGACACTCCCGGCCGTCGACAACTCGTAGCGGTTTTGATCCTTCGTGAGGTCGGAACTGATCGCCGTCCACGAGTCGCCCCTGTCCTCGCTACGCCACACGCGTTGAGAACCGACATAGATCCGAGTCGACCGATGGGGGCTGATGAGGATCGGCGTGTCCCAGTTCCACCGCTCTGGAGGGTCGCCGCGCTGGGCCTGAGGTTGGATGTCCTGCAACTCCATTGTCCGGCGGTCGTAACGCATGACGTTGCCCACCTGCCATTCCAGGTAAGACGTCTCGGGATCGTCGGGATCGAACGCCACCTGATAGCCGTCGGCACCGAGAGGCACGTACCAGTCCTGGTTTCTGACGCCATCCACATGCATGGTTCTGGAGGGTCCGAACAGCGTTCCCAGATCCTGTGCCCCGCCGAGAATGTTGTAGAAGGGCTCGGAGTTGTCGAGTGCCACTCGGTAAAACTGGGAAATGGGCAGGTTCGGGAAGTGGCGCCAAGAGTCGCCATCATCGAACGTCTCGTAGAGTCCGGCGTCGCAGCCGACGAGCAGGTGGTCGGGCTGGGCAGGGTCGATCCAAATGGCGTGGTTGTCGCTGTGCTTGGCCTTGCCGGTCTCGTGGATCTTGAAGGTCTTGCCACCGTCATCGGTGACGTGGAGGAACACGTCCACTTGGTAGACGCGATCCGCATCCACTGGCGATGCGGTGATCTCCTGGTAGTAGTGCGGACCGGTACCACCGGAGATGTATTCGTTTCTCCGTTCCCAGCTCTCGCCCCGGTCGCGGGAGCGATAGAAGCCGCGCTCGCTCTCATCGGCTTCGATGGTTGCGTAGACCACGTCGGGGGCTGCAGGGGATACAGCGAGCCCGATCTTGCCCATCTCGCCTTCCGGCAGACCTTCGGTGATGCGTACCCATGTGGCCCCGGCGTCGGTCGACTTGTGGATCCCCGAGCCGGGACCAGCACCGAGAAACGACCAGGCCCGCCGGCGCCGCTGATACGTGGCGGCGTAGATCACGTCGGGGTTGTCCGGCGCGAAGGCGATGCTCGTCACACCGGTGTCCTCGTCGATTTCGAGCACGGCGGCCCACGTAGTGCCACCATCGGCGGTCTTGTACAGGCCCCGGTCGCCACCGGAGGCCCAAAGCGGCCCTTCCGTGGCGGCGTACACGACGTCGGTGTCGCGGGGGTCGATGAGAATGCCGGCGATGTGCTCGGAACGTTCGAGACCCATGCGGGTCCAGGTCGTTCCGCCGTTGAGGCTGCGGTAAATGCCGTCGCCCCATGCCACATGGCGGCCACTGACGTTCTCACCCGTACCAACCCAAACGACATCGGGACGGTTCGGATCGATCGCGACGCAACCGATCGAGTACGACCCCTGGTCATCGAACACCGGTGTCCACGTGGTGCCGGCGTTGATGGTCTTCCACACGCCACCAGAACCGACCGCCACGTACCAGGTGGCGCGGTGACGAGGATGGACGGCGATATCGGCGATCCGCCCACCCATGAACGCTGGCCCGATGCTTCTCAGCGCCAGCCCAGAGATCGCCTCATCGAGTGGATCATCCTGTGTTCCCATCATCTCCTCGATTCCCGAAGGCCCTCGACATCAGACATTGGGGACATCAGACCATGCCAGAGCGACTCTTGCTTCAGTGGTCGACCGTCACGCGCCGGAGGAGGGGGTTGAGTTTGGTCATGACCCAGTAATCGCGCAGCAAACCCCCACGCTTGGCAATCTCGGCCGGCGTGATCTCGGGGAGGTCTGGGCCGACGAGAGTGGCCGTATCACCAACCTCGACAAGCTTCTCGGGTCCGATCTCGAGAATGGTGTGGTTCGAGCTGACCTGCCCGATTACGGGGTACAGCTTGTCGCCCACCAGAGCCTCGGTGTTGCCTGCGGCGTCGGCGGGATACCCATCGGTGTGCCCAATGGGGATCGTCGCCACCCAGGTCGGGACCTCAGCGCGGTATCGGTGCCCGAAGCTGACACCCTCGCCCGGGGCCAGGAGTTCCACCCGGGCGATGCGGGCTCGGAGTCGGAACACCGGTTGGAGGTCCATCGCGGGTGAGCCTGACGGTCCCGTGCGGTAGGCGTCCAAGCCGTAGATCGCCCCACCGGGCCGGATCAGATCCAACTCCCGGGCCTCGGGTAGTTGGATCACTTGCTGGGATGGTGCTCCGTGTAGTCGTCCGAGGTCGATGCCGAGCTGTCTGCATTCAGCGACCACAGAGGCGAATCGGCGAAGGTGCTCGAGATCGAAGGGCTTGCCGTCTCGGGTAGCGCCCGAGAACATCGTGTAGGCACCCTCGATACTCACTGCCTCGCTCGCGGCGAGGTCTTGGACCCAGGGCACGGCGTTGACATACGGGAAACCGATCCGGTTGGTGCCGGTATCGACGAAGACATGGATGGGTATCGGCCCGCCACATCGTTCGGCGAGCTCAGAGAGCCGCTCGCGAGAATCTGTGTGGAACGGAGTCAGGCGAATCCCGGTCTGCACCAATAGCTCGGCCTCTGGCCCGGCTACGTGAGCCATCATCAGGATCGGCTTCGAGACCCCAGCGTCGCGTAGGGCGAGCGCCTCGCCGACGCGAACCACCGCCAACCCCTCGACCTCGGGCATCTGGTCGAGGACTGAGCCGACCTCCCGGATCCCGATGCCGTTCGCGTTGTTCTTCACAACCGCCATCAGGGGCAGGCCGGCGTAGCGGTGGAGTTCCCGAACGTTGTTCCGTAGGGCGTCGGTGATCACCTCGACCCAGGGGTCGGCGGTCACGACTCGGCTCGGCGGGACATGGCGATATCCACTCGCCTGAACATCGGTCTGGCCGTGATGAGCAGCGACCCGACGGTGAACGCCGACACGAGCGACACCCACTGTGCTCCCCACGTCTCGGCGACAACCCCGCCGAGCAGGGCGCCGAGCGGCTTCATTCCCCAGCCGATGAAGAGGTAGGCGGTCATCATCCGGCCGAACACCTCATCGGGTACCAGCCGCTGGCGTACGGTGGAACTCACGACGTTCCACATGGGATCGGACATCCCGACAATGATCGCAGCAACGAACGCGATCGCGGCGACGGTGGTGAGACCGAAGAGCAAAGCACCGATGGTGAAGCAGACGATGCTGAATCGCATGCTTGTCGAGTGGCTCGTGCTCCCGATGAAACGGGCGACGAAGAACGTCATGAGCACCGACGCGACGGCGTCGACACTCAACAAGAGACCGAATCCGATGCCACCGAGTCCGAACCGCTCGGTTACCAGCACGACGAAGACAGCGTTGCCCGCCGCGCCCACGAATGAAAAGGTCGCGACGCTCAATGCGAGGGGCCTCAAGACCGGGTGAGCCCAGACGTATCGCAGTCCCACCGTCGCGCTAACCAGAAACGACGCCGACTCTTCGGCCTGGTCCGGTCGATATTGTCCGGGAAGCCGGGTGAGGGTGGCGACACTGGTGAGCGACATCATCGCGGCGGCCGCGAACGGCAGCGAAGCGTCGACTTCGAACAGCAGGGCCCCGAGCGGCGGGCCGATGAACGCGTTGGTGACTCGCTGGGTCGCCATCAGACGGGCATTGGCAACCTCCAACTGCTCCGACTTCACGACCTCGCGGACCAGGGCCGGCAGGCCGCCATCGGTCATGACCTCGCTGGCTCCGATCAGGAACGAGGCAGTCATCAGAACCCCGATGCCGGCGTTGTCGGTGACGACGGTGACAACCACACCGGCCAGCACCGCGGCCCGAATTGTCTGGGCGATAACGGCAATCCAGCGCCGATCGAACCGATCGAGCACCACACCGGCCGGCAACCCGATGACCAGGAAAGGGAGGAACTGGAATACGGCGACGGCCGCGATCAGACGGGCATCGTCGGTGAGTTGGATCGCAAGGAGCGGCATCCCCACGAGGCTCAGTCCGTCGCCGAAGTTAGAGGCGCTGAACGCCGTCCACAGTGTCCAGAACGGCCGGCCCAACGCCTGATCGCTCATCAAGCGAGGTTGCTGAGGATGTGCCGTAGCTGATGGGCGTCGTCGGGTGTTTGCACCGGGATGGAAAACTCCAGGCGGTCGACGCGACCGGCATAGCGCTCGTTCAACTTGTCGGCTATGTCGTCGAAGGTTCCGATGGTGGCCACCGTGTGCAACATCTCGTCGTCGACGAGGTCGGGAAGTTCGTCCCACCTCTTCTGACGCGAAAGCACCGAGGCTTGCTCGGCGATATCTTCCCAGCCGTGCAGCTGGAAGGTGCGACGGTAGGAGGGTGTCGAGAGGTAAAAGGCGACTCGGGCGCGAACGCTGTCGACGACCTTTCCGAGCTTGGCGGTGTCGGCTGCAGTGCCGATCAGAGGTTTCATGCAAACCTCTACGTCGGCCAAGGGGCGGCCGACACGTTTCGCTCCGCGGGTGAGGTTGGGCATGACCATTTCGTCGATGAACCTGGGAGTACACACCGGGTGCAGTCTCACCCCGTCGGCGACCTCGCCCGCGACGGCGCACATGTTGGGTCCGATAGCGGCCAGATGGATCGGTATCTCTGGATACTCGATAGGTCCGGGGTTGAACAGGGGGACCATCAAGTTGAGGTTGTAGTGCTCGCTCTCGAATTCGAGCGCTGACTCGCTCTGCCAGCAATCCCAAACAGCACGCACGGCGTTGATGTAGTCGCGCATCCACGGCGCCGGTGGATGCCAGGGCACCCCGTAGCGGCGTTCGATGTGGGCCCGGACCTGGGATCCGAGACCGAGCATGAAGCGCCCACTAGAGATCTTCGAGAGGGTCCAGGCAGACAGTGCAGTTGTGGTGGGACTCCGAGGGAAGGCCATGGCGACAGAGGTGCCCAGCTGGATCTCAGATGTGGTGGTGGCTCCGAGGCCAAGAAGCTGGAACGGGTCGTCCTTGGTCTCCTCGACGAGTACCGCGCCGAGACCGACCTCTTCGGCCGTTCTGGCCATCTCGGCGAATCGCCGGACATCGAGAGGAGTGTCGGGTTCACGAAGCCCGGGGTCGAGCTTCCCCAACGGGAGCAGCGACTCGATGATCATCAGAGTTCCGTTCCGAGAACGGTGCCGCTGGTGGCATGTCTGGCCCAACTGAGTCCGATGACGGCGAGGACAATGGACAACGACATGCCTATTGCCATTGGTGTGATGGTGCCATTGAACGAACGATCTATGACTGTGCCCAGCAGCGATCCGGCGATCATGGGGACCATGCCGAAGATCGCAGCGGCGGTGCCGGCAACAGCACCGAGGGGTCGCATGGCGGCGGCGTTGATGTTGGGAACCAGGAGCTGCTGGCAGCCGATGAGGACTGCGATGGCCACGAAGAAGACGGAGAATGGGGGAGTGCCGCCAGTGACGAAGGCAAGCGTGACGAAGCCGCCGGCCACAACAACGAGGGCTCGGCTCATCACGGAGATCATCCGGTCGAGGCCGACGCGTACGACGAGTTGCCGATTGGTGATCATGACACCCGCCATGAGAACGGCGATTGCCGCGAATACAGCCGGGAACCACTTGGCCAGTCCGAAGACCTCATCGAGGATGATCTCGGAACTGGCCAGATAGGTGATGAACGAGGCGAAGAGGCCGATCATGGCCACCAGGTAGCCGTATGAGCCCGGGGTGGTGAAGACGATCCGGATGCTGTGTCGCAGTTCGACCCCGGTGGCATCGGGTGCGCCGGAGCCTGTCTTCATCGTGGCCGGAAGGCGCGCGGTCATGACGAGCACTCCGCCTGCGAACACAGCGCAGACCCAGAAGACGAGGTGCCATGGTCCGACCGCCACCAAGCCCGCTCCGATCGCCGGTGCGATCGTGGGGATGATCAGGAACACCGCCATGATCGTCGACATCTGCTTCGCCATCTCAGCGCCCTCGAAGGAGTCACGAATCATGGCGGTGGCGGCCACCCGCGGACCAGCGGCACCGAAGCCCCAGATGACGCGAGCGATGATCATCAATTCGAGGTTGGGGGCCATGGCCGCGCCGGCTGCAGCCAGGATGTAGATACCGATCCCGCCCCACATCACCGGCCGTCGTCCGAACCGGTCTGCCAGGAGTCCAGCCGGGAGGAGGCCGAGTCCCTGCCCGATCAGGAAGGCGGTGACGAGGCCGGCCACCGCGGTGGAATCGGGCTCCAGGTCGAGCGCGGCGCGGATTTCTGGGAAGGCCGGCAGCATCGTGTCGATGGCGAGCGCGGTACCGGCCATCGCCATGGAGAGAACGAAGGTGAACCCGATGGTGCCGGGAGTCAGAGATCGACGTGAGGGTGTGCTGGTTTCTTCGCCTGTCACCTGTCGCATGGGGGACTTCGCGATCAGCTCACTACGGCATCTGAAGGTGCCGCAGAGCTCCCAGCGCTGCTGGGGGTGTGATGGCCGAGGCGGCCTCGCTTCGTCTCGATGTAGCGCTCGGCTTCAGGGTGGATCGGCACGTGCAGGGGTATCAGCTCGGTGATGGTGAGGCCGTTGCTCGCAAGTCCTTGATACTTGGCTGGATTGTTGGTCATGAGCCTCAACTGGCTCACGCCGAGTTGGGTGAGGATCTGGGCGCCGACGCTGTAGTCGCGGGAATCCACCGCCACACCCAGCTCGAGGTTGGCGTCGACGGTGTCGAAGCCCTGGTCTTGGAGCTCGTAGGCCTTGAGTTTCTGGCTGATCCCGATTCCGCGCCCTTCATGACCTCGCAGGTAGATCACCACACCTTGGCCGGCTTGGGCCACGCGACTCATTGCCTCGTCGAGTTGCAGCCCGCAGTCGCACTTCACACTGTTGAACACGTCGCCGGTGACGCACTCACTGTGTACCCGCACGAGAACCGGCTCAGCGCCATCGACCTCGCCCATCACAAAGGCAAGGTGCATCTGACCATCGTCGAGGCTCTCGTAGGAGTGACACATGAACTCCCCCCAGGTGGTTGGGAGCCGAGCCGAGGCGGTCTGGGTGACCAGCTCACGCGGCGGGTGCTCATCGCTACCGTTCGATCCGAGCGAGTCGGAGCGGGTGTTCATGGTGTTGCCCCTTCCTGGCCTGGTCGGTACTCAACTGGGAGCGAGGACATCATGAAGTATGGGGGCTGGGTTGGGTTTCGGGAGCGAGTTCGACACGAATGTCGTCGCCGACGGAGTCGCAGCTCAGGAAGCGGCCCCGCCATACATCCTGGATCGAGGCCACCGTCGGACCCCCGATCGATGGCAGGCCATCGCCACCGAGGAAGAAGATGGGAGCAAGGTAGACCACGAAACGATTGATCAGCTCAGCATCGTGGAAGGAACGCAGCACCGTCGATCCCCCCTCGATAAGTATCTGAAGGACCCCCCGCTCACCGAGCTCATCGAGCAGGTCGGTGAGCGATCCGTCCCACTCGAGACAGGGGTGCACCCGCGCTGCCGGTGGCGCCGACCCGAGGATCACCCGGAGGGGGTCTGCACCTTCGACGTGGCGGACGGTGAGCGACGGGTCGTCGGCCCGTACCGTTCCGGCCCCGACGAGAATGGCGTCGCTCTCGGCTCGAAGCCGGTGGCCATCACGGCGTGCCGCCTCACCTGTGATCCACTGGGAAGAACCGTCCGGTGCGGCGGTTGCTCCGTCGAGGCTTGCGGCCACCTTTGCTATGACGAGAGGACGACCCGTACGGCGGTGCCAGAGGTAGGCCTCGAGTTGTCGCTCGGCATCGTCGGCGAGAACACCCTCGATCACCTCGATACCCGCCTGTTCCAGCCTCAGCATGCCCGCTCCATCGACTCGCTGGTCGGGGTCGCCGATACCGAAGATGACCCGAGCGATACCTGCCGCGATGATCGCGTCGACACATGGCGGAGTGCGGCCGTGGTGCGAGCACGGCTCGAGAGTAGCTACCAAGGTTGCGCCGTCGGCCTGGCCTCCTGCCGCTTCCAGCGCCACGATCTCGGCATGGCGCCCGCCGGGAGGCTCGGTGGCCCCGGTGGCCACCAGAATTCCTTCGGCGGATAGCACCGCCGCACCGACCCATGGGTTGGGCGAGGTCTGGCCCCGAGCCGCGGCCGCCGCGGTGAGACAGACGCCCATCGCCTGAGCGGGGGTCAGAACCTCAGCCGGGCCAGCGTCGTGGCCGCCGGCGACCGCACCGGTGTGGCTCATGCTTGCTCGCTCAAGAACGACGTCACCAGACTCGCGACGTGACCGCCCGGGTCGCCGTGGTGGGTGAGCGTGAGCGGACGGAGAAGCTGCTCGGCCATCGCCGTGGCATCGAGTTTGCTGATATAGGCGGCATCGCCCACTGCGGCTCGTGTGGAGGCAAAGACGATCTCGCCGACTCCGGCGACCGCGGCGCTGTGCAGGCACATGGCGCATGGTTCCAGGGTCGTGAAGAGGGTGGCTCCGGGTAAGAGTCGCCCACTCGCCGCGGCCTTGCGAAGAGAGGCGACCTCAGCGTGTGCTGTCGGGTCGGAGCCGTCCTCGGCTTCGCTGCCAGCGATGGCCACGACATCCTCGTCGATCACGACACAGGCGCCGTTGGGGAAGTCGCCGGCGCGAGATGCCTGCTCAGCAGCATCGATGCACACGGCCATCCAACGCTCGTTGTGACTCATCCACACACGCTAACGCCCAGGCAGTCGGAGGTGATCAGCTGATGCTGGCGAGCCACTGCCCGCCGGGTCCCGCGATGCCTTCGGGGCCAGCTCTGTGAGAGTGTCTCGACGTGCGCAACAAAATGACCGAACGAATGAGCCTCACCGAGGTCGCTTCATGAACTCAGAACTCACCGGCGGGCAAGCCCTTGTCCAGTCCTTGATCAGCAACGGGGTCCACACCGTGTTCGGTGTTCCCGGCGTCCAACTCGATCACCTGTTCAACGCCCTTCACGACTTCCGCGACGAGATCCGCGTGGTTCACTGCCGACACGAGGCAGGAGCCGGGTACATGGCATTGGGCTACGCAGCGGCCACCGGAGAGCCAGGAGTCTGCGCAGTGGTGCCGGGGCCCGGCCTGCTCAACGCATCTGCGGCTCTCGCCACCGCCTACGCCGTCAATGCTCCGGTTCTGTGTCTCGTCGGACAGATCCACTCCGACGCGATCGGAAAGGATTTCGGGCTACTCCATGAGCTTCCCGATCAGTTGGCTGTCGCCGCCGCTCTCACCAAGTGGTCCGCGCTCATCGGCTCACCAGCGGAAGTGCCGGTTCGCGTCTCAGAGGGGTTCCGCCACCTGAAGGAGGGCTGTCCGGGGCCGGTCGAGTTGGAAATCGCCATGGACCAGCTCCAGAGGCGACAAGAGGTCGATCTCGCAGCGGCGTCCGAGCCGTCTGCTGTCGGAGGACCGGACGATCAAGCCATCGAGGATGCCTGCCAGGCTCTCGCCTCGGCATCGAATCCCTTGATCGTGGTGGGCGGTGGTGCCGTGGATGCCGGGCCTGCCCTCAGGCGAGTCGCAGAGCTGCTCCAGGCACCGGTCACTGCCCTGCGCAACGGTCAAGGGGTGTTGGACAGTCGCCACCCCTTGTTCGTCAACCAGTTGGCGGCGCATCGTTACTGGGAAACGGCCGATGTCGTGCTTGGGGTTGGTACCCGGCTCCGTCAGGCCCGCCAGTGGGGTACCGATGAAAACATGAAGATCGTCCGACTCGACATTGACCCCGGCCGTCTCGACTCCGATCAGCTGGGTGTGCTCGGCGATGCCTGCGCGTCTCTCCCTGCCCTGGGCGATGCTCTGGAAGGACGACTGGAGCCACCGCGGCCCTCCCGCACGGCCGAACTCGAAGCCCTCAGATCCGACATCGATGACGATCTCACGACCCTCGAGCCTCAGATCGCGTACCTGAGGGCCATGCGGGAAGCGCTTCCCGAGGACGGCATCTTCGTCGAGGACCTGACCCAGGTCGGATACGTCGCTCGGCTGGCTTTCCCGGTGTATAGCCCTCGCACCTACATCACCCCCGGGTATCAGGGGACCCTGGGATACGGATTCCCCACGGCTCTCGGCGTCAAAGTCGCCCAGCCCGACAAGAAGGTGCTCTCGATCTCAGGTGATGGCGGGTTCATGTTTTGTGTTGGTGAACTGGCTACCGCGGCCCAGCACAACATCGCCGTCGTCGCAGTGGTGTTCACCAACGACGCCTACGGCAACGTTCAACGCATGCAACGTGAACAGCACGGGGGGCGAGTCATCGCCACCGACCTGGTCAACCCCGATTTCGTAGAGCTTGCGAAGACCTTCGGCGTCAACGGGTGCCGGGCTGAATCGCCGGCCGAACTCGGAGAAGCGATCGAAAGAGCCTTCGAGCACGATGGCCCTACGGTCATCGAGGTGCCCATCGGCGATTTCCCCGACCCCTGGAACTTGCTGCTGCCGCCCAAGATTCGCTGAGCCCACTGAGGGACAGGAGCACCTCGAGGTCGCGCTCGACTGACTACTGGTGCCCTGCCGGGTAGGCGGAACCCTCGTCCTCGGTCGACGCAGCCGACGAAGCGTGGCGATGCAGCCAGAGCCACACGCCATCTCGGCAATGGAGTCCGACTGTCCAACGTATTGGAACCTCGAGGTGGTATCCGTCGACGTGTAGGTGGATGGTGAGGGTGGCGGCGACGGTGGCGGTGTTGCCCCGCCGGGTGACATGTCGCCAGTTCCAGTCGAACCGATCGGTCGTGGCTCCGCGAAGTTCCGCCCGAGCACGTCGCGGACTTGGTCTGCGCCCACACAAGGCTCGTCGCTCCCGGTGCCGATCAGTGAGATGTCGGCGCCGGAATCAAAGACGGTCAGCACGCCGTCGATGTCCTTGGCGCAGTACGCCTCGGCGTACCGCTCGAAGGTGGCCAACACCAGGTCGTTCTCGTTCAAGGCGTCTCTCCCGTTTGAGGGGTACAAGTCTCGGCGGGACTCCAACGTTTCGCGGTACGAGGCGATGGAGGTGGCCCCGGCCTGCCTGTGTCCGCAACGACTGTGGAGAGATGATCTGCTAGGACGGCATGCATGAACGATCTGTGGCTGGACCTGCTCATCGTCGGTGCGCTCATCTGCGTGAATGCCATGTTGGCGGGTGCGGAGATGGCATTCGTTTCATTGCGGGAGGGCCAGCTGCGTGGTCTTGCCGAGGCGGGGAGTCGTGGCGAAAGGGTGGTTCGACTCACCCAGGATCCCAACCGGTATCTCGGTGCGGTTCAACTCGGGATCACACTGGCGGGCTTTCTCGCTTCGGCCACCGCAGCAGTGTCGATAAGCGAGCCCGTCTCGGACTTCTTCGGTGGCGGGCGCTACGGCAGGGCCGGAGCAGTCGCGGCGGTCACCGTCGTGTTGTCGCTCATCACACTTGTGCTGGGCGAGCTGGTTCCCAAGCGGCTCGCAATGCAACGGGCGGAGCGGTGGAGTCTCTTCGTCGCACGCCCACTCACGGTGTTGATCACCGTGACTCGTCCGGTGATCGTCGTGTTGAGTTCGCTCACCGATCTGCTCGTACGTGCCGCGGGCGGCGACCCGGACCGGCAGCGAGACGAGATCACCGACGCCGAAATTGTGGATCTCGTAGAGGGTCAACCAACCCTGACCGACGCTCAACGTCAGATCATGGCGGGCGCCATCGAAATAGCGGGGCGCTCACTGCGTCAGGTCCTGGTGCCACGAAATAGGGTTGTGACCATTCATGAGGGGCTCCCTGTGAGTGAGGCACGCGACCGGCTCCGAAAGGCTGCTCACTCCCGAGCGCCCGTCGTGGGTGAAACCCTCGATGATCCCATCGGGCAAGTTCACCTCCGAGATCTGCTCGATGACGATGGTGTAGCGGGCGAGCGGGCGAGCCCTTTGCTCACGTTTCCTGAGACACTCTCGGTGCTCGAGGCGCTACGCCAGCTCCAGGCAGATCACTCTCAGCTGGCCGCCGTCGTCGACGAGCACGGAGGCACGGCAGGAATCGTCACCATGGAGGACCTCATCGAAGAACTGGTGGGCGAGATCTACGATGAGACCGACCGCGATCTACTCACTGTGCGACGCGACGACAATGGTGCCCTGCTGGTGCCCGGGTCTTTCCCGATCCACGACCTGACCGATGTCGGCGTAGGCCTGCCCGATGGCCATTACGCAACGGTTGCCGGACTCGTTCTCGACCGACTCGGCCATATCCCAGACGTTGGGGAGCACATTCGCGTCGAAGGCGTCGATATCGAGGTCGTGGCCATGGACCGACTATCGATCCGCACCCTTCGCATCGTGGTGCCGGATCCCCCGGCTGATCGGATCCAGCTTGACCTGCAGGGCGACTGACGAGGATGTCCGAATATGGCAGCCGATCGGCTTCATACTCGGTGCATGAGCCAGACAGAGTATTTCCTGAGTCCGATCTCCGAGAGCGATGCCGAGGCACTGAGGGCTGGGGGTGGACCGGCGTACACAGCTGATGAAGCACCCGGGTACCCGTGCCGCCGGTGCCTCAAGGATGCTGAGGTGGGCGACGACCTCATTCTCGTATCGCATGACCCATTCGGGAGCCAGTCGAAGTACCGATCGGCGAGCCCGATCTTCCTGCATCGCCGTTCGTGCACGCCTGATCCCGGCGTCGGCGAGTTGCCGGCCCAGTTGACTCGACGCCGACTCTCGGTTCGCTCGTTCGATCAGTCGGAGATGATGATCGACGCGGCTGTGATCGACGGCCAGGACCTCGAGGAAACGATCCTTGGGTTCTTCGGCGAGAGCCAGTCGCACCGCATCCACGTTCACAACGCCGAGCGAGGATGTTGGGCCGTGAACGTCGATCGGGTCCGAAGTCTGACCTGAGGCAGCCGAGAACCGTCGTCAGAGACGGTCGGTGCCGAAGCGAATGATGTTGCCTGATGGATCGCTGATGGTGAACTCTCTCATGCCCCATGGTTGGTCGGTGATGCCAGTCGGATTCAGCTGGGCGTGCGACAGCGCTTGATGCCAGCGGTCCGCATCCTTGATGTGGAAGTAGCCCACCGTCGGGTTGTTGGCTGGATCGAGTTCAGGCTCTTGGTGGAGGTGTAGGACCTCATCGCCCTGATGACGGATCCACGCGTAGCCGGTGTCGTACTGCTCGATCTCGAAGCCGGCCTGTCGGTAGAAGGCAAGGGCGTCGTCCATGTCGATCACGGGGAAGATGATTTTGGTGGTGATCCGATCGGGGGGAAGCATCATCAGTTGACGGGGGTGCATGGAAAATGACCGTTGGGCATGTGGGGATCATGACACGGCACCCACTCGTCCGACCGAGGGCTTGCCATCTGGTCTCCGAGCTATTAGACAAGCGCTTGTTCTGTTAACTGAGTTTGTGCACGGAGAGTCACCCTCGATGGCCCAGATCAACCAGCGTGAGAACAATCGTGCAGCAGAGTTGCTCGATGCCGCCGCCGTATTGTTCGCCGAACAGGGCTACGCCCGCACCACCATCCGCGAGGTCTCCTCCGCAGCCGGAATGGGGCCAGGGTCGGCCTACTACCACTTCTCGTCCAAAGCAGACATGTTGCTCGCGGTGTACGAGCAGGGGGTGCGCAACGTCACTGGCGAAGTGATACGTAGGCTCGATGGTGTCGAGGCGCCGTGGGACCGCCTGGCCGCGGCGCTCGAAGGCCACATCGCCGCGGTTCTGGCGCCCACCGCGTACGCCAGAGTGATCGTGACGGTCCTGCCTGGCGACGTACCCGATGTAGCCGACGATCTCAGGCGGCAACGCGATGCTTACGAGCTGGTGTGGAAGGGGCTCATAGGCGAGCTCGGCACCGCGGTGGACGGCGACCTTCTGCGCCTGTTCCTTCTGGGAGCGGCCAACTCCACCCAGATCTGGTTTCATCCCGGGACTCAGACTCCTACGGAGATAGCGGGAGCGTTCGTCGAGTTCCTGCGTCAGCCATTGGGGCAATCATGAGTGAGCGCATCCGGGTTCTGGTCACGAAGATAGGCCTCGACGGTCACGACCGAGGGAGCCGACTCGTGGCTCGATGGCTTCGCGACGCCGGTATGGAAGTGATCTACACCGCCCCGTGGCAGTCGTTGGAGACGGTTTGTTCGATAGTGATCGAGGAAGACGTGGACGTCATAGGCATCTCGAGCCTGGCCACCGACCATCTCCTGATTCCGAAACTGATGGACGTTCTGCGCGATGCAGACCTGGGCGATGTCGGAGTCGTTGTCGGTGGGATCGTGCCCGACGAGGAGCAGGCTCCGCTGCTCGATGCCGGAGTACACGCCGTATTCGGCCCTGGCTCGTCGGGCGAAGAAGTCGTCGCGGCAGTTCGCGCCGCGGCGGAGAACCGAGCGAGGCAGGGAACGGCACCATGACATCGAATGGCGAGACCGAGATCGGCTACGACGCTTGGCGTGCCGCCTATGAGCGTGAAATTCCCAACGACGAGACCCGCGAGAATCGATCTGGGATCGAAGTCAAGCCGCTCTACACCCGCGCTGACTGGGACGGTTCGAACTACGACACCCACTTGGGTCTGCCCGGAGCACCGCCCTACACCCGCGGCATCTACACAACGATGCACAGAGGTCGAACCTGGACCCAACGCCAACTGATCGGTCTGGGGACACCGGCCGACTACAACTCCAGGGTCCGGATGCTGCTGGATGCCGGTTCGACGGCGATCAGCCTGCTGCCCTGCAACTCCGGCTTCAGAGGCATCGATTGTGACGAGGTCGATCCGATCCTGCTGGGCACCTGCGGCACGGTGGTCAACAACGTCGACCATATGGACCAAGCACTCGGTGGTGTGCCCCTTTCGGAGATCTCGACCGCCATGAACGATCCGAGCCCCTTCACGCTCCACGCCTTCCTGCTCGTCACAGCAGAGAGACGGGGCACCTCGTGGTCCGCGATCCGAGGTACCTCGAACCAGTCCGACTACCTGTCGCATTACATCGCCAACCACATGTTCTACCGAATCGCCAACGAAGGCAGCCGTCGCATCCTCACCGACCACGTCGCCTTCTGCCACCAGCACGTTCCGGCATGGAATCCGATTTCGGTGGTCGGCCAACACATGCAGCAAGCAGGGGCAACCCCGGCGGAGGCGATGGGGCTAGCCATCTCCACGGGCCTGCAGTATGTCGACGATTGTGTAGCCGCTGGCCTCCATGTCGACGACGTTCTGGCTCGGTTGTCCTTCTTCTTCGACATCTCGATCTCGTTCTTCGAGGAGGTCGCCAAGCTCCGAGCCGGTCGCCGCATCTGGGCCCGTGTCACGCGCGATCGACTGGGAGCACGCGATCCCAAGTCGTGGCGGATGAAGTTTCACGGCCAGACATCGGGTGTCGACCTGACTCGCCAACAACCTCTCAACAACATTGCCCGTGTCACCGCCCAGGCCATGGCGGGAATATTCGGGGGACTCCAGAGCCTGCACACCGACGCCTACGACGAAGTCATCGCCACCCCCAACGAAGACACCGCCCGTATCGCAGTGGCAACCCAGAATATTCTTCGCGAAGAGGCGGGTCTGGTCGATGTCATCGACCCTCTGGCCGGTTCGTATTATGTGGAGAGTCTCACCGATCAGATGGAAGAGCAGATCCTCGAGGTGATGGCCACCATCGACGCTGCAGGAGGGATGTTCGCGGCCGCCGAGCAGGGCATACCCCAGGAGATCTGCGGAGATTCCGCCATGGCGTTCGCCCGACGGGTCGATACGGGGCAACAGTCCATAGTCGGCGTCAACCGATACAGAGTCGATGATGAAACGGACAGTGCCCCACCGGCCGATCGACCCGACCCCGAGGCCATGGCCGTCCTGGTGGCCGAGTTCGTGGCGTTCAAGACCAACCGGTCGGCAAACGTTGTCGCCGAGAAGCTCGACGCCCTGGCTCGCTCGGCTCACGACCCCGATCACAACATCTTCGGAGCGGTGATCGACGCCGCTCGCTCCGACGTGACCCACGGCGAGATCGTCCACTGTCTCAGAGAAGAACTCGGATTCGGCCATCCCTTGGCAGTCATCTGAGCCAGCACCGTCATCGGAGACCCTTGCCCAACAGGGCCTCGCACTGTCACTGTTGATGGATCTACTCGACCAACAATCGGTGAGTCCGCGTGGCGAAATCAGAAGAGGGACGCCCTCGACGAATCAAACGACACCTCTTGATTCTCGGTGCTGGGTTGGCCTTGGCGGCAATGGTGGTGCTGGCACTGTCGTTTCGCGACACCGAGACCCCGGTCACTGTGGCGGCGGCGGTTGAGGACTTCGACTCGGCGACGACCACCACATCCCAGCACGACACAACGATGCCGCCGGACACGACATCGGCGCCGAGCACGATTCCGCCAGTCGACGAGGAGCCCGTGACGACTGCTCTCATGACTCTCGCTCAACCGGGGGTCTACGTATACGCCACCACCGGAGGAGAGGAGACAGGCGCGCTGGGCGGGGCGAGCCACACCTACCCGGCAGAAACAACGATCACGGTGCGGTCCGGTGGATGCGGGTTGATATTGAGGTGGCATCCGCTCAAGGAGCGCTTCGAAGAGTGGGAGACGTGCCTGCGGGAAGGCGAGCTGGTCATGTCCCGCTACACGACCTATCACAAGTTCTTCGGTACCGATGATCGACAGGATTTCGAGTGCGAACCCGTCGTTGTGCTGGCGGCACCCACCGACGAGGCTCATGGCGACTCGACGTGTGTGGCCGGTGGCCTCACCGAGGTCGTCACAACACGCGCGTTGCCATCGAAGAAGATCACCGTGGGATCAGACGAGATCCCTGCGGTCGGTGTTGTGCTGCAGGCCGCGCTCGAGGGAGACGGTACCGGCACGACCAGCGCCGAGATCTGGTTCTCGGAACTCGACGGCACGATCCTCAGCTGGTCGGAGGTGGTGGACAGCATTGCCGGTTCCGTGATCGGAGATGTGAGCTACTCGGAGAGTTTCGAGCTTCAGCTCACGTCACTCCAACCAGCGAGATGACCAGCTCCGGACCCGCGATCGCGGCGGGTATGGGCCACTCCTACTTGTTGTGACCAGGGGCGTCAGCGGAGCGTCCTCCTCGTGATTCGGACTTGTCGCTGCCGGTCGACGCTGTCTCGGCACCTTCAGGATCCGGAGCCTCGTGGCCACGGCCGTTGCCGTTGTTCTCGGACCTGTTGTTGGCATTTCCGTTCTCGCCGGAGTTGCCACGATCCTTGGGGCGCTCGCAGTCGGCCACCACCGTAGCGAACTCGATCTCGCCGACGTCACCGGTGATTGCCGCCTCGAAGTCGGGATCGACATCGTCGGCCTTGATCTGCTGGTCGCCCTTGCCAAGGTCGGACTGGGCGAGATATCGGTTGATGCAACCCCGTCCGGTGCCCTCGTAGAGCGAGTTCCAGAGCTTCATGAACATGCCGTGGTTGATCTGGCCGTTGGGGCCGGCGACCTCAGCCGAGCGCAGACCACAATCGCCATCGGGGGTGTAGCCCAGGGGTTCGGCTGTTTCGTCCTCTCGGTCAGGGAAGGTGACGTCTTCTTCTGAGCCTTCTTCACCGCTGGTGAGCTCGTCGATCACAACTTCGTCGGTGCCGACCTCGTAGGTAGCGTTCACCGGGTCGCCCTGAAGGCTGCAGTCGTATTGGTCCTGGGTGGAGGTCGTGTTCCACGAGAAGAGGTGGAACCTCTCGTCGTAGCCGAAGTTGAAAACGGTGTCTTCTGTTTCCTCGGTGGTCTCCTCCGTCTCTTCCTCTACGCCCTCCTGGGCGAAGGCGAGCCCGGTGAAGGCGAGGAGGCCCACGGTGGCGAGTATTCCGAATCCCAGTTTCGAGTTGCGCACTGTGATCTACCTCTGTTTCCAGGCCGTGGCGTGCACGGCCGATCGAGTAGCGGTTCTGTGGTGTAGATCGCCGGACGTCATCGATTCGTTACACCACTGTGAATAAGTTTCCGGGAGCAGATCGGAGGCCCGGTGAAGATCGCAGACAACATGCTCGACCTGGTCGGGAACATTCCCCTGGTTCGACTCAATCGAATTGGGGCGGAAGCTGGAGGCGAGCACAGGTAACACCGGAACCTCGCTCGCGTTCGTGGCTGCCGTGAAGGGTTACGAGGCTGTTGTGTACTGGTCGACGAAGGCACCCGATCCTCACGCCGCTCCATGTGAATCACTGCGTCGACCGCCACGACGCGGAACTGCTCGAGGTGGGGATGACGTTCACCGTCGAGCCGATGCTGACCACAGGCGCTCCGGAGTTCACCCAGGCGGCCGACGGCTGGACCGAGAGTCTCGATGACGACATGCCATCGGCCCAGTTCGAACACACTGTCGTGGTCACCGAGCCCGGAGTCGAGATCCTCACCGTGACCGAGTCCGGCGCCACCGCCGTGGGCAGGATGTCCGACTTCGGGAGCGGTCGATAGAGCAGGATCGGCCTACGGTTGGAACCGATGACGATGGAACTCTCGATAGATCGACTCGACTCAGCCTCTACAGGCCCAGTGTTCGAGAGTACGCTCCAACTGCGTCGGGCGCTCGATGCGGAACGAGATCCAGATCTCGATCCCGCCACCGAGGCCCTGTTCCGGGCTGCATTGGTGGGCACCGAGACCTTCGAACTCCATACCGTCGTGGCGTCTCGTGACGGCCGCGCAGTGGGGATTGCGGTGGTGTCGACGCACCACATGGAGACCAACGCCGACAAGGCCGAGGTCGAACTCGAGGTGCATCCCGATCATCGGCGACTGGGCATCGGAAGCGCCCTGGCCGATGCCGCCGTCGGCATCGCAGAAGCCAAAGGCCGGACCACTTTGGCCGGCTACAACGTCAGTAGTAGCGCGGCAAAGGGGTTTTGGCGAAGTCTGGGTGCCCACGAGAGAGCCGTGGACAGGCAGAGCCGGCTCTGGCTCGCAGATACCGACGAGTCACTGATGGTCGAGTGGGTGAAAAGACGGACGGCACGGGCCGGGAAATACCGCCTCGAACACTTTCGGGGCGTAACGCCTTCTCACCTACTCGGCGCCGTAGCTCGCCTCAACACCGCGATGAACGACGCACCGCGCGACGATCTCGATTGGGACGACGACATCTGGAGCGAACAAGATGTTCTCCAACTTGACGAGTTCATCATCGGACGCGGTCGTGAACGTTGGAACACCATCGCTTTCGGTCCTGGCGACGAGCCCGCCGGACTCACGGCCCTGTCGCTTCAGCTCGACAAGCCCCGATTCGCGCACCAAGGCAACACAGCGGTCGACCGCGAGCACCGAAATCGCGGCCTGGGGCGCTGGCTCAAAGCGGATATGTGGCTCCGCCTGCGTAGTGATGCTCCCTACGTGGAGGCCATCGACACCGACAACGCCGAGACCAACGATCCGATGCTCGCGATCAATGCCGAGATGGGATACAGGCCTCTCATCGAGTGGTCTGTGGCCCAGGCAGACACGGCGATTCTGAAGGCCCACCTCCGCTCCGGGCAGAGAGCTGCGAGTTCCTCTGAATGAACGAGAGTTGCTAGCTTTCGAGTAGCCAAGCGATGGACGCCGGCCCCCGGTGCCCGATAAAGGAGCCTCGGCATGCCCAATGAGGTCACCACGAGAACGCTCAACAGCGATGATCTTGTCGCGATAGTCGACATCGACGAGAGAACGGGCGGTGTGAACAGGAAGGCGTTCTGGGAGGGGAAGGTGCTGATCCAGGAGGGCTCTCGGCCTCCCTGGACCTCACGAGTCGCCGAGTCTGATGGCCAGGTGATCGGATTCCTGTTCTGCCACTACGAGGAACTCGAGTTCGGGCTTCCGGGCACCACTGCGTGGGTCGACATCATCGGTGTTCATCCGGGCTACCGGCGCCTAGGGGTGGCCGCCACACTGATCGAAGACTTCACCTTCTCGGCCGAGGATCTCGGGATCGACCGGATATTCACCCTTGTCAGCGAAGCGGATCACCCCGACGTCGGGAAGTTCTTCAACAATCAGGGATTCACCGAAGGCCGCATGAAGCACTTCCGAAAGGATCTAGGGGGAAGCGGCGACTAGCGCAAGACCCGCGACCGGAACGCCATCAGGCCATCTCGATCGGGTCGAACTGGAAGAAATTGGGGGCGGGCGCACCCGCCAGGCGGCAGTAGGTGTCGATGTTTCCGATGTGGTAGTTGCGATGGCCGTAGATCGCCCAAAGAAATCCCAGTACAGACCACTTCCGCTCACTGAAGAAGACGGTCTTGGCCATGTGCTCGTCGTCGAACGCCTCGATGACGGCCATGTTGTCGCTGTGCATTGCCAAGGAGGCGGCCAGATAGTCACCTTCGGCCAACCGCTTGGTCATGTCCTGGTCGAGCGGGAGGGCGATCGTCTCGCCTTCCCCACACAGTTCGAGGTTCCTGAGCCACAGGTGCTCTCCGACCATGAGGTGCAGGTAGAGATTCTCGATGGTCACATCCTCGACTCGCTCACCGAAGTTGACGTTGGCCCCTGCGGGTGGCTGCCAGTGCAGCATGTCCTGGGGTAGTCGGGCCACGCAGTCGTGGGTAAACGTCACCAGGCGGTCGTAGAGCGTCAGGAATCGCTGCCTCTCGTCATGCATGGGCGCCAGTCTCCTTCGACACCGCTCACTGCGCCAGCAGGCCATCGGCGAACTGGGCCTCGTGTGATAGAGAGGGCACAGTAATCGGTGCGGTTTCGGCAGCGGCTCAGGGCCGGCTGCTGGGCCACGCGTGAACTCAAGGGGCGCAACATGATCGAGCGACTGACTCAGCGAACGATGGTGCTCACCGCTGCCGTCTTCTGCCTGGCCGGAGTCATCGACGGACTCCGGCAGGACTCGCCGAGTACCGCCATCCTCTTCGGACTGGTGTTCGTGGTGGGAGCGGGCATCTCCAGACAAAAGGCGTCGAGCCGGCCGATCCATGTCAGACCCGACCTGCGTGAGTGGCTCGACGACACCGCTTCGCTGACCGGCGAGAGCATCGAGGAGCTCAGCAACGCAGCTCTGAGCAGCTACAGGGCCGGCTTGGGAAGCCACCATGGCGGCTGAGCTCGGCGAACTGGTCGTTCGTCTCGATGGCCGCGGCATCGCCAACTCGGTGGCGGGTGGGAAAGGTTCCGCCCTTGATCGACTCGTCGCAATGGGAGCCAGGGTCCCGTCAACCAGTGTCATCACCACCGCCGCGTATCGGGAGTTCGCGGCTGATCCCGGCCTGTCGACCCTGCTCGAGGAACTGCGCACAGCGGAGTTGCCCTCGCCAGAGGACCACGGGCGCGAGCAGGCGAGGGTCGACGAAGCCTTCCTCCAGGTGGCGTTGCCGTCGCGGCTGGCCGCTGCGATAGATGAGTTTGGCCCCAGCGTGGGCGGGGGAGATCTGATCGCAGTTCGGTCGTCGGCTACCGCCGAAGACACTGCCTCGGCATCGTTTGCAGGCCAGTACAGCTCGTATCTCAATGTTGATCGTGATGGAGTGAGTCGGGCGGTTCGCCTGGTCTGGTCTTCACTCTGGCACCCCGCTCCCCGCAGCTATCGCCGCTTCCGAAACGTTTCTGAAGATGATCTGGCGATGGCGACGGTGCTGATGGCGATGCTGGACCCGAGCCACGCCGGAGTGATCTTCACCACCGACCCCGGTGGTGCTCCTGGCCACCTCCGGCTGGAGGTCGTCGAGGGCCTCGCCGAGTCGCTCGTGTCGGGCGAGGCAACCCCAGATGCCTACGTGGTGCGGCGTGAAGAGGGCGTCGAACAGCTGGGGAAGATCGATCCGATGTTGGGTGCCTTGGTGGCAGAGGCCTTGCGAATCGAGGTGGAGCAGGGCACTGCCCAAGACATCGAATGGGCGGTCGAGGATGATGTCTTGTTCCTGGTGCAAGCCCGGCCGATCACCACGGATGCGGCAGAAATCGGCAGCGACGACGGCTTCGACATCAATGGCGGACTCGAGGCGACCTACACCACCGCGGGGATCGGTGAGACGCTACCTGGTGTCTTGCCCCCTCTCGATTGGGACATCAACTCATGGGCTCTGGAGAACGGCTTCCGTCGCCTCTTCAATCGTCTAGGTGGATGCCCCGGCGGTCTTGCCGACCCTCACGCACTCATCGGTCGCTTCCGAGGACGAGCGGCTCTGAATCTCGATGCCATGATGCTCGCCGCGGGCTCAATTCCCGGAGCATCCCCCGAGGAGCTCGAACAGCAGTACTTCGGAGAAGCAGTCCGAACCGACGACGACCGTCCGGCCCCTAGCTCAACCAAGGCTGGTGCTATGCAGGGAGTTCGCACCCTCAGAGCTCGGCTCGCCGCGGCCCAGGAGTCTGAAGTCGTGGTTTGTTCGGTCGGCAAGTTCCTCGACGATGAGCCTGACGTCATCTCGCAATCCGACGAGGAGCTCCTTGAATATCGGGGACGCTTACTTCATCTGGCCACGCTTGCGGTGACGGCGGAGGTTTCCGTGGCCGCAATGGCGACGGCCAGCTATCGCAGCATCGAGGTCTTCCTCACGAAGTATCTGGGTCAGGGCGATGCCAGCCGGGGTGCCCAGCTCATGACCGCTGGAAGCGGCGGGTCGCGGCGGGCCACGATCGCTCTCGCCATGGGACGTCTCGCCGACCGAGTGAACACCGACGCTGAGCTGGGGGCAGAGACCGACTTCGACGCGTGGCCGGATGCGGAAGCGCACCTGAGCGCCACCGTCGCCGGTAGGGAGTTCCTGGCGACTTACCACCGTGCCCTCGCTCGGGCCGGGTCGACCTCGTATTTCGGCGGGCCCACCTGGGCAGAGGTCCCCGAGCTGGCCTGGCTGACCTTCCGCCAGGCCGCCACCACCGATGAAGACAACGACGACGACGCTGCCCGTCAAGCCGCTCGCGACGAGATAGAGGCCCAGTTGGTGAGCGACCGCCACTGGACCTACCGGCGTTGGGCCACCGGTCAGATCTTCGACATTCGGCGACGCTTCTTCAGACGAGAGGCGGCGGACGCGGCCGAGTTCCTGGATCGGCGCGAACACACCAAGGCAGCAATGTTGATGCTCGGCGGGGCCATGCGGCGCCTGAACCTCGAGACGGGTCGCCGCCTCGTTGAAAGCGGGCGGCTGGAGGAGGTCGGCGACGTGACACTCGTCGGGAATGCCGAGCTCACGGAGATGGTTCGCGGTTCGGGTCCCACCATGGACACGATCGCTTCTCGCCGTCGGCGCCTCGGCGCAGCAACCCTCGACGGACCCTTGCCCCGCATTTTCGAAGGACAGCCCGACACGGTGCAGAAGCCGGAGCTCGTCGGTGAGCACCTCGAAGGGTGGGGGGCGAGCCCGGGGCGCTACGAGGGTCCGGTGCGTGTGGTGCACTCGGTCACAGAGAGCCAGCTCGTCAGGGGCGACGTCCTCGTCGCTTATGCCACGGATGCCTCGTGGGCACCCTTGTTTCTTCTCGCGGGAGCGATCGTGGTCGAGGAGGGTGGGCCCTTGTCCCACGCCGCGATAGTGGCTCGCGAACTGGGCATGCCCGCCGTGGTCAACGTGCCAGGCATCGTCAGCCACCTCGACTCCCAATCCGGCTCGGTCATGCTCTCGGTTGATGGGACCTCCGGGGCGATCGTGATCAGTACCGATGACGAACCACCGGAGGCCCCACTCGGGGCGGGTGTGGCCCCGCTCCGAGCGCCTGTCGAGCCCGACGACCAGATCGGGCGCCTCAATGTGTTCGTGACCGGCCTGATCGGTGCCGGTGCCTTGTTCTCCACGCTCATGGCCCTCACCGAGTCGATGAGCAGTCGGCGAGGCCGCACCCGTCTCTACCGTAAGGCGTATCCGATAGCGGAGACTCTGAGTGAGGCCACCAGGTCCGGCTATCTCGAAACGCGAGCGCGGCTTACCGGAGTGAGGCCGCGGAGCCACTACCTTCTCATCACGCTCGGCCTGGCTTCCCTGGCGCTGGTGTTGGCCGGGTTCGGCACCCTGGCCTACATCGCCGAGGATTCCGGGACATCTGCGAACGTGGTGTTCTGGGCCCTCAACATGTCGGGGGCGGCCACACTCGGGATGCTCGCGATCTACTTCGGCAATGCGGTATCTGAATGGCCCCACGTGCTTCCCACGGTGCGGCGGCTAGCACCCTCGCGGCCGGCCCGCGACCGGGTGTGGTTGGATGCGATCGGTCGACGAAAGTTGAACCTCATCACGTCCCTGCTGACAGTCGTCGGCATCCTGGGGGTCATCGCCGCATTCAAAGACAGCGTGCTGCTAGAGGTCGACGAGCGAATCTACGAAGGCATAGATGCGGGAAAGGACATCGACCGGTACGGGCCGGCGGCACTGAACTGGCTCGGTCGTCCCATTGTCATCGTGCCGTTGGCTGTCGCCATCGGTCTGGCAACCATCCGCTGCCGGGTGATCGCTCTCGCCTTCCCGCTGGCGGTGATGACCGCTGGTGTCTCCAATGTGCTGCTCGGCTATCTGGTCCGGCGTGAGCGGCCGCCTCTCAGCGAGCATTTCGGTGAGGTCACGTCGTTCCCTGGTGGTCATTTCATGCAGATGACCCTGCTTTTCGGGGTTCTGCCGATGGCGGCGTACATCATGAGCGGTGGCCGTGCCCTAATCCGCGGAGTAACGGCGGCGATGTCGCTTGCGCTCGTCGCCCTCATCCTCACCGACACCTTCCGTACGGGTGGCCACTGGCCGTCAGATCAGCTCGCGGGCTTTCTCATCGGTGCCTCGCTGGTGATCGCCATATGGGGACTTCAGACGCCGGGCGAACACCACGACAGCTGCTCCAACTGCCCCTCGAAGCCAAGCCGCTGACGAGCCAGTGAGCAATGCGATCCGATTGACCGGTGAGGCCCGTCAATGGGTCGTGACGCCGGCGTGACTCACCTCGAGTCACTCAGCGTGGTACCTTCGTCGTCACGGGTTGTCGTATGTGGGCGACAACGATCCAAAGCAGTCGCGAGCGCACGGGCGGTCGGGGTTGTGAATTGTGATGGAGTACGGGTCCACGAGACTGTGGCCGTCGGAGAGAACACCGCCAAAGGCCAGTAGCCGTGCCTTGAGGCGCATGCGCCGACTGTTGGCCGTTTCGATCGTGGCAGCCAGCTTCGCGGTGGCACTCGCGAGCTGCGAACTCACGAGTCAGAGGATCCTGGTCTGGCACGACTGGCCCGATCCTGAGGCTCAGGTGCTCATCGAGTTGCTCGAGGAGTATTCCGAACTGAATCCGAATCTCCGGCTGATCATCGAATACGTACCTTCCAGCGAACTCGAGTCTCGCTTCGCCGCGGAGGTCGAGTCGGGCTTCGGGCCCGATGTGGTGGTCGGCGTAGACGCAGACCGGCTCGCCGATCTCGTCGCGGCCGATTCGGTCCGTCCGATCACAGTTGATCAGTCCGTTGGCCACGGATTCGACCAGCTGGAGGTCCGTGCCATGCAGGTGATGGCGATCGAAGGTGAACAGCACGGCGTGCCCCTCGCGGGTTTCACCGACGTTCTCTATTTCCGCGAGGGCATCGAACCGCCGGAGAGTCTGGATTCGGTCATAGAACTCGCCGAGGCCGGTTACTCCACCGGGATACCGGTCGATTTCGTCGGCGCGTACTGGGGGGTAGACGCCTTTGACGGCACCGTGTTCGGTGCCGATGATGCACTTGCCCCCGACGAGGGGTTTGTCGGCTGGATGAACTGGATACTCGAGGCGCGGCCCCAGCCGAACGTGATCCTTGGCGGTGACTACGAGACTCTTCGTGAGAGCTTCGCGCGGGGGCGCATCGATCTCTTCGTGGGGAGTTCGAGAGAGCTCGGAAAGTTCCGCTCGGAGTTGGGCGTCTCAGAGGCGGCTTCGGGACCGGAAAGCGGCGAGGGAGCCGCGACGTTCGGCCTCACGACCCTTCCTGGAGGCACCAACCTCGCACCGGGTGGGTTCCTCGAGATCGAAGGGATGGTCGCGAACCGACACACCGACAATATGGCCGAGTCGTTGGCCTTGATGGAGTATCTGACCAACGTTCCGTCGCAGGGCCGGATCGCCCGTTCGGGGCTCGGGCGGATCCCGATCAACGATTCTGTTGCCATCGACCCGACGATCAGCCCGGTGGAGGCGGCCCTTCTCCGACAGCAGCGCCGTTCTGTCGTGTTGCCTCGCGTGTTCGAGGAGAACCTCGCAGGCCTGACGGATCTCGGCGATGAGATCTATCTCCAGGTAGCTCGGGGACTACTCGAACCCGCGGAGGCCGGAGCTGTGCTGCGGGCTCGTTATGACTCAATAGCGGGGGAGATAGATGACTGAAGATGGCCAGGGTGATCAGTTGATGGTCATCGTCGATCGAGCACTGGTGTTCCTCGGCCGCACCGAGGTGGTCGAGCAGTTGGTCGCTCTCGCCGCGGTGCTGGTCGTGAGCCGATTCGCGAGCCGGGCATTCTGGTGGGTCATCGACTCTCGAGGGGGATTGCGGCGCTCGCGGGGGCTAACCCCTCGTCGAGCAGGGTCGGGAATACTGAGCAGGCTGGTGGATCTGATCCGCGCCGCGAGCGCTCCCACGATCGGAATCGTGCTGGCGACAGTCGTGAAACGAGAAATGGCGGCCGCCGGACGGGTAACCGGCCTGTTGGAGGAGTTGATCGGCGTCTTCGTGGTCCTGCTGGTGGGGGAGATGGTCATGACCATCCTGACCGGTGGATTGGATCCCGAGGAGGGGCGCCGCCATCGTCGCCGCTTCTTCAAGCCCCTGATCGCGATCATCGTCGGACTCATGGTTCTGGATCACCTGGCTGATGTCGGCCGGCTTGCCGGAGCCACAGCGTTCGAAGCGTTCGGCAGCCCACTCAGCGTGGGAGCCCTGTTCGTCGCCACCCTGGGTATCTGGTTCTGGACCGACGCGATCAATTTGATGAATACGGTCGTCGTCGACTTCGTGTCGAAGCACACGAACTTCAACGATGGGTCCGCGGAAGCCACATTGTTGCTCGTGCGCTATGCCCTGATCCTGATGGGAATCACCTACGGAGTAGGCCAGCTGCAGCTTGACCCGTCGACGGTGGCGGCAATCACAGGTGGGCTCTCGGTCGGAGTCGGGTTCGGGATGCGCGAGGTTCTGGGCAACTTCATCAGCGGCAGCTTCCTCCTATTCGAGCGTTCGCTGCGGCCCGGTGACATCGTCGAACTGGACGGTCAGATGGGGACAGTGGAACGACTCACGGTGCGTTCCACAACCGTCCGCACCATCGACAACGAGGAAATCGTGGTGCCAAACCAACGCTTCTTCACCGGTTCCTTCAAGACGTTCACCGGCACCGACGAGAAGGTCCGATTCAACGTGGTGGTGCTGGCCAACTGCGAAAACGAGGTCGAACGGGTACGGGGCGTACTCCACGAGGTCGCTTCGTCGCATCCCGAGATTCTCGACGAGCCCCGGCCGGACGCCTGGGTGGAGGACCGGTTCGGGAACAACGTCGTGTCCTACCGACTGAACATGTGGTCGGCCTCGCCGCTGGCCATTCCCCGGCTTCGCAGCGATGTCGTCCGGCTTATCTGGATCGCATTTCACGAGGCCGACATCGCACTCGTCTTTCCCGACATGGAACTGCACTTCAACGACAGCGCAGGTGCCCACCTGCCTGCTGCCGCCGCAGCGCCGCTGTCGGCCGTGATATCTCCCCCTGCTTCGACCGGCGAGGTCTTGGCTTCGTTGTCACCAAATGTCGTGGGCGCGACCCAAAAGGAGATGAGTTCGTGAGAACCATCAATGCAGTGAAGGAATCGTCGGAGAGGATCGTGGCCGCAAGCCGGGATCGGATCAGTGCGAGGCGGCTGACTCGTCATCGAGATGAACTTCTCCAACAGCTCGGGCAGATTTGCCTCGATGACCGATCGGGTGTCGCGGAGGGCAACCCCGACGCAGAGATCAACCGCGTCGTAGCGAGGCTTCTGCTTCTGGAGGAACCCAGCGATGCGGTGCCAGCGTCATGATCACCCAGACAAGCGTGTGGCTCGAACCGTTGACCTACTGGCTTCGTATCGAAGATCTCGTGACGGAGCCGAGGATCGGTGAACGACTCGCGGCGAAGGCCGAGGAGGGCACCTTCCTGCTTCAGACCGGAGGTGACGTCGTCAGATGGATCGGCGAGTCGGAATCACTCCTGCAGATCATCGATGCTGAGCTTCGCCACACCGGCGGATCAGACTATTTCGAGCTGGCAGAGATCGTGATGTCGATGCCACAGGTCGAAACTCTCAATGCCTTGCTCGCCGAAGCACCGAGATGGCACTGACCGTGTCCTGGCCCACCGGCACCGACCGGAATTGAGGTAATGAACTGGGCAGGCATGCACCACACCTACTTCACCACTCGCAACAACCCCAGCAGCCTGGCATCGCCAAGCGGCCGTCAGCGGTCCGAGAGGGCTACGTGGCGCGCCTCCCTGCGCCCGGCACGATCGACTCGTCGCCGCGAAAGCATCATCCCCCATCGCGGTTGAAGCCACGCCGAAGAGGAACTGAGGTAGTGAACTAGGCATGTGCCCGATGTGGGCCACTACCTCAGACCCGCATCATTGGTTCATGCACACGAACCTCAATTCCCCAACCAGTCCCGGAGGACTCGCATCGTTGACCGACCGGCAACGTTCGGAGCGCGCCGCATGGCGTGCCGCGGTGCGACCCACCCGCGCATCACACCGTCTTTGGAGCCTCGTCTCGCGTCGTGGCTAACATGGCCCCCATGGCCGCACGCCCGCACCGCGGCGGTCTCAACCCCTTCGTGGGTAGAGACCGCGAGCTTGCCGTCGCCACCGCGATGCTGTCCGACTTCGATCGGGCCGGCGTCGCCCTGATCGGCGGCGAGAGCGGACTCGGCAAGACGCGCCTGGTCGAAGAGATTATTGCCGCCGCACCCGAAGGCACTACCGTGGTGCGAGGGGGCGCCGTGCCTCGCCAGACCCCGATCCCGTTCGAACTGATCCGTTCTGCAGTGGGCCCGATTGACAGGCCCGAGACGGTCGAGGGCGACGACTGGCCGGTGGCCGACCAGGTGCTTGCCGCGGCAGAGTTGCTCCGCTCGGTCCATCGGGAGTCCACGATCTTCGTTTTCGAAGATGTCCACTGGGCGGACGCCGAAAGTCTCGAGGTGATCGATCGCTTGATGGTCACCGGGCCTCTCGCTGCTTCGGTTCTCGTCACCTACCGTCCCAATGCTCTGCGACCCGGCCACATCACCAGCAGCTTTCTCCAGCGGGCGGAGCGACGAAGCCACGTGACCCAGCTCAGGTTGGAGCCGTTGCGTCGCGACGAGGTGGCTGACTACCTCGGTGCCGCCGGGCGCGCCGCCGATACCAAGACGGTCGAGCATGTGCACAGCCGAACCGGGGGCAACCCCCTTCTGCTCTCCGAGCTTGTCGCCGCCACCGATACCAAGGCCGATCTCACCAGTGGTCTGCCATGGACCTTGGCAGAGATGCTGCGACCAGAGATCGAACGGCTTCCACCGGGCGAGCGAAGTGTTGCTGAAGCAGTAGCGGTGCTCGGCATCGACGTCGACTTCGAGCTCGTCGCGGCCAGCGTTGACGCGTCCGAAGACGAACTCCTGGGCAATCTCCGGTCACTCGTGGATCTCGGCATCCTGGTGGAGAGCGGCCCCGACCAGTTCGGTTTCCGCCACGATCTGGTTCGGGAAGCCGTGGCCGAAGGCTTGTTCACGAGGGAACATCGCCGGATTCATGCCTCGGTACACGACGCCTTGTTGGCGGCGGGGTCCGACGACATCGTCTCGCTGGTGGCCCACGCCACTGGGGCGGGACGCACGAAACAGGCTGCCGACGCGGCCCGCGATGGTGCTCACGTTGCCCTCTCCAGTGGGCGGAGCCAGCAAGCTCTAGCACTGGCCGAGCAAGCACTCTTGGTTCACACCGACGACATCAGTCTCCTCAGAGTGGCGGTTGTCGCGGGGTGGATGATCGGCCAGGAACGGGCCGCACTCGATCACGTCGATCAATGGGCCGACCTGGTCGGCTCGGCGCCCACAGGTCGTGCCGAGGTGCTTCACCATCGCGTCCGACTCCTGTGGGAAGAGGGCGACACCAGCAGAGCCGAGCGAGCCGCTGAGGAGCTCGCAGCGGTAGCGGAACTGCTCGACCCATCGGCGGCCCAGGCCCAGGCTCTCGCCGACCTCGCTCAGCATCACATGCTCAGCGGACGGAGTGAGGAGGCTATGGCCGTCGCAAGTCGGGCTTTGGAAGTGGCCGACATTGCCGGTGATTCAGCCGCTGGCGCGGCACGTCAGGCCCGTGCTGAGCGGGCGAGTGCCCGCCTGTCCACCGGCGAGGAGCTCGATGAGGCGGTCGGTGAGTTGTTGGCGGTTGCGGCCGACGCCGAAGCTGCAGGGGATCATGTGGTAGCGAGTCGTGCTCTGCACAACACTCCTATGCAAGTGCCCCACATTGACGCTCGTTCCCACGTCGAACGGATGCACAGAGCCAGTCAGCGCGCCGGACTCACCTGTATTGCCACCAACGGCTATCGACTGTCCCTTCTGTCATTGGCGCAGATGGAAGGCGATCGAGACGCCTACCAGACGATGCTCGCTGCGGCCCTCGAGGATCTCCCCGATGTGACGGCGATCGTGATCCAATCCCTGATTCTCGCCATCGATGACGGACGCGCCGAGGAGGTGCGACGTCTCGCCGACCGACTAGCGGTCACCACGGAGCCGCCCAAATACTCCCCAACGCGGCGCCTGGGCACGATTGCGATGGCCGAGCTGGCCGAAGGCAATATCGAACCAGTGCGACAGTGGCTGTCCGATGCCGAAGTCGACGACGGCGCTCTGCCTATCCTGCTTCGTTTCCTGAGCCCGATGCTCGCGGCGGGACTCGGCCCCGATATTCGCGACTTCTTGTCGGGACGCGACCTGCTCTATCCCGTAGATCCGGGCTGCTTCTCGATGGAACCCGCATACTCGGCGATCGAAGCCGAGCTGGTCGGCGGCGACCTCGTCGAGGCCGACCGCCTATACGCAGCCGCGCTCGATTCCGGTTTCAGGAGAGCGGTGATGGACGAGGCCGAACTCCATCTCGCCCGAGCGCGCGTCGCGAGAGCGATGGGTCTCGACGATCACGACCAGCTGGAACTGGCCGGCCAGAAGCTCGCCGCCTGGCCGGGGCAGCGCCAGGAGCTGGTCCGGGGGCTTCTCGGAGAGCCTTGCTGCGTCGACACGCCCACCCTGCTCACCCCAAGAGAGAGGGAGGTGGCACCCCTGGTTTCTCGCGGCCTCACCAATGGTGGAATAGCCGACGAGCTGTACATCTCCACGAAAACGGCCAGTGTTCACGTGAGCAACATCCTGGCGAAGCTGGGCATGACCTCGCGGGCCGAGATCGCCGCATGGGTGGCCAGCGGAGGACTCAACTAGGACTGCCGAGGCGCACTTTCGCTAGCTTGGGCCAATGAAAGCAGCGGTTCACACCAGATACGGCTCGCCGAATGTTGTGACGGTCACCGACGTCGACGAGCCCACGGCGGAGGCCAATGAGTTGCTGGTCAAGGTCCACGCCACGACCGTGAATCGCACCGACTGTGCCACCCGCGCCGCCGTGCCGTTCTTCGCGAGGCTCGTGACGGGGCTCACGAAACCGAGGATGACGATCCTCGGGAGTGAGTACGCGGGTGAGGTCGATGCGATCGGTAGCCGCGTGACATCGTTCGCGGTGGGCGACAGAGTTTTTGGCTACTGCGAGGGACCGTTCGGCGCCCACGCCGAGTACATGACCGTTCCCGAGGACAGCTCGGTAACAACGATGCCGGCGAGCTGCTCGTTCGACGAGGTTGCCGCTGCCACCGAGGGTTCTCACTACGCGCTGACGTGGGTCAGGAAGACAGAGATCGGTAGCGGCCAGAACGTCCTCGTCAACGGTGCGACCGGGGCTATCGGTTCGGCCGCGCTGCAGCTGGTGAAGAGTCTGGGTGCGACGGTCACCGCAGTTTGCCCCACCGAAAGCCTGGATCTCGTTCGGGGCCTGGGCGCCGACAGGGTCATCGACTACACGGCCGACGATTTCACTCAGGACGACGACCGCTACGACGTTGTCCTTGATGCGGTGGGCAAGAGCACATTCGGCCGCTGTAGGCGCCTCCTCAAACCGCGTGGGGTCTACCTCTCATCGGAGTTGGGGCCCTTCGTCCAGAATCCGATTCTCGCGATCGTCACGCCGCTCTTTCGGGGTCGGAAGGTGAGTTTCCCGATCCCGCAGCACGATCAGGAGATGATGATCTACTTCAGGGACATGATCGAGTCGGGCGACTTTCGACCCGTCGTCGACAGGCGATACGGCTTGGAGCAGATTGTTGAAGCGTATGACTATGTCGAGACGGGCCAAAAGATCGGCAACGTGGTGATCGATGTTGTCACAGAGGGGGAGTGACGCAGGCTCAGTGGCCGTCGCCTCGCACCATCGTGCGGGCCCACGGTGGGGAAATCACCGCTCACAGCGATGGGATCGGCACCGGAACATCGTTCAGGATCACTCTTCCCTGCGTCGGCCTTCAGGACTGACCATCCCCTCTTGCCAGACGTTCAGAGGGTCACGATGTCGGCTCCGGCCCCTTGATGCAGACGCTCCACGAGGTCGGCGCGGGCGTCGAGCACGGCCCTCTGGTTGAGGTAGCCCTTGTCGGTGATCTCGTTGGCATCGATGCTCGGAGGCTGTGTCATCAGCAAGGCTCTGCCGATCCGCCTGCTACCAGCAGAGTTCTTCTTGTTGTGGGTCTGGAGGCCTGCGATGAGAACTTGATGCACCGAGGGCAGGCGGACGAGTTCCTCCAACGGCATGTCGTCGGGCGTGGAGGGTTCGATGTCGCGGAGTGCCGCGAAATCGGGAAATACCAGAAGTCCGATCTCTTCTCGGTCGTGGCCGGTGAGAACCGCGTCGTGGATCAGGGGCGCACAGGCCCCGACAATGGCCACCCGAAGCTCGCCGGCATGAACCCAGGTGCCCGAAGTCAGCTTGAAGTTCTCCGCAATCCTGCCGTCGAAGACGATCCCTTGAGCGGGGTCGTCGCGATCAGCCAGTCGACCGGCATCTCCCATCTTGAAGTAGCCGTCTGTGTCGAACGCGGCCGAGGTCAGCTCGGGTTGACGCCAATAGCCGGGGGTCACGTTCGGTCCCTTCACCCTCAGCTCCAACTTGGAGCCCACGGGTGCCATCTTGATCTTGGTGCCCGGCGCGGGTAGACCGATCACGCCGGCCCTCTCCAGACTGAAGTGCACTGCGCAGGCCATCGGCGCCGTCTCAGTGGACCCCCACGCAGAGAGCATCCGTACTCGCTCGCCACGAGCTGATATCGAGAGCTCTTCGAGTTGTTCCCAGAGGTTTTGGGGGAGGGCGGCTGCCGCGTAGAAGAGCACGTCCAGATCACCGAAGAAGAGCTCGCGGAGCTCCGCGTCGTTCTGAAGATGGGGCACGAGTCGGGCGTACCCGGCCGGGACGTTGAAGTACATCGTGGCGGGGACGTCGCGGAGATTCTCCACTGTGGTGTCGAAGAGACCGGGTGCGGGCTTGCCCCCATCGATGTAGAGCGTCCCACCGTTGAAGAGCACCATATTGAAGTTGTGGTTGCCTCCGAAGGTGTGGCTCCACGGCAACCAGTCGACGATCACCGGCGGCCGCTCACTCAGAAAGGGCCACAACTGCACGATCGCCTGCTGGTTGGAGCACAGCATCCCGTGGGTGTTCTTGACCCCCTTGGGCAGTCCAGTCGAGCCCGATGTGAACAGGACCTTCGCAATCGTGTCGGGTCCCACCTTCGCAGCCGCGTCGTCCAGCTCTCGGCGGGGCGATGTCGACAGCAGCTCGCTGAGGGTCTCGTCGCGATCTCCCGGGTTGACGCTCACGACGACACGCCCCGGATCGAGCGCTTCGAGCGCCCGATCGAAGCTCGTCCGATCGGCCGCATAGACGAGCCCAGGAGTGAGCAACTCATGGATGTGACGGAGCTTGGCGAAGTCGTGTGACATCAGCGAGTAAGCGGGCGAGATCGGTGCTGCGGGGATGCCCACTTCCATGGCGGCCAGTTGGAGTACGGCGTTGTCGATCGAGTTGCCCGAGAGCAACATGACCGGGTGCTCGGAATCGACCCCCCTGTCGAGCAGAGCCTGGCCGAGTGATCGCACGGCATGGAGGGTCTGGGCGTAGCTCATCGTGCGCCAGGATCCGTCGGCGGCGCGTTCGGCGAGGAAGGGCTGATCCGGAGTTGC
>JAJCXY010000036.1 GCA_029263215.1 Acidimicrobiales bacterium
GGAGGAACCATGACACCACGACTCACCTTCACCGTCGCCGAGGCCGCCGAGATTCTCGGCATCTCCAAGACCTCAGCCTACGAGTGCGTACAACGAGGAGAGATCCCGTCACTCACCTTCGGTCGTCGCATCGTCATCGCCCGCCGCGATCTCGAGGACCTCGTCGGCCCCCTCACAGACACCGCCGATCCGCTGCCCACACCGTGACCCACACCGAGCCGCCACAGCGGCCCCTACTCGGCACACGCGACCCTGCACCAGAACACGCCGATATGAGTGGCACAGACTTGCTGCTTGCGCTTAGCGTCAGCAGCTGACACGTGAGGTGGGCACGTCCGGAGGGCATGGGGCGGATCGCCAGGTCTGGAGATTCCGCTTCGTGACGTGGGCAGTGCTGAGTACCCTGGGGTCATGGACCGAATTACGATCGACCCCAAAGTGATGGGCGGCGTGCCGTGTATCCGCGGTCTGAGGATCCCGGTGGCGACGGTGGTTGGGATGGTCGCGAACGGACTGACTTCGGCCGAGGTCGTCGCTGAGCTTCCCCCGCTCGATCTCGAGGACGTGGCTGCCGCACTGCGATATGCCGCTGATGCTGTTGCCGATCGAGAGATCCCGCTGCAGCCCACGGCGTGAAGTTCCTGATCGATCAGAATCGGTCGCCACAGCTAGCCGAGCTTCTGCGCCAGGCCGGCCACGACGCGGTGCACACCGTCGATTTGGGGTTGGAGCGGGCCCCGGACGACAAGCTCCTCAAGTTGGCCGCTGATCAGGAGAGGGTCGTCGTGTCGGGAGACACCGACTTCGGGGCACTGCTTGCCCTCACACGGAGCCGGTCACCGTCGGTGATCCTGTTCCGTGCCCGGAACATGCCGCGGCCGGCCGATCAAGCCGCCGTGATCCTCGGGCACCTGGACGAGGTGGCGGACGACCTCAAGCAAGGAGCTGTCCTTGTGGTGACCGACGCACGCATTCGCGTGAGACGGCTCCCGCTGCTGCACGACGAATGATCGACCGAAACTGGGCCTCGAAGGTGCCGGCAGTGATGGTCCAATCGTGGATAGGTCGATCTCGTGGTCGTAGGCATCGAACAGATGCGCAGCGATATCGCCAGTCGTCATACCCTTCGCGTAGAGCGAGATGATCTGGGCGTCCACACCCGCCAGGCGTCGTGTTCCGACCGGCACGGTTCGTGGGTCGAAGGTGCCGTTGCGGTCCCGCAGGACCTCGACGCGCACATCACCAACATCGGTGACCACCGTTTTGGGGTAGAGGCCGTTGCGCGAGTTGCCCGACCCCCACCCGTCCGATGAGTGCGCTTCGTAACCGAGATGATCGCTGATCTCGGCCTCCAACGCGCCCTGGAGAACGCGCTGTACCAGGCCCCTGGGCAGACCACCGTCACCGGTCAAGGACACCCCATCATGTCTGGCTTGATCGACCAGCCGTTCCGCGACCAGCGACAACGACGCGTCCGGTGGCAACGCGAGCTCCGTCGACACCGGCTCGATCTCATTTCCATCGTTCTTCATCTTCATGATCCTTCCCGGACCACCGCATCAAGCAGCGGACCGAAGTCAGATCACCGATCGTTTACACACACAAATCCACAGTCCCCCACCGCATCATCGCATCGGTGCCCGAAAAGCCAACTCAACGACGAGCGCCGAGCCGCGATGGTCGCCGCCGACACCAACGCAGTCGTGAACGCCGAACCCGATGACCGACCATCGGACCCTTCCGGGCCAGTTCCGATCGACTATTGAGCCGGTGGACGAGGATGCCGTTCTTGCGCGACCCGCAGCTCATTGCAGGGACGAGGGCGGGTTGGGCCGAGGGTCTCACCTCTGCGGTCCATGCCATTCATATCGGGTGGGAACGACACAGTGGCGGCGATTCGATCAGCGTCATGAGGCGTGCGGCCACCGCTGGTTCGTCCAGATTCGGTCAATTGAGACACGAGACTCACCCGATGGGATGGCCGCCACCTTCGCGCATCCCGCGGCGTAACTCGCGCTCAACTTCGAGCTCAGGTGAGGGCTCAGGTTCTCTCGCGGGCTGATCGGAACCCCTCCGAAAGGCTCTTAGAAACCCACGGAGATTCTTCAGGAGAGCCATGCTCAGAGACTACACACAACGATGGATTCTTGGGCATGGATCAGTTCAAAGTCAGCCTGACCCAGCGCGCTGCCACTTGGGGTTGTCTCGCGTCACAGTCGGGCCGCGTTGCGGCGCGGCCGCTGTGCTCGACGGCGTGACTATGGGGCGGCAATATCGACCGCATCGACGAGGAGGAGATTGTGTATGACTCGCAGCTCGTTGCCGGTCATGAGGCGGATTCGAAGCCACCGACCACCACGATGCGATGGTGGATCAGGCTCATGGATCACTCCAATCGGTACGGCGGTTGCCGCGACATCGGGCGGCGTCACTATGCGCCTACGGTTGCCAGGTGCGGCTGCGGGTGGTCACTTTCATGTTCTTGGCGTTCGGGCTCGTCGTTTCGGCGTGCTCCGACGACTCGAACGAGGCGGAAGGCTCTCCGCCACCTGTCGACGTCCGCCTTCAGGTCCGAGCGGATGCTCCAAGTTGGCTCGCCGAGTCGAATTTCTTCTTCCTAGAAGAACCGACGTCGTACGACCTTCTCGGGGTCACCGACTGGGAGGGCGGGGAGCGGGTGATCCTTAGCTATGAGACGACGGATGCGCCCGAGTGCTTCGCCGTCGTCGACGAGTCTGGATGGTCGGCGACGTGCGCGGAAACCTCCGCCTTTGGCAGTCGGTCGGTAATCCTGTGGGCGGACTTCGGCGGGTCGCATGAGTTCGAGTTCGGCCGGCTGCTGGTGCGCACTGATCCGCGAGTGACCGAGATACAAGTCACCACCGGCGACGGAACGGTCTACGCAGTCGAGCCG
>JAJCXY010000037.1 GCA_029263215.1 Acidimicrobiales bacterium
TGGAAGTCCCCCGGGTTGACGGACATCGAGTCTGAGGCGACGTTTGTTGTCTTGGGAAGGAAGTCCAGATGCCACGTCCACACCCTGCTGAGTTTCGTCGACGAGCGGTCGAGTTGGCCCGGTTGAAAGAGAAGCCGGCCAGACAGATCGCTGAGGATCTCGGGATATCTGATAGCTGTCTGCGTGGCTGGATGAAACAAGCCGACATCGACGAAGGACGAAGAGCCGACGGGCTCTCCACCGCTGAGCGCGAGGAGCTGGTGAGGCTTCGCCGGGAGTTGAAGGTCGCGAAGCTCGAGAACGAGATCCTCAAGCGTGCGGCCGCCTACTTTGCTGCGGAGAACGTGCTCCCAAAATGATGTACACCTTCATCGCCGAGCACTGCTCGGATCTGCCCATCTCGACGTGTTGTCGGGTGATGGGGGTGTCGAAGTCGGGCTACTACCAACGACTGCGCCAGCAAGTCACCGACGCCGAACTGGCTGAGGCTTACGCGGCCAACGACGTGTTCGACATCTGGAAGATGTCGCGCCATTCCTATGGGTCTCCGCGGGTTCGCAAGGAGCTCCGATTGGGACGCGGGATCTGTCGATCCAAGACCACATGTGAACGCCTGATGCGGGTCTGTGGTGCCCAGGGCATTCACTACCCGAAACGCAACCGGGGCTGCACCCGACCCGGCGATGGTCTTGTTGGCGATGACTTGGTGAACCGGGCGTTCGATCCAGATGGCCCTGACCGTCTCTGGGTTATGGACGTCACCGAACACCCGACCAGCGAAGGAAAGGTTTACCTGGCGGTGGTCGTTGACGCCTGGGCCAGACGCGTTGTTGGCTGGTCGATCGCGGATCATCTCCGAGCCGAGCTCGTCGCCGACGCTGTGCAGATGGCGACCTGGCGACGCCAACCACCCAAAGACCAGGTAATCGCACATTCGGATCACGGAGCTCAATACACCTCATGGCTTTTTGGGCAACGGCTCCGCCAAGCTGGCCTGCTCGGATCGATGGGAACCATCGGCGACTGCTTCGATAACAGCGTTGCTGAGGCGTTCTTCTCGATCCTGCAACGCGAGCTCCTCGACCAGCACGACTGGCACAGCCGAGACCAACTCGCCGGCGCGATCTTCGAATGGATCGAAGCCTGGTACAACCCCAGCCGCCGCCACAGCTACAACGACGGCCTCAGCCCCATCGACTACGAAACCGCAAATGCGGCATAATCCCCAAACCAACCCCGTCCGTCAGACCGGGGGACTTCCAACACAGGTTGACAGCTCCTTGGCTGCAGCCATTATCGAGCGCCGCAGGAGGGCCGAAGTCGCACACCGAGCGATCGGCGAGGCCAGTGATTGTTCGTGTCGGTATCGAGCTGTCTTCAATCGTCGATCCAGGGGTGTATGCAACCGTGGCGCATCACCGAGCAGGATGACATGATCATCGTTGCCGGGCCGATCCGAAGCTTGCCTGGTCGATCGACACAACGAAAGCCGTCACTCGTGATGATCCTTGGGCCACTTCGCATTCGGAAGCGCTGGTATCAAGCTCGTGCGCGGCTCGGTTTCGGCGGCTACCGCGTTGGGAGTTGGCAGCACGCTGCCCAGTGCGTCACGAGGCTGGCCCCGATGCGCCGTCGCGTCGACTTCCGGGCCAAAGTCCTTGGAGCGGTCTCGCTCTACGCGGTCTGCTGGATCGCGTTGACTGCGATCGGTATGAGCACAGCGTGGATTGTCGCGGCCACCGCGACCGCTGCAGCGTGGCTTGTCACCGGGATCGCTCTTTTCTTGCTCGATGGGCGCTGCATGGGTGGTACCCATCCACCGACGAGCGGCGTACGCGAACCTCGCCACCCCTCGCCACCCCGTGGCCCTCGATCAGAACAAGCGCCCGACCCCAACGAGTACCCGTCACCCAGCAAGTGATCACTCGCCATTCTCTCGAGGGATGCGAGCGGTGATTCTGTAGCACCGTAGTTGGAAGGACGTGGCGCGCACGTCTGGTCGTAGCCAGGGATTCTGGGCTGGCAATGCCGAGCGAGCCGCCTCTGACGATCCACGATCAGGGGTTCGTTCTGTTGTCGAGTCTTTCGTCGTGCGGTGTGGTGGAGAATTCCTGTGGCTGTGGGTCTTCTGCGAGTTGGATGTAGCGCGATTGTGGTTGTGGAGTGTTTAGAGGTATGGGGAGCGTCTTGGGCGATTCTTTCGAGGTTCTGGTTGACGAGGCCAGGCCGCGGTTGTGGCGTGGGTTTGTCGCGGCGAGGGGTGTCGACGGTGCTGATGATGCGGTGGGCGAGGCGCTGGCGTGGGCGTGGGAGCACCGCGAACGACTCGTGGCGATGGATAACCCGATCGGCTATCTGTATCGGGTCGGGCTGACGCGGTCGATTCCACGGGCGACGCCGGTGTTGCCGCTGGTTTCTGAGGTTGAGTTTCCCAGTATCGAGCCGGCGTTGATTCCGGCGTTGTTGGCGCTTCCAAAGACCCAGCGTGCCGCGGTGTGGCTGGTCCACGGTTGTGGTTGGTCTTACGCGGAGGTTGCTGAGGCGCTTGATGTTGGACGGTCGACTGTGGGTACTCACCTCAGCCGGGGGATGGCGAAGCTGCGCAAGAGATTGGAGGTGACGGTCAATGGCTGACCAGTCCGGAACCGATGTGATCGATGATGATATCGCTGCACAGCTGTTTGCTTACGGCGACGCCTTGGAGCTCGCCCGCGGTTTGGCCGAGCAGGAGTCGGTACCGGTGGCTGGTCCGGTGTTGGCGGCAAGGACTTCGCCGTGGCGTCGAGGCTCGATCGCGTTTGTTGCTGCGGCCGCGGCGATCGTTGTTGTGGCGGGTGTTTGGGTGTTGAGTCGAGCCGACGGGTCCGCGGTGATCACCGATCCGGCCGACCCGCCGATCACGACAGTGGCGCCGACCACGACGGCACCCAGCACTGACTCAGCAGCGCTACAGCAGCTGGGATCTCAGCCGCACCTTTTGCCCGCCAGCGAGCAGTGGGCCGTCATCCGGCATTGGCCCGTGCTGGGGACCGATGATGGCGACCATGGCGGGGTTTGGGTGTGGCGCCTCGACGGCCACTTGTTCATTCTGGCCAGCCCTGCGGCTCTAGGCGGCGTCGGGCCTGTCGAAGACGCAACCATCGAGAGCTTGCACAACCGGTCGACGATTGGGTGGGTGGCTGACGGCGAGCAGCTGGGCCTGGAGTCCTTCGACGTTGATGAAACGACGCTTCGCTCGGTTGCTGAGGCACTTGTGCGCACCGATGACGGGTGGTCGCTACCGGGCGCCGAACTGGTTCTAGCCGAACCAGCCGGACCGATGCCGACAGGCTCGATCAGCGAACAGATCGATCTCTCGCCCATCGGCGAACAGGGAACAGCCGAAGTGGGCACAACAGTGACCAGCACCACCCGCCACGCCACCCCAGGGTCGCTGTATCGGGAACTGTTCGAAGCCAGCAGCCTCGGCACCGTTACTGAGACGGCGATCGCTGGTCAGGCCGCGTTCCTCATCGTGGGACCGTTCGCCTCGTATGCGCTGGTGGGGATCGACGACTGGGTCATCAACTGGCAGACCACCCGCCCCGGCGTCGACCTCGCTGGCTTGTTGGAAACCACCGAGGCGGTGACTGATGCGGAATGGGACCAGGCGATCAGCGGTGCCGACGATGTGCTCGCTGCGGCGGTCGACCAGGTGAGCGTTCCCCTCGCCGAACCCACAGACGCTCGCGTGCTCCCTCGGTATGTCTTGCCCGACCCCTACGCGATCGAGTGGGTCACCGATATGGGGATCTGGACACCGGAACAACGCGCCCAACGCCAAGCTCTCGTCGAGGCCAACATCGCTCAGGGCCCGCGTGGCACAACAGTACGAACCCAGGCTTTCCGTACAGCCGACACGACATCGTCACTGCCCATACCGGAGGTCACCATCGACGTATACGTCTTCGATGACGAAGCACCGCCCGTCGGGCTGGAGAACGAGCCCGGATTCGAGGTATACACCCTCGGCGATCTCGAAGGGATCCTGTACGTCAACGGCGGCCCCGATCAATTCGCGCAGATCCACCTCAGCGCCGGAAACACCGCGGTAGTCATCGACGCCCGCGGGTGGACCGCAACCCAGATACGCGACTTCGCCGACACGCTCACACCGCGCAGCGGCGACCCGGCCGACGGCTTCGACACCGCTGACCGCTATGAACAGCTCTTTGACCGAGATGGCCCCATCGACGCTTTCGCAGGCGTCTTGTCGCGCTGGACCATGGCCTGGACCCACCCCGACGCAGGGCCCGATGCTGGACCAGGGGTCAGCGTCCAAGCACGCACTTTCGAAGAGTTCCAACTCACCCTGATGAACTCGACGCTAGGGGGGTTCACCACGCTCGAAACAATCGACGGAGGCCGCTACATCGCTCTCACCAACGACAGCGAGGGGCTCGCCGGCCAAGGCATCATCGTCGATGCCCGCGCCACACTGCTCCGCTACGACGCCACCCAAGAAGTGCTGACCACCGTTTCAGTACACGGTGACATCCCAGACGCCATCGACGTCATGGAAGCACTCACCGAAATCGACCTCGAAACCTGGACCCAACTCGTAACCCCATTCAACGCCGACCCACTCCGCCCCCGCTAACTTCCGCCACCGCGTTCCGACCGCTATCGGCACCTCAAGGCGCTGACCGAGGCACGCGCCAGGCACGGTCGATAATCGCGTGCCGTTTCTTGCCAGTGAGTGTCCGGCATCCAGCGAAATCGCTCGGGTCGAACTGGCTGGGACTCGCTCGATAGCCATGCCGGTCTCAGCCCGTCGACCCAGACCGGACCATGGCACTTGAGTGTGCCCGCAGACCCGTCGCCCGCAGTGTCATCGCCTCGAAACTGAATCCCCACGATCACCGGTCGCGTTCAGGGGATCTCACGAAAGGTGTATCGTCGGGTGTGGAGGCTCCCATGGCGGATGAGACCCGATGCCGATTCTGCGGCTTGATGCTCGATAAGGACGACAGCCGGTTCCACCCCGACTGCGTAGACGCAGCGCGTGATCACAACGGTCAGCGCGCAGGCAGCGCGGCTCACCCGATGTACGGCCCCAAACCCGGCCCACTCGTGATTCCCGGCTAACGCCTCCAGAGCAAGCGTGAGACCCACACGTCCACGAGCGTGTGAGTGCCAGAAACTCGGCCGTGGCCCCTGGCCTGACAAGGCACAACACGGTTCCCGCACCCACCCGCCCTCGAGGCCATGACCGTCGTGAGCAGCAGCGGCAGCGAGACGCTGCCGGTTCAACGTTACCCACGGTCGGACAGCTCAACCGACCCAGCCACCCCCGGACCGCGTCATTGTGCAGGCCTGCACCGATCACTGCACCAGCCGCTGCACCAACCAGCCAGCCCCCGACAGGAGCCCACCAACACCGACCATCCTCGAGCGCCGCATCGAAGTACACAGGTT
>JAJCXY010000038.1 GCA_029263215.1 Acidimicrobiales bacterium
GACGTCGTGGGTGTCGGCACGAGCGGTGACCATCACGATCGGCACGTCGCTGACGCGCCGAATCGCCCGGCACACGTCGAAGCCGTCGATGCCCGGCAACATGATGTCGATCAACACCACATCGGCCGCTTCACGCGTGAACGCGTTGAGGGCCTCCTCCCCGCTATCGGCCTCTTCGACGTCCCAGCCCTCGTCCTCGAGGGCCAACTTGACGGCCGTGCGGATTCGTTCGTCGTCTTCCACCGTGAGAATTCGCGTACCCATTGCCTGAGATGGTGCCATGTTCTCGGTCGCGATGCGGCGCGCGGGACGAATCAAATTCAGGCCTCGTGTGCGCCGGCGTCGTCGAGCAGACGCGACAAGGCTTCGAACAGGCCGGGTGTGGTGCCGACGAAGGCACCCTCGGAGGGCTGTCGGTCGTCGATGAGAGCGCCGGCTTCGAGCGCGATGAGAGCTCCGGCCGCGGTGTCCCATTCGTTGAGTCCTCGTTCGTAGTAGGCATCGACCCGCCCACATGCGAGTGAGCAGAGATCGAGTGCGGCGCCGCCGAAGCGACGGATATCGCGTACCGCCGGCAGGACGTGGATGAGCACCTCGGCCTGGGCTCGGCGCCGGTCGGCTTCATAGGAGAATCCGGTGGCTACCAAGGCCGTAGGGAGGTCGTCCTTGTCGCTCACCGAGATAGGTGAACCATCGAGGGTGGCACCTCGATGCCTGACAGCGCGGAAACGTTCGCCACGGATGGGGTCGTGAACGGCGCCCACCACATCGATGCCATCGACGCGAGCGGCGATCGAGACCGAGTAGCCGGGAAGGTCGTAGAGGAAATTGGTGGTGCCGTCGATCGGGTCGATCACCCAGGTGACGCCGCTGAGGCTTTCCTTCGCCGCTCCCTCCTCACCCAGAAACCCGTCGTCGGGTCGGGCCGCGGAGATCACCTCGACAATGGTGGCCTCCGCCCATCGGTCCATCTCGGTGACCATGTCGGTGCCGCTCGACTTCGTGGCGACGGCCAGATCGGTCAGCGCGTCGGCAGAACGCAGGGCGGGCACGACCCGGTCGAGCGCGGCGTCGGCGATGGCCGCCAGCTCAGTGAGGTCGGGGCTCATTCCTGAGCTCGCCGGGCCTGCTCTTGCAGCTCCTGGGCCTTCCATTCAGCCATCGCCCGCATGGTGAGCACCGCCACGATCGCCACTCCGACCGCGGCTCCCGCCGCGCTGAGTACGCCTACGATCCCGGCGGTGGTGGTGCATCCGTCGTTGCATTGGAGATCGGTGACCGCGAACCCGATGAGTCCACCGCAGAGGCCTGCAATCATGATCGCGACGAGGGCAAGAGCGCGGGCCAGCACCGGGGGAGCGGCGGTGTCGGGGATGTGGCCTGCTGACGATTTCGACATCGGCGCGAGCCTATCGAGGCCCCGGTGGCGTGGTGGCGCCGCCCCCGCCTCTAGAGTTCACGCCCGTGCGTGCCTTGGTTGTTCTTCCCACCTACAACGAGGCGGCGAACATCGAAGAGGTGCTCCGCCGACTCCACTCCGCTTCTCCGGGTGCTCAGGTGCTCGTCGTCGACGATTCGAGCCCAGACGGAACAGCCGATGTCGCTGAGCAGGTGGGGGAGGAACTCGGCGTCGTCGAGGTGTTGCGACGCCCCGCGAAATCAGGCCTGGGCTCGGCCTACCGCGATGGCTTCAAGCAGGGCCTCATCAATGGTTTCGACGTGATGGTGGAGATGGACTCCGACCTGTCACACGATCCTGCCGTGCTTCCCTCGCTGCTGGCTGCAGTCGAGGAGGGGGCTGATCTGGCCATCGGAAGTCGCTACGTGCCGGGCGGATCGATTCCGGACTGGTCCTGGTACCGACGGGCCCTTTCGCGTTGGGGCAATCGGTATGCGGCATTCGTGCTCGGCATCCAGGTCGCCGATGCCACCAGCGGATTCAGGGCCTACCGCTCCCAGGCGCTGGCCGAGATCGATTTCCACACCGTTCGAGCAGACGGCTACGGCTTCCAGATCGAGATGGCCCATCGCGTCATCGCCACCGGCGGATCGGTCACCGAGATCCCGATCTCATTCACCGATCGGATCAGGGGAACCTCCAAGATGTCGAGCTGGATCGTGGTGGAGGCATTGGTGTTGGTCACCTGGTGGGGAGTCCGCGACCGCGTCCTCAGATTCAGGCGCTGACTGCCGACAAAAACCATATGGAAACCGATCTCACCACGCTGGTGCCGCCGCGTCGTCTGGGCGCCCTGCTCCGCCAGGCCCGGGTAGCCGCCGGCTTGGAGCTGGAGGAACTCGCCCACCACAGCGAACTCACGGTGGTCGAACTCGACGATCTCGAACAGGGTCGACGGATTGTCGACGATCAACTACTGGGTGAACTGGTGCGGATCTACGGGGTCGAAGACGTCGGACTGATGCCGGAGCGATCTCAGCTCGTCATAGATCTGGATGAGGGTCGCATATCGGTAACCCGATCCGACATCGGAATGGACGAGGCTTCGGGCCCCGACGCGGTTCTCACCCGCTACCTCGCACTGGTGTATCGCCTCCGGGAACTCCCCATCGGCACCCCGATCGGGCTCCGCGATGTGGATCTCGAGGTCCTGTCGAAATCTTTGGAGATCGAGACCGCCGAAGTCGCCTCGCGGCTCAAACGCCTGATGGTCGACGAGGACGAGGTCGCTCGCGATCAGAAACGGATCCGCCGTCGCCTTCTCCTCCCCCTCGTCGGAGTGGTGATCGCCGCTTCTTCCACCGGGATACTCGTTCTCGTGGCTGAGAACGAACCGGCGCCTGATCCGTCGACGTCTGCCACCGCCGATGTCTCCACTGCCGCCACCCAAACAGCGGTCGGGTCGGCGCGTGTCGCCACCGGAGCAGTGGCGCAGGCTGATGTGGTGGCCACCGATCTCGGAAACGGCGCGGCCGTCGTGGAGAATTCCGCCACCGATTGAGACCCGGCACGGCTGGAAGCTGGCATGCTGAGCGGGTGCGTCATTGGAGAGTTGCCGGGGGACTTCTCGTCGACGAGCGAGGCCTGCTGCTGGTCGCCAATCGGCGCCGTGGTGGCAGCATCGACTGGACCACTCCGGGAGGTGTGGTCGATGCCGGCGAGACGCCGGTCGAGGCACTCACCAGGGAGGTCTGCGAGGAGACCGGACTCACTGTCGCCAACTGGGCGCGCCTGTGCTGGACCGTCGCAGTCGAGTTCGTCGAACTGGAGATGCTTCTCGACGTCGAGGTTCACCTCGCGGCCGGTTTCGAGGGTGAAGTCGTTCTCGAGGATCCCGACGGCATCGTCACCGCGGCCGAGTTTCTCGATCCGATCGGTGTGGATGGCCGCCTGAGCGAGAGTCCCCTATGGGTGAGTGAACCGCTTCGGGAGTGGACGAGCGGGCCATGGACGGCGCCCCGGCATTTCAGCTATTCCGCCTACGGAGAGAATCCCGCGGAGATACGGGCCGAGCGGCGCCCGGAGTGAGTCCCCAACGGACCGAGGGAAGTGCTCCGGACGGAAGCCTGGGTTTCCTGCACGTCGACATGGACGCCTTCTTCGTGTCGTGTGAGTTGCGGCGCAGACCGGAACTGATCGCGGAACCGGTGGTCGTGGGAGGCACTGGCGACAGGGGAGTGGTGGCCGCGGCGTCCTATGTGGCCCGCTCGTATGGCATCCATTCGGCGATGCCCACCACCCGCGCCCGACGCCTGTGCCCCCACGCGGTGTTCCTCAACGGCGACCACGCCTACTACGGCGAGCTGAGCGCGAAGGTGATGGCGCTGTTTCGTGACGTGACGCCCCTGGTCGAGCCGCTCTCTCTCGATGAGGCATTTCTCGACGTGCGCGGCGCCCTTCATGGCCACGACCGGGCCGCGACGATCGCGGCCGCGCTGAGAGCTCGCGTGCTCGCCGAAGAGCAGCTCACCTGCTCGGTGGGCGTGGCCACCAACAAGTTTCTTGCCAAGCTCGCCACCGAACGGGCCAAGCCCAAGCCGAGCCTCAGCGGGCCGATCTTCGGCACCGGCGTACACGTGATCAAGGCCGGTACCGAGCTCGACTTCCTCCATCCGTTGGCGGTGGGGGATCTATGGGGCGTCGGACCTGCCACCGGAGCCAAGCTCTCGCGTATGGGTATCGAGACTGTCGGCGATCTGGCGGCTCAGCCGAAAGAACGGGTGACCGCGGCTCTCGGTTCGGCCGTGGGTCGCCATCTCCATCTTCTCTCCCACGGCCGTGACGAGCGTCCGGTGGTTGTCGGTCAGGGTGTGAAATCGGTGGGCCACGAGGAGACATTCGCCCACGATCTCTTCGCCGAGGACCGCTTGTCCAGAGAGCTCATGCGAATGGCCGATGCGGTCGCCTCACGGCTGCGGGCTGCAAATGTTGCGGGTCGGACGATCACCGTCAAGGTTCGCTTTGGCGACTTCACGACCATCACAAGATCGGTGACTCTGGCCTCGCCGATCGATGGAGCGCGCGCGATCGCCCAAGAGGCGGGGGTCCTCCTGGCTCACGTCGATACCTCGCCCGGTGTGCGTCTACTCGGCATCAGCGCGAGCCAACTCGTCACCCAGCACGGTCAACAGCTGAGTTTCGACGATGTTGATGGCCGGTCCTGGAGTGATGCCGATGGTGTCGTCGACGAAATCAGGGAGCGTTTCGGCGGCAACGCGATCGGGCCCGCCACCCTCTCGAAGCCCGGATCGGGGCTGAAACGGATGGAACGTGGCCAGCAACAGTGGGGTCCCGACCGCGATGTTTGATCACCCACCGCGTTGTTGAGGGAGTGGCGCTGTGCGACACTGGAGCAAGACGACATCCGGGCCAAGGAGACAACGGTGCCGCTTTCCGAGGATGAACAGCGAATCCTCACCGAGATCGAGGATCATCTCTATGAGTCCGATCCCGCGCTCGCTCGCGAGGTCTCCCAGACCACCATCTACACCCACGCTTTCCGCAATCTGAAGTGGGCCACGTTCGGCTTCCTGTGTGGAGTCGTGCTGATGGTCGCACTGCTCTCGGTGTCGTTCGTCTTCGCCTTCGTCGGCTTCCTGCTGATGCTGGCCAGCGTGCTCTGGTTCGAACGCAACGCCCGCAAGCTGGGCAGCGCCGGCCTCGAGCAAATGACCGCCAACATGCGTGGCGGTGGTTTGCGCGACGTCATGGGCGGTGCCGGGGCCAAGATGCGCGACCGGTTCAACCGCCCCGAAGATCAGCCCGGCGAGTAGCTTCGGAGCCGAAGGGTTCTGGGATCCACGGCGTCGACGAGCAACTGGGTGAATGTTCGCGAGGCTCTGCAGGCCCGCACCACTTCCCGCGCCGCGCTCTGGGCGGCGATGGCGTGGGGAACGGGGTCGGCGGGCACTGAGTAGCGCAAGATGGCGACGTCGTTTGCGAGTTGGGCAAGAGGTCCTACCCGTGTGCCGGTGCGTTCCACGCGACTGGTGAACTCAGGGAGCGTCTCGTTGGGGGCCTGCACCATGCCCATGACAGCGAGGGCGTCGGTGGCGTCGTCCCACGCGAGTTCGGCGCGGCCGCAGGGGTCGGCGGCGACGCGGTGGAGTCGGCGACGGCGGAGAAGGTGTCGAAGCGCAGGTATGAAGCCGAGCACGAACGAGATGGCGCCAAGCACCACGCCGGCCCGAAGCAGGACGCCCAAGGCGGATCCCGAGCCGGCGCCAGAGCCACTTCCCGCCACCGGCACCGTGGTGGGAGGTGTGAGCTCCTCGCCGAAGCCGGGGATGGTGGGCTGGCCGGTGATACCGGGAGCGATCGTGCTCGGAGGTGGGGCGACGGACGCGCCACCGCGGTTGGATGCGTCGTTTTCGTTGAGCTGGGCCGGTGCCAGGCCGGTGATCTCGCTGCCATGGGCCGGTGCTCGACCGGGGGTGGGGTCGAACACCACCCAACCGACGCCGGCGAAGTAGACCTCGGGCCACGCGTGGGCATGCTCGCCCCGCACCACATACTCCTGGCGGTCGTCGTCCCAGTCGCCCCAGGTGAACCCCACCGCCACACGGGCGGGGATCCCGATCGACCGGGCCATGGCTGCGAAGGTGGAGGCGAACTGTTCGCAGTAACCCCGCTGTACGACGTACAGGAAGTCTTCGATGTCGTTCACGTCGTGGCGCAGCGCCACGTCGAGGTCGTAGGTGAAGTTGGAGGGATCGAGGAAATGGTTCTGGAGGGCCAGAACCCGCTGGTAATCGTTGGTGGCGCCGGCGGTGATGTCTTGAGCCAGGAGTGTGACGTTGTCGGGCCAGCACTCGCCCGGAGTTGCTCCACCACTCGAGCAGGAAGGAGGCAGGGTGGTGTGTTCGTCGACGAAGGAGGCGTCGAGTCCAGCGGTGGCGCTAGCAGGCAGAGAGGTGGGGCTGTACTCGGGAACGGCCGACTCGAGAACGTAGGTGAAGCCTGCTGCTGCTCTCGCCTCGGATTCGCGAGTGATCACCAGTGCGCCGGTTGCGCTCTCGTACTCGAGGTCGATGTTGCTGGTCTCGACGAGATTGCTCACCTCATAGGCGGCGGGCAGGTAGATGCCACCGAGACTGCGGGTGGTGATCTCCTGGCGCACGGTGCGTCGAGGCACATTCGCGCCCACGTCGGTGTCGACGGCGCCTCGCACGTCGTCGAAGTTGCTCTTTCGTTTCCAGATCTGGCCGGTGAAATCGGTGAGCGCCATCAGCCGCCAGTAGTCCTTGTCGGCTTCAGGATCGTCGACCTTCACCGAGAACATCTCGAAGCTGGACTGCTCGACCAGGGAGGCGTTGATCTCCACCAAAGGACTGATCACAGAGCGGGTCTGGGGGCCGTTGTCCCAGTTGCTCGGGTCGAGAAGCACGTCGCCCGCACCGGGAATGGCCGGGCCGGCGAGCGCGCCGAACACCACGGCGAGGGCGGCGACCATGGCGCCGATGCGCAAGGTGGTGGAAACTCCCTGCCCAGTGCCCGATGCCACCCACACCTCTTCGCGGGTCTGGCGATCGGCCCGCATCGTGAGGAGTACGCCGCCCACGCCGGCCGCATAGGCCGAACCGTGGACGATCTGATTCGCGTCGGCGCCCAACAGGGCCGCAAACACGAACAAGGCGGTGGCGGGAGCCACTGCCTCGAGAGGTGACCGCAGCCGAAACGCGGCCCAGTCGGCGAGGAACGCCGACCACCAGAGAGCGAATCCGCTGGCCACGATGAAACCCCGAACCGGTTCTACAGGAGCGGAGTCGGCGGAGAATATGGTCCACGCATCTCGCAGGTCGGCGCGCAGGAAGGTGAGGGTCTCCCCTGAGGGAATGATCGAACCGGCGGCATCGGAGAAGAGCAGGATGTTGCCCGCCACGAGCATGCCGGCCGCACTCACCGCGGCGGCCACGGCCAGGCCGAAACCGGCCCGACGGGCAACGATCGCGAGCCCGTGGCTCGCGATCACCAAGACGATGAGGTCGCTGAGGTACGACGTATCGAGGAATAGGCGTTCGAGCCCGATGGTGACCGCCAGCGAGAGGCCCAACAGGGCAAGTTCTGCGACGAATCCGACGAAACGGCGGGGGGTCATCGGCCCGCCGCCTGGCGCTGGCGGCCCTTTTGCCAAAGAGATGCGAGCTGGCCCGGTGCGGTGAGGTGGAGCCAGTCGGCGGTTCGGTTCCCCTCGACTTCTGACGTGCCCCAGCGATCGGCGTCGACGGTGATCACGATCGCGGCTCGCAAACGTTGGGCGAAGAGGCGCCGTGCCCCAGCGTCGCGGACCAGGGCCGGGTCGGCCGACACGGCGACAACGGTGCCCGCAGAGGTGGGCACCGAGGCATGTATCGAACCGCTACCTCCTTCGAGCAGGGCGAGGAACTCGAGCATTGGATCGAGTTGGGACACCCCGGTGACCAGTTCTGTGGTGCGCCCATCGGTGGTCTCGATCTTGGTGGCGTCGCCGGCGGCAAGAACGGCGGATGCGATCGAGCCTGCAATCGATGTGGTGTGATCCAGGGCGAGGGTGGAATCGCTGGGTGGACGGGTGTCGATCACAACCGAGAGGCGGCCGTGGCGTGGTGGGCGGAACTGGCGTACCTGAAGATCGCCGTGACGGGCCGACGAAGGCCAATGGATCTTGCGGAGATCATCGCCGGGGACATACTCGCGAAGCCCGTCGAATTCCTCGTCGCTCAAACCAAGAGACTGTCTCAACTCCTCACCGAGGAGAGGGTCGTCGCCGGCGGGAACGCGAACGGGCGGAAGAGGCTCGATCGGCGGATGAACGACGAGGCGTACCCTCGTATCGACACGGTGGCTGCGTCGGGCGAGGCCCAAGGCATCGACATCATCGATCCGGATCGGGCCGAGATCGAGCACACCGCGGCGCGTCGTGGGGAGTCGGTAGGCGCCTTGGACCCTGCCGTCGTCGGCTGCGAGTGGCGCGAGTGAGAGATGAACTCCGCGCGTGCCGCTCACCGAGTCGTGGAGGCGGAGCAGGGGAGTGCGGTAGCCGGCGCGATTGATGACCTCGAGGTCGACCCTCGCCGGTTCGCCGGCAGGCACCCGCGGCGGGGTGAGTTGACGCGCCACCGCGATCTGCGATGGACGGATACGCCTGAGCACCACGGCGATCACTACCGCGGCGACTGCCACCGTGCCGGCGACGAGGAATTCCACTGCACCGAAGAGGCGGCCTGCGATGACAAATGCTACGCCCGAGATGAGTACGCCCCATCCGGCGCGGGTGGGCATCTTCAGCTGCCGGTGGGGCGGGGGATCGGAACAGCGTCGACGATCTCGTCGACGATCTCCGCGGGTCGGAGGCCTCGCATCCGGCTCTCCGGGGTCATCAAGAGCCGGTGGGGCATCACGAATCGGGCGAGGCTCTTCACATCGTCGGGCGTGGCGTAGGCCCGCCCCTGCGCCGCCGCCTCGGCCCGGGCGACCCGCTGCAGCGCCAACACCCCCCTGGGCGACAAGCCGAGCGACAAAGCTGGGTGGTTTCGTGTGGCCTCGGCCAGGTCGAGGAGATAGGCCCTCAGTGCCGGCGCGAGGTAGATGTCGCGAAGCGAGGTGGCCATGTCGGTGATCTGGGCAGCGGTGAGCACCGCCTGGAGCGAATCGACCGGTTCGGAACTATCGCCGTGACTCTCGAGGATCTCCACCTCCGCAGCACGGTCGGGGTAGCCGATCTCGATGCGCATCAAGAAGCGATCCAGTTGGGCCTCGGGGAGGGGATAGGTGCCTTCGTGCTCGATCGGGTTCTGAGTAGCGATCACCATGAACGGCGAGCCGAGTATGTGGGTGGTGCCATCGGTGGTTACCTGGTGTTCGCCCATCGCCTCGAGCAGGGCCGACTGGGTTTTTGGTGAAGCGCGGTTGATCTCATCGGCGAGCAGGATGTTGGAGAAAACCGGGCCTGGTCGGAATTCGAACTTTTCGCCGGCTCGATCCCACACGCTCACGCCGGTGACATCGGTGGGCAGCAGGTCGGGCGTGAACTGAACACGGCCGAACTTCCCATCGACACTTCGAGCGAGGGCCTTGCCCAGGCTCGTCTTGCCGACCCCAGGCACATCTTCCACGAGAACGTGACCGTCGCTGATCAAGGCGAGAGCCATCAGCCGTACGACCCCAGCCTTGCCCTTTATCGCCCGCTCGATATTGGTGGTGAGTGAGGCGAAGTTCTCCGCGAATCCCGGACTCGCCCCGTGTTCGGCCGACGGCTGGTCGGCACCATTGCTAACGGCATCATTCGCCGATTGTTCAGTAGTAGTCACGTCGCCTCCGGGCCCCTGTGATCCGGCTGTCAGCGTAGAGCGTCGCGGGGGGTCGTTGCGATCGCCCCGCCCAGATGGTCGTCGATCCGCTTTTTCGCGCGGTCTCCCGGCGTAAGGTCCCTGATCATGGATCGAGCCCTCGCAATCGACATCGGCGGCACCAAATTCGAGGTCGCCACTGTCGACGCCGACGGAGTCGTCCACGACCGGCTCAGGGTCGGATCCAGCGATGCGGTCGAAGGCGAGGAGCTCTTCTCTCGACTCATCGACTTGGTCGAGCAGATCGACACCACCGACACGGTGGTCTGTGGTGTGGGTTCCGGTGGCCCCATGACCCGCGGCGGCTTCGAGATCTCGCCTCTCAACATCGCGGCCTGGAGACGTTTCCCGCTCCAACCCCGTCTCGCGGAACTGACTGGACTCCCGACCTTCGTCGACAACGACGCCAAGGCTCTCGCTCTGGCCGAGGCGTGGAAGGGGGCCGCGGTCGGCGAGCAGAACTTCATCGCCATTGTGGTCTCAACCGGTGTGGGCGGTGGGATCGTCCTCGACGGACGTCTCCTCGACGGTGATGACGGTAACGCTGGGCACATAGGACATATGGTCGTGGTGCCGGACGGGACGCCATTACCCGACCACGTTCCGGGCGTGCTCGAAGCAGAGTCTTCGGGCACTGCGATCGCGTTCAGAACAGGCCGGCCCGCAGCCGAGGCCGAGAGCGACGAGATCGAACGCGCCGGCACCCTTGTCGGTCGAGCGGTCGGGTCGGTGGCGAACCTCCTCGATCTCCCCTTGGCGGTGGTGGCGGGCTCGGTGGCGCTCGGTTTCGGCGATCCCTTTTTTGCCGCCGCTCAAGTCGAGGTGGATCGAGTGGCGGCGCTGCAGTATTCCATCGGCACGCGAATCATCCCCGCTGCGCTCGGAAGCGATGGTCCGATCATCGGCGCTGCCGCGGTGGGCTTTCGCGGCTTAGGCCAGGATATGGGTGTGCGATGAGACCTGCCCAGACCTTCGCGGTGGGCGTGCGGGCCGTGCTGTTCCATCCAAGCCTCTGGCGCACCGCCATCGGACAGGCGCGCCGATTCGCTCCCGACGGCTGGTGGCGGCGGAGGCCGTTCCTGCCGGTTCCCGACCCTGAGCTGTTGCGTTTCCGGGCGGTCACCCAATACGGCGACCCAGACCATCCGCCGACGGTGGGCGACCTGGTTGCCTGGCTCAGGTGGTGCAAGTCCGAGAATCAGCGCCGGGCCTGAGGCTAGTTTCTCCCAATGGCTGGAGTGCTCGTTCTCAACGCAACCTACGAGCCGCTCGCCGTGGTGAGCATTCGGCGAGGGATCTGCCTGGTTCTTTCCGAACGCGTCGAGCTGATCGCCAGTAGCGGTCGCCTTGTGCGCAGCGAGCGCCTCAGCCTGAGAGAGCCATCGGTCGTTCGTCTGGCTCGCTTCGTGTCGGTGCCCTATCAGCGCCATCGGTCGCCGAGCCGACGAGGCGTTTTCGCGCGCGACCGGCATCGCTGTCAATACTGCGAGGCGGCGGCCGAGACACTCGATCACGTCGTTCCTCGCAGCCGTGGCGGTCTCCACACCTGGGAGAACCTGGTGGCGGCCTGTCGCCGCTGCAATGCGGTGAAGCGCGATCGCCTGCTACCCGACACCGCGATGAGGCTGGCTTCTCGCCCCGGACCTCCGCCGCCATCCACCTGGATTGAGGTGGCCATTGGCGCGATTCCCGACTCGTGGGAGCCATATCTGCAGGATCACCGCCGATCGGCGTGACCTCCTCGGTGCCCGGCTGGACGGTTGAGACTTCCTCGGGCCCAGCCGCGACCCTCCACCAACCCGCTGCTCCGAAATGCGCCGTGCGCACTATTCGGTTGCTCGACGTCGACCAGCCGACCCTGGTGCTGGGAAGTTCTCAACGCGACGACGTCGTCGATCCTGATGCGGCTTCTCGCTCTGGCCTGGTTGTGACTCGACGTCGCAGTGGGGGTGGAGCAGTGCTACTGCTGCCCGGGGAGCAGGTCTGGATCGACGTGTGGATCCCACGAGGCGATTCGCTGTGGCACGACGATGTGGCTCGGGGCGCCGACTGGGTGGGCGACACCTGGGCCCGGGCGCTGGGGAGTTTCGAGACGATGGAACTCGAGGTACATCGTGGCGGGCTGGTGGCAAGGCCATGGTCTGAGCTGGTGTGCTTCGCAGGGCTGGGACCCGGTGAGGTATTCGCCGGCACTCACAAGTACGTGGGTGTGAGCCAGCGCAGGACTCGAGGATGGATTCGTGTCCAGACCATGGTGCACCGACGATTCCGGCCCGAGCTCAGCGTGGCTGCGCTGAAGCTGACGGCGCAGCAGCGACGCACGGCCGCCGCCCATCTGGCATCGGTGGTGGGCGTCGTCGGCGATGTGGCCGTCACCGAAGTGCTGCTGGCCAACCTTCCCGCCTAGCCAGAGCGCCAGGGGTTCATGTCGCGGGTGACGTGGGGGGTCATGTCGGGGAGCGATTCGCGCCGAACGTGCGTTCGTTCGCGCTCTGAGTGGAGGAATCGCTTGCGAGAAGGGAGGCAAAAGGGGTAATGTGGAGAGCAGTGGAGGACTAGGGAGAACCCGGGAGACCTGAGGGGTCATCGGGGGACGCTTGGAACTCCAGGGAGTCGAAGCAAGACCGCACGACAGGAGAGGAGGGATCCAATGGCACGATTCGTGGGCAATTTCGAACACACGATCGACGACAAGGGCCGCCTGATCCTTCCTGCCTCGTTTCGAGCCAAGCTGGCCGAAGGCGCGTTCATCACGCCCCTCGACCACTGCCTGGCGATCCTCCCCGCCGAGGAGTTCGACCGTATGGCCGACCGACTCCAGGAGCAGGTGGCTGCGGGCGAGGTCGGCGTGAATGCACTTCGCCACTTCGCCAGCCAGGCCGACGAAGTCACACCCGATTCACAGGGAAGGGTGCGACTCTTGCCCCATCTCCGCGATCTGGTGGGACTCGACCGCCACGTGATCGTCACCGGCGCACTCCGCCGAATCGAGATCTGGGACCCCGACCGCTGGTCTGGTGTCTCACCGGACGGAGCCGAGAAGTTGGCCGCAGCCATCGAACGCGGCCACGGCCTCGGTCCCACCTGACCACCTGTGTCGGCACCTGCCGGCACCCGACACCACCCACGACGAGAGGAACCAACCAAGCGCAGAGCCGCAACGAACGATCCGAACATCTGCAGTCTTCCGATCAGTAAATGGAAGACCCGTACTCCGCCCGCTTGCCATTAGCTCGACCGGGGAGAAATCCCGGCGTGCGCCGCTGATCGGGAGACTGCAGATGTTCGATTCGAGCCTTGTGGCCACTCGATCTGGTTGGTGCTTTGAACCGATGACCGACAGCGGCGACATCCCCACGGCGGAGAGCGAGGCCTCGCCTCGATTTGAACACGTGCCCGTCATGTGCGACGAGGTGCTCGACGTTCTCGCCGAGGTACCCCCCGGTCTGGTGGTCGATGCCACCCTCGGCGGGGGCGGCCACTCCGCTGCCCTGCTCGCGGCCAACGATCACCTGTCGATCCTGGGCCTCGACCGCGATGAGATGGCCCTTCAGGCCGCAGCGAAGCGACTCGCACCGTACGGTGATCGGGTCGCCGTGCGCCACGCCCGTTTCGATGACTTGGAAGCAACCGTTCGATCCCTGGGCCACACGAGAGTCTCGGGTTGCCTGTTCGATCTGGGTGTCAGCTCACCCCAACTCGACCTGGCGGAAAGGGGCTTCAGCTTCCGCAACGACGGCCCCCTCGACATGAGGATGGACCGCAGCCGGGGTCGTACCGCCGCCGACCTCGTCAACACCGCCGATGAGAGGACGCTGGCCGGGATTCTGCGTCACAACGGCGACGAGCGTCACGCCGTTCGCATCGTTCGCGCGATCCTGGCCAATCGGCCGATATCCACCACCGCCGAACTCGCCGAGATCGTCCGTGATGCCGTTCCGGCGCCGGCACGACGCAAGGGTGGCCATCCTGCCCGGCGCACCTTCCAGGCGATTCGAATCGAGATCAACGACGAGCTGGCGATCCTCGCCGACGCGATCGGCCAGGCCATCGACCTGCTCGCGCCGCGCGGTCGATGTGCTGTCCTGGCCTACCACTCCGGAGAAGACCGGATCGTGAAGCGCCTGTTTCGGCACGCCGCGGGCGAGGTTCCACCTCCCCGACCCGATCTCCCGCCGCCGCCCGGCGTGGTGGCCGAAGTCCGCCTGCTCTGGAGGGGAGCGGCCAAGCCGAGCGCCGCCGAGATCGACCGAAACCCGCGTTCCGAAGCGGCCCGTTTCCGCGCTGTCGAGAAGCTGGTGGAGGCGGCCTGATGGCACAGACCAGACCCGCCCCCGTACGCACCGCTGCTCGTCCAGCGCGCCAGCCCTCACCCCGCCAAGCCCCGCTCAGGGTCGTTCGGCCCGACGATCGGGCGCGCACCGTCGGTGTGATGAGCACCGTCTTCGTGATGCTGATCTTCACCACCCTCTTCGCGGTGGCCGGACTACATGCCGTCCTCGTGCAGACCCAGGCCGAAATCGATGCGATCCACACTGAAAACAGCGCACTGGAGAAGGAGCGCAACAGCCTCCTGGCGTCGCAGGCCTGGCACGATTCGCCCGAGGGCCTCGAAGAACTCGCCTTGGGAGCCGGACTCGTTCCCGCAGGTGAAGTACTGATGCTCGCACCCGTACCGATCGGAGCCCTTCGTGCTCCAGAATCGGTCGATCCCTTCGCAGGAGTGGGCGCAGGGTGACGGGACGCGCCCGCCGCCCCGCAACGAATCGATCGCGAACAGTCGTTCCCGCCCGTCCGATGGTGAACCGCCATCGTGTCTACGTGGTGGCGCTCTGCTTTGCCATGGTGTTCGGACTGTTCGGATACCGCCTGGTCGATCTCCAAGTCACCCCCGACCCCGCCCTCGCTGCAGGGATCGGCCATCGGGTTCGTACGGTCGAGCTGGCCGCGCCTCGGGGAGAGATCGTCGACCGACAGGGCCGCATCTTCGCCCTCTCGCTCCCTGCTTCGACAGTGGTGGTCGATCCCCGACTCGTCGCTGCGGAGCGCGTGCCGCATCTGGTGGCCCAACTCGAGCCCCTCGTGTCGACGGCGCCGGAGGTCCTGACCCGTCGCCTCACGAGTGACGCTCATTTCGCCTACATCGATCGCCAGCTCGATCCTGATGTCGGGGCCCAGATCTACGACCTCGATCTCCCCGGCCTCCGACTCGAGGAAGAAGCCCGTCGCGAACACCCCAACGGAAGCTGCTCGGGTGTGGCGGTTGTCGGCCGGGTCGACATCGACCACATCGGTATCAGCGGACTCGAGGAGTCGTACAACGAGTCGCTCACCGGCGTGAGCGGACAGAGCGTGCGTGAGGCAAGCGCCGACGGTTCCATCACCATCCCCGGCGGCGAGCAGGTCGTGAAGCCGGCTCGGCCGGGCACCGACCTCCGACTCACCCTCGACCGCAATGTGCAATACCAGGCCGAACAGATCCTGGCCGACGCGGTCGATGGTTCGGGCGGCTCACTCGGGATCGTCATCGTCACCCTGCCCTCGACCGGAGAGATCATTGCGGCGGCGAACGTACTTCGCGACCCCGAGACGGGCGTGGTGAGCTGCACCACCACCAACCTCTCGGCCATCTGGTCCTACGAGCCGGGCTCGATCGTGAAGCCCCTCACCATGTCGGGCGTGCTCGAAGCGGACCTGACGACCCCCGACGAAGCAATCGTGCTGCCCGACGTCATCGAGATTCCGATCGAGGATGGCCAGGTGAAAAGGTACGACGACTGGTTCGCGCACGACCAGTCGACCTACACGCCGACCGAGATCATCACCAAGTCGTCAAACATAGGCACCATGACCCTCGCCGGTCGACTGGGACCCGACGGGCTCTACCAGACCCTCGTCGACTTCGGCTTGGGCTCGCGAACTGCTCTGGGGTTCAAGGGCGAGGCGAACGGCATCCTCGACTCGCTCGATTCCAACGTGCTGGCTCTTCCTACGGTCTCGGTGGGTCAAGGTGTGGCCGTGACTGCGGTACAGATGATCCAGGCCTACAACACGATCGCCAATGGCGGCATGCACGTCGACCCGATCCTGGTCATGGACGACGTCGGCGACGGTGTAGCCCGGCGGGTGATCAGCGAGACCACCGCAGATGCCGTATACGACATGATGATGTCGGCGGTCCAAGAAGGCACCGGTGGTCGTGCCCAGCTGCCCGGCTACCGGGTGGCGGGGAAGACCGGTACAGCCTGGCAGCCGTGTGAAGACGGTGCCGGGTATGTGTGTGCCGACGGTGGGCGCCACTACACGGCCAGCTTCGCGGGGATCATAAGCAATGATCTCGGCCCCCAGCTCTCGGTGATCGTCATAGTCGACGACCCCCAGGGTTCGACCGGAGGCGGATCGGTCGCTGCGCCGGTGTTCGCCGATATCGCCGGCTACGCCGTCCGCCAGCTCCGTATTCCCCCTGCCAGTGGTACCGACGGGGGTGATCGGGTGCGGGCCACGGCAGCATCGGCGGTGGTGGAAGACGAGACGGTAGAAGAAGATGACGAAGCATGAGTGCTCGCTTTGATGAGATCGCCGCTGCACTCCGTGCGGCCGTGGTCGGTGCCGATCGTTCGACGATCACGATAAGCGATGTCGAACACGACTCGCGAGAGGTCGAGCCAGGGTCGATGTTCGCGTGCATACCCGGAGCGATCACCGACGGGCACCTCCACGCGGCCAAGGCGGTGGAGGCCGGAGCGATCGCCCTCCTGGTGGACCATCCCCTCGATCTGGGAGTGCCGGAGATAGTCGTCGATGATGTTCGCGAGGTTGTCGGCCCGGTGGCATCGATGGTTCACGGCAATCCCAGCCGGGGGCTCGATGTGATCGGAGTGACCGGCACCAACGGCAAGACCACCACTGTCCGACTCGTCGCCTCCTTGGTCGATCAGCTCGGTGGGTCCGCAGCGGAGATCGGCACCCTTACCGGTGTCCGCACCACACCGGAGGCACCAGAGCTCCAACGTCACCTGAACGCGGCGAAGCACGCTGGTCACGACGTGGTCGCAATGGAGGTTTCGAGCCACGCGCTGGATCTCCACCGCGTCGACGGCACCCGATTCAAGGTGGCCGCCTTCACCAATCTCGGGGTCGATCACCTCGATCACCACGGTGGTCTCGACGCCTATTTCGAAGCCAAGGCGCGCCTCTTCAACCCTGCTCTGAGCGAGATGGCGGTGGTAAACGTGGCCAGCCCCGAAGGCCGGCGCCTCGCTGATCGACTCACCATCCCCGTGGTGGAGATCGACGATGCTTCCACCGACATCAGCCATCTCGGTGCCCTCACCAGCCGCTTCCAGTGGCGAGGTTTCGATGTCGAACTCCCTCTCGGGGGCGCGTTCAACGTGACCAACGCGGTTCTCGCGGCGGAGATCGTCGTCGCTCTCGGGCGTTCCCCGTCGGTAGTGGCCGAGGCGCTCACCGAGGTTCCCGCCGTGCCTGGACGCTTCGAGACGATCGACGGGGGCCAGACCTTCACCGTCATCGTCGACTATGCCCACACCCCTGATGGGCTCGCAGCGGTCCTCGAAGCGGCACGTGGGGTCACGGAGAAATCTCTCATAGTGGTGTTCGGCGCAGGGGGCGACCGTGACCGCCGCAAGCGTCCCCAAATGGGGGATGTGGTTCGCCAGCTCGCCGATCGAGTGGTGGTCACCAGCGATAATCCACGCAATGAATCCCCTGAGGCCATCATCTCGGGCATCGTGTCGGGAATGGACAGCTCACCGGATCTGATCGAACCCGATCGCCGCGCCGCGATAAGGCATGCGTTGGCCGGTGCGCGGCGGGGCGATGTGGTCCTGATCGCGGGCAAGGGACACGAAGCCACGCAGATCATCGGCGAGACGGTGCTCGACTTCGACGACCGCCTCGTGGCCCGAGAAGAGCTGAAGCGCGTGCTGGGGGCAGGTTCATGACCCGCCTCCTGCTCGCCGGCGCAATCTCGGGCGTCATCTCCCTGTTCGGCACCAAGGCCCTCATCAACTGGCTCACCCATCATCGGGTGGGCCAGCCCATCCGCGACGACGGTCCCGAAGGGCATCACACCAAGGCCGGTACGCCCACCATGGGTGGCCTGGCGATAGTGGCCGGCACAGTTTCGGGCTACGTCGTGTCGGATCTGTTCGGCGGCATCTACACCCGCAGCGGCATTTTCGTCCTGTTGGCGATCATGGGTGGGGGAGCGGTCGGCCTCATGGACGACTGGATCAAGGTCGTCGCCGCCCGCAATCTCGGCCTCAACAAGAAGGCCAAGATGGTGGGCCTGCTCATTGTGGCGGTCGGCTTCGCGTTCTTGATGACCGAGTTCACCAACGTTCACACTTCGATCAGCTTCACCCGCTTCGACTCGCCCGGATGGGAGATAGGCCGAATCCTCTGGATGGCGTGGGCCGTCCTCCTCATCGTCGGCACCACCAATGCGGTCAACCTCACCGACGGCCTCGACGGCCTCGCCGCCGGGGCAGGTGCTTTCGCCTTCGCCGCTTTCATGTTCATCGGCTTCTGGCAGTTCCGCCATATCGATGTGTACGGCAACCCCCATGCCCTCGATCAGGCCGTCGTGGCGTCGGCCATGGTCGGTGGCATCATCGGCTTTCTCTGGTGGAACGCGCCGCCAGCCCAGATCTTCATGGGCGACACAGGCTCGCTGGCCATCGGTAGCGGTCTCGCTGCGCTTGCGCTCGCCACCCACACCCAACTCCTCCTCACGATCGTGGGCGGACTGTTCGTGGTGGAGACCGTGTCGGTGATCCTCCAGGTTGTGGTGTTCCGCCGTTTCGGGGGGCGACGCCTATTCCGGATGGCACCGATTCACCATCACTTCGAGCTGGCCGGCTGGCCTGAGACCACGGTTCTGGTGCGCCTCTGGTTGGTGTCGGGCCTGTGCACCGCGGTAGGTCTCGGCCTCTTCTACGCCGACGCGATCAGAGCGGGGATCACAGCCTGATGGGCGCCGTCGCCGAAGCGCTCGCGTCCGGACCCCAGCGGGTGTTGCTGGTGGGAATGGGCGTGGCGAATCGTTCCGTGGCCGGTGCTCTCCTTCGCCGCCACCATCTTGTCGTGGCCGTCGACGACGACCCCGACGATGAACTGAGCGACGCCATCGCGGCGCTCGGTTTCGAGCTGATCGGTGCGCCCGACGAGAGTCAGCTGGCCAGCCTGGTATCGGGCGTCGACCTGGTGTGCCCCGCACCGGGGCTCCCCGACCGACACCCCGTGTTCGAACTAGCGCTCGCCGCAGGGCGGCCGATTGTCAGCGAGTTCGATCTTGCCGCCGCGTGGGACCGTCGCCCCATCGTGGCCATCACCGGAACCAACGGCAAGACCACGGTGGTGGAACTCGCAGTGGATTCCCTTCGCCGGTCGGGGATAGCGGCAGTGGCCGCTGGCAACAACGACCTACCCCTGGTGGCAGCCATCGACGACCGCGGCACCGAAGTCTTCGTGGTCGAGGCCTCGTCGTTCCGCCTGGCCCGGGCCACCGAATTCGCGCCGACGGTCGCTACCTGGCTCAACTTCGCTCCCGATCATCTCGACATCCACGCCGACCTTCAGAGCTACGAGGATGCCAAGGCCCGCCTATTCGCCATGGTCGTGCCCCACGGTGTGGTGGTGGCCAACGCGTCCGACGAGGTTGTGATGTCACGGCTCCCCCAACAACGCGAGATCGTGACCTTCGGCAGTCCCACCGCCGACTGGCGCAGCGATGGCGAGCAGTTGTCCGGTCCGGCCGGTGTATTCACCACGGTCGGTCGCCTGTGGCGAGGCCTTCCCCACGATGTCGAAGATGTTCTGGCGGCCGCGGCCACTGTCGTGGCGGTGGGGGCAAGCAGCGAAGCCGTTGCCGCCGCGGCAGCAGAGTTTCCCGGCCTCGCCCACCGGGTGGCCCCGGTCGGTGAAATCGAGGGCTCGATCTACTACGACGACTCGAAGGCCACCACGCCGCACGCGACCCTCGCGGCCCTTCGTGGGTTCGCGTCGGTGGTGCTCATCGCCGGCGGCCGCAACAAGGGCATCGATCTCTCGGTGCTGGTCACCGGCGGCGACACGGTGAAGGCGGTGGTGGCGATCGGTGAAGCAGGTGAAGAGATACGGGCCGTGTTCGATGCCACCCATCCAGTGGCGCAGGCCCACGACATGCAGGAAGCCGTCCAGCTCGCCTCGGAGTTCGCCACCGGTGGTATTCCGGTGCTCCTGTCGCCGGGTTGCGCCTCCTTCGACTGGTACCGCAACTATGGCGAACGAGGCGACGACTTCGCCCGCATCGTCAACGAGGCCCAAACGGTGGGTGCATCATGACGGCCACCGAACGGCGACCCAAACGCCAACAACGCACCGCGGCGAAGGGGCGGCACCCAACCGGAAAGGCACGTCCCGACGGCAGGGGACCGAGCCGTCCCGCCGGCCGCCGAACGCCGGTATTCCTGGTGCTCTTCGTGGCCGTTGTGAGTCTCGTGCTGCTCGGCGTCGTGATGGTGCTGTCTGCATCCGCAGCGATCAGTATCAGCGAGTCCGATAGCGCCTGGTCGCTTTTCCGACGCCAACTGGTGTGGGTGGCGGTGGGATTCGTCGCCCTTCTCATCACCATGCGCGTCGATTACCACCGCTGGCGGATTCTCGCCGTGCCGTCGGTGGTCGGGTCCGTGCTTCTCCTTTTGCTGGTACAGGTCCCGGGACTAGGCATCACCGCAAATGGGGCCACCCGGTGGCTGAGTGTCGGCCCCCTCAGCTTCCAGCCATCGGAGGCAGCGAAGCTCGCTCTCATCTTGTTCATCGCCGATCTGCTGGCGCGTCCCTCGCGCCCGATGGACAACACGCGGATCACATTCCGGCCGGTAGCAGTGGTGACTGCCCTCATGGTTGGGCTCCTCGCCCTCCAACCCCACCTCGGCGCCATCCTGGTGATCGCCTCGATTGCGTTCGCGATGATGTTTCTGGCCGGCGCGCCCCTCCTCCACCTCACCGGCCTTGCCCTCGGCGGGGGAGTCACCGCAGCAGTGATGGTGATGTCGACCGCGTGGAGAAGGGCCCGTTTCCTGGCGTTTCGCGACCCCTGGGCCGATCCAGCCGGAGTGGGCTACCAGCCCCTTCAGTCGCTCCACGCGATAACCGTGGGTGGTTTGAGTGGGGTCGGGCTGGGCGGCAGCCGAGCCAAGTGGGGGTTCCTTCCCTATGCGCACACCGACTTCATCTTCGCGATCGTGGCCGAGGAACTCGGGCTCATCGGCGCCGCATCGGTGATCCTCGCCTTCGTGATCATCGCCGTGGCCGGGTTCGTCGCGGCGCTCCGTGCCCCCGACCGCTTCGGCATGCTGCTCGCCGTCGGAATCACAACCTGGACCGTTGGCCAAGCCCTCTTCAATCTCGGTGCGGTCATGTCGCTGCTCCCTGTCATGGGAGTGACCCTGCCGTTCCTGTCGTTCGGCGGCTCGTCGTTGGTGGTCATGATGGCGGCGATGGGCGTACTTCTCAATGTCGCGAGGCAGGGCCGATGAGTGCCTCAACGGGCGCGTGGGTCGTCATAGCCGGTGGCGGTACCGCGGGACATGTCGTCCCCGGGTTGGCCATCGCCTCCGAACTCGAAGCAAGAGGGGTTCTCGCGTCGAGAATCCACTATGTGGGCAGCGAGCGCGGGATCGAGACCCGGCTCGTGCCCGAAGCCGGCTTCCCGCTCACCGTGCTGCCCGGACGAGGCATTCAGCGTCGCCTGACCCTTGCCAACATCGCGTCGATGATCGGACTCCTTCGTGCGGTTGCCAGAGCCGTGGTGCTGGTTCGCCGACTTCGTCCGGCCGTGGTGGTGGGTCTCGGGGGATATGCATCGGTGCCGTGCGTGATCGCTGCGGTGGTGTGGCGCATACCAGTCGTGGTCGCCGAACAGAATGCCGTTCCCGGAGCCGCCAATCGACTTGCCGGCCGGTTCGCCAAGGCCTGTGCGGTGTCGTTCCCCCACACCGACCTGCCTCGCTCCACCTGGACCGGCAATCCGGTACGACCCGAAGTGCTCGCCATCGACCGCGACTCCGGCCGCCTTCGGGCGCGAGCAGCGCTCGAGATTGCGGAGGATCGTGTCTTGCTTGCGGTGTTCGGCGGCTCGCTCGGAGCCCGGCGGATCAACGAGAGTCTCTTCGACGCACTCACGGGCTGGCGCCAGCGCTCCGATCTGGCCATCCGCCACGTGGCGGGACGGCGCGACCACGCGGCCCTCGCATCAAGAGTCCCGCTGGGCTCCGAAGACGCCGTCCAGTTCGATCTGGTGGAGTACGAGGACGACATGCCGAGCGTCTACACCGCCGCCGACCTCGTGCTCTGCCGGTCAGGTGCGAGTTCGGTTGCCGAGCTTGCGGTGGCAGGAGTTCCCTCGGTTCTGGTTCCCCTGCCGGGAGCCCCCGGAGATCATCAGACCGCGAACGCCATGGCGCTCGTCGATGCCGGCGCGGCGGTGAAGGTGACCGACGCGGAACTCGACGGCACCCGCCTCGCCGAGGAGATCGATCGCCTCCTTTCCAACCCCGCACTCCTTGCTGAGATGGGCGCGGCCGCTCACTCGGTGGCGCGTCGCGATGCCGCAGCGGCTGTAGCCGACCTGGTGCAAGCCCACGCCCTTCGTCCGATCGAGATTGGAGAACCCGATGACTCCTGATCTGAGCACGCCCCGACGTATCCACCTCGTAGGTGCCGGCGGCGCCGGGATGGGAGCAATCGCCGCCGTCCTTCACGCCATGGGCCACGAGGTCAGCGGATCCGACCTCAAAGACGGTCCGGTCGCCGAGCGCCTGCGCGCTGAGGGCATTGCGGTCGAGATCGGACACGACGCGGCCAATCTCGGCGACGCCGAGTTGGTGGCGATCAGCACCGCGATTCCCGACCGAAACCCTGAAGTCGCCGCGGCTCGCGAGGCCGGGCTGCCGGTGTTGCGTCGGGCCGACATCCTCCCCGCGATTTCCGCGGAGCGGCGCACTGTGGTCATCGCCGGCACCCATGGCAAGACAACCACCAGTTCGATGCTGGCCTTGGCTCTGGTGGAAGCCGAGATGCGGCCCTCGTTCATCATTGGAGGTGATGTCAACGAGATCGGCTCTGGCGCGGTGTGGGACGACGGCGACTGGTTCGTCATCGAGGGCGACGAGTCCGACCGCACCTTCCTGTCGCTCGGAGCGGAGGTGGCGGTGGTCACCAATGTCGAGCCCGACCATCTCGAGACCTACGACAACGACCCCGAGAAGCTCAACGATGCCTTCGTCGAGTTCGCCACTGCTGCATCGGTTCGGGTGTTCTGTGCCGACGACGAGGGAGCGGCGACGATCGCCGCGATCACCAGTGGTGTCACCTACGGCACCTGCGAAGGCGCCGACTATCAGATGGTGGACATCGATCCGGGCCGGGCCAGCATTTCGTTCAGCATCCGCCACGAGGGAGCCGACCTCGTCCGGATCGAGCTACCCACGCCGGGGCTACACAACGCCCGCAACGCCGCGGCAGCGGCCGTAACCGCCATCCTGCTCGGCGCGCCCGCCGAGTCGGCGGGACGGGCCCTGAGCCGATTCGGCGGAGTTGCCCGGCGTTTCGAGTTTCGTGGTGAGGTCGACGGAATCACTTTCGTCGACGACTACGCCCACCTGCCCACTGAAGTTGAGGCGGCCGTGGCTGCGGCGCGAGATGGCGACTGGGAGCGCATCATCTGCGTGTTTCAGCCTCACCGATACAGCCGTACGGCGGCACTCTGGCGCGACTTCGCGGGATCGTTTTCACAAGCAGACCAGCTGGTGATCACCGACATCTACTCATCGGGCGAAACCCCTCGCCCGGGCGTTACCGGCAAGCTCGTGGTCGACGCGGTTCTGGATGCCGATCCGTGGTCCTCGGTGGCTTGGCTGCCCCGACTCGACGAGGTTGCCAACTGGCTAGCTCTCCGACTTCGTCCCGGCGACCTCTGCCTCACCCTGGGTGCGGGCGACCTCACCGGACTTCCCGACCTCGTGATCGGCCGCCTCTCCACCCGTGGTGCCGCGTGACCTCCGAGGCGGCCGTGCTGGATCGGGTCATCGATGAACTCGTCGACCGGATTGGTGGCGCAGTGCAACGCGACGCCGACCTCGGCCCCCTCACCACCTACCGAGTCGGAGGACCAGCCGCCGCCCTGGTCACCGCCAGAGACGCCTCCACCCTTGCCTCGGTCGCCTCCGTGCTGGTCGACACCGATGTGCCGATCCTCCCCATCGGCAGAGGCTCCAATCTTCTCGTCGCCGATGCGGGGTATGCGGGCGTCGTGGTCCAACTCGGAGAGCATTTCGAAGTGGTCGAGATCGAAGACACCAGGGTGTGGGCCGGAGCCGCGGCGAAGCTCCCGGTTGTGGCGCGCCAAGCCGTGCATGCCGGCCTCACCGGGCTGGAATGGGCGGTGGGCGTACCGGGGTCGGTGGGAGGAGCGGTGCGGATGAATGCCGGAGGACACGGAGCGGAAGTGGCCGACTCGCTGGCCGTCGTCGAGCTGGTGGATTTCCGGGCTGGTCAGTTGGTCGAACGCGATGCCACCGACCTCGCCCTTTCATATCGATCCTCTGCCCTCGATGATTCCGACCTCGTGGTGCGAGCCCGTTTCGATCTCGAGGTTGGCGACATCGATGATGGTGAGAAGAGGCTGGCTGAGATCGTCCAGTGGCGGCGAGCCAATCAACCCGGCGGCCAAAACGCCGGTTCGGTATTCACCAATCCCGAAGGCGACAGCGCGGGGCGCCTCATCGACACCGCCGGGGGCAAGGGACTCCGGGTCGGTTCGGCCGAAGTTTCCACCAAGCACGCCAACTTCATCCAGGCCGACGAGGGCGGATCGGCGGGCGACATTCTCGCCCTGATGGGTGAAGTCCAACGCCTCGTGTTCGACACCCACGGAATCGAGCTCCACACCGAGACCCACCTGGTCGGATTCCCCGACGACGACCCGGAGACCGAGAGATGACCTCAGCCGCAGTGAGGATCGATCCGCGGTTGCGGGCCCGCCGGATCGAGGTTCGGCGCGCCGAAGGGCGACGCCGACTCCGCTTTGTGGTGGGAGGCGCCGTGGTTGCCATGCTGGCGGCAGGCACATGGGCTGCCACGCGCTCGGCCCTACTTGATCTCGACCATGTCCGAATCGAAGGCGTCGATGCCACGTCGGCCGCGAAGATCAACGGGGCCGTGCAGACGCCCGACGGCACACCCCTTCTCGATCTCGATCTTGCGACCATCGAAGCCGAGGTGGCTTCCCTGCCGTGGGTCGAGACGGTCGACGCGAGCAGGGAGTGGCCGGGAACGCTAAGGCTCGATGTCGTCGAGCGCGTAGCGGTGGCGGCTCTTCCCGCCGGCGATGGCTCGTTTGTCGCCGTCGACACGACCGGGGTGGCGATGGCCGCCTTGGCCGGCGCAGACGTCGGCAGCCTTCCCGTCATCGGTGTCGCGGCCGAGGGCGAGCTGGGCACGGTGCAGGAGCGAAGCGCCCCGGCACTGGCAGTGGTGGAGGTCATGCCCGCAGACCTCGACGCATGGATAGAGACGATCACGGTCAGCGGCGCAGACCCTGATACCCGACTGGGCCTCAATCTCGTCGGTGGCGCCGTGGTCGAGCTGGGCAACGAATCCCTGCTCACCGACAAGCTCGACGCGGTCCGCGCCGTACTCGCGGGCGCCGACCTGCGGTGTATAGAAGTGATCGATGTGCGGGTTGCAGACCTGAGCACCATCACCCGCGACCCCACGTGCGACGCCGCCCTGTCGGGTGGCGAGGCCGATGAAGTCGAAGCCGCGGGATGACCAGCCCGCTCCGATGTGCCCGCAGCGTCCGCACGCGATCGCATTCCCGGGTATACCGTCAGCCCTTGATCGCCGGCTGTAGCGTGGCTCGCGCCGGGCGCTCCAATCCGAAATCTCGTAACGAGGACCTATACGTGATGTCTGATCCGCAGAACTATCTCGCCGTCATCAAGGTTGTCGGCGTCGGTGGAGGTGGCGTAAACGCTGTCAACCGCATGATCGACGCCGGGCTGAAGGGCGTCGAGTTCATCGCGGCCAATACCGACGCTCAGGCGCTGCTGATGAGCGACGCCGACGAGAAACTCGACATCGGTCGCGACCTCACCCGGGGCTTGGGCGCGGGGTCCGATCCCGAGATCGGCCGCCAGGCCGCGGAGGAGCACATCGACGAGATCCGCGAGTCGCTCGCGGGTGCCGACATGGTGTTCATCACCGCCGGCAAGGGCGGCGGAACCGGCACAGGTGCGGCTCCGGTGATCGCCGAAGTTGCGAAGAGTCAAGGGGTGCTCACCATCGGCGTCGTGACCCGCCCGTTCGCGTTCGAGGGCCGGCGCCGCTCGGTGCAGGCCGAACAGGGCATCCAGCGCCTCAAGGAGAAGGTCGACACCCTGATCGTCATCCCCAACGATCGGCTCCTCACTGTTGCGAGCAACGACACATCGGTGCTCAATGCCTTCAAGATGGCCGACGAGATCCTGTTGCAGGGAGTGCAGGGCATCACCGACCTGATCACCACGCCGGGCCTGATCAACACCGACTTCGCCGACGTGCGCACGATCATGACCGACGCCGGATCGGCCCTCATGGGGATCGGTAATGGAAGTGGTGAGGGCCGCGCTATATCGGCCGCTCGCGATGCCATTTCCAGCCCCCTCCTCGAAGCTTCGATCGAAAACGCTCGCGGCATTCTCCTCAATATCTCCGGCGGCCCCGACCTGGGCCTGCTCGAGGTGAACGAGGCAGCCGAGATCATTCACGGCGTTGCCCACCAAGACGCCAACATCATCTTTGGTGCCGTGATCGACGACGAGATGGGCGACGATGTCCGGGTCACCGTGATCGCTGCTGGGTTCGATCGCTGGGAAGACGGCGTGCGCTCAGCCCCACGTGCGCTCAGCCGCCCCGATTTCGACGACGATGGGGGTGCCCCCACCGGGGAAGTGCCGATAGTCGATGTGTTCGCCACCGATGGCGACGACGACCTCGATCTCGGCGACGACGACTTCGACGTCCCCTCGTTCCTGAAATAGCCATGCTCACACGGCGTCTGCCGGCGGGGCGCTCGACAGCTGTGGAGATCTGCTTCACCGACCGCGGCGACGGCGACTTTCGCATCGATGGCCCCGCGGCGGAGTTGGCTGAGGCGCGCCAGGCACTGATGGCCGGTGAGTGGACCTGGTTGCGCCAGGTCCATGGGTCGGAGGTGGTGCAGGTCAGCGTCGCAGGCGAACACGCCGGCACCGAGGCCGATGCCAGTGTTACCAACGTGGCCGGCGCCGTGCTCTGTATCCAAACCGCCGACTGTGTTCCGGTCGTGCTCGTGGGTGCTGATGCCGTCGGTGTCGCCCATGTGGGTTGGCGGGGCGTGGTGGAAGGCATCGTGCCGGCCGCTGTCGCCGCCCTTCGTCGCCTTGGCGACGGCCCGATGGAGGCGGTGATCGGGCCCTGTATCGGTGCCGACGGCTACGAGTTCGCAGAACCGGAGCTGAGCCTTGTCGCGGCGGTCGCCGGTCCCGGTGTCCGCACCACTAACGCAGCGGGCCGGCCCTGTCTCGACATGGCCGAAGCCGTGGAGTCGGTTCTGGCCGCGGCAGGCGTCACCAGGGTGAGCAGGGTCGACCGCGACACCGCCGCCGAGGAATGGTTCTCCCATCGCACCCGCGGCGACGTAGGCCGTCAGGTCACCTCGGTGCGGTTGGTGGCCCGATGAGTGGGATCGACCCGGCCCTGGTGGCTGAGCGAGCCGTCGCGGTGCGAGCGCGCCTCGATCGCGCCGGCGGCCACGATGTGCGCATCGTGGCGGTCACCAAGACCTTCCCCGCCGCGGCGATCGATGCCGCGGTTGGTGCCGGGATCACTGATGTGGGCGAAAACTACGCCCAGGAGTGCGTCGCGAAGCTCTCCGGGACGAGCACCGACCCGACGGTGCACTTCATCGGACGGCTACAGCGCAACAAGGTTCGCCAGCTGGCCGGGCTTGTCGATGTCTGGCAGACCGTCGACCGGATCGAGCTCGGTCGGGAGATCGCCAAACGGGCGCCGGGGGCCAGGGTGATGGTGCAGGTCGACATTTCCGGGGAGGAAACCAAGGGCGGTTGTATTCCCGCCGATACGCCTGAGCTGGTGGGCGCACTCGTCGATCTCGAGCTTGAGGTGTGCGGCTTGATGGGAGTTGCCCTCCTTGCCAAGCCCGAACTGGCTCGTCCGGGATTTCGGGTGTTGAGGTCTCTTGTCGACCATCTCGGGTTGCCCGAATGCTCGATGGGTATGAGCGCCGACCTCGAAGTGGCGGTCGGCGAGGGGGCGACAATGGTGAGAATCGGGCGTGATCTCTTTGGTGAGAGATCGCGTTGATGCAGGTAGGAAGGGTCCTTGCGGTGATATGACACCGTCGGACCATCGCTGAGAGATAGCCTCGCAACGAGGAGGGAAGACGGTGTCCATGTTGAAGAAAACTCTGATCTATCTGGGCCTCGGGCCCGACGAGGAATACGACCAGTACGACGAGTACGCGCCCGCCCCGGTTGCACCTGGTCAGAACGAGCCGATGCTCGCGGAGGCCCGACCGACTGTACGTGCGGTGTCAGACCAGCCCTCGCCGCGGCCAGGGTCCTCCACGGTGCGTCCGATCCCGGCCGCGCCCGCTAACCCGTCGGGCTCGGTGAGAGCCATCCCGTCCCAGCCGTCGGCGGCCGCAGCGGGGCGTCCCGCGGTCCGTCCGGCCGCTGCAGAGCCTGGTCAGGCCGCGTCAGCGGTGAGGATTGTGGATTCGCCCTCGGCTCAGCCTCATGCGTTGAGTCCGACGTCGTTCAACGAAGCCCAGGCGATAGGCGACCGGTTCAAGGCCGGCCGGGCTGTGATCATCAACCTCCAGGGAGTCGATCGCGACCTCAGGCGCCGACTGGTGGATTTCGCCAGCGGGCTCTGTTACGCCGTCGGTGGAAAGATGGATCGGGTCGCCGATCAGGTGTACTTGCTCACTCCGCCGGATGTGGTGGTGTCCACCGCCGATGCCCAACGAGCCATCGACTGATTCGAACGGATCCCATTGCTTCTCGACATAGTTTGCGTAACGCTCACGCTCTACCTGATAGCGGTCTTCGCCCGCATCTTGTTGAGCTGGTTTCCTCTCGATCCCAACGGCTTCTGGGCCACTCTGGCCGGCCTGCTCTACCTGATCACCGACCCGGTCCTGGGCCCCCTTCGTAGGGCGATCCCTTCGGTTCGTATCGGTTCGGTCGCGCTCGATCTGTCGCCGATCATCCTCATCATCGGAATCCAGATTCTCTCCGCGGTGATCGGCTGCTGAACAGTGGGGATGGTCCCCGACCAGGCGTGTCGTGGCGTCTAACGTTTCCGCCATGGATGAGCTCTCCCCACTGTTCCAGGACATCGAGTTTCACGAGCGATTTCGGGGCTACGACCCCGACGAGGTCGATGCCTACGTCGACCGCGTCGCCAAGGCCGCTGCACTCGTACAAGGACGACTGAGCGAGCTGCAGCAAAGGGCCGAGGCGGCCGAGGCCCGAGCAGCCGAAGGCGGTGGCTCCACTGAGACCGAGGCGACCCTCACCCGCACCCTCATACTGGCCCAGCGCACCGCCGACGCTGCGGTGGCCGAGGCCAAAGAAGAGGCAGCGTTCATCGTGGCCGGCGCTGAGACGGAGGCCCAGGCCTCCCTGCGTGTTGCCCAGGCAGAAGCATCGGCCACCACCAAGGAGGCCGATGAGCACGCATCACGGGTGATGGCCGAAGCTGAAACCGATAAGCGTCGCATCCTCTCCGACGCTGAGGCCATGGCCATGGCTGCGGCATCGTCGGAGCGTGATCGCCTGGCTGCGGAGACAGCTGAGTTCGAACGGTATCGAGGCTTCCTCAACGACGACGTCGAGATTCTCGAGCGCCACCTGCTCGAACAACGCAACGTATTGGCCGCATCGATATCGATCCTCACCGATCTGCTGGATCAACCCGAGTCGTTCCGGACCGTGCCTGCTCCGGCCACCAGTGGGATCCAACTCGACCTCATTGCCGACTCCTCACCGGCACCCGACCAAGCATCGATTACTGCTCCCGAGGAGATAGCGGTCGAGGAAGTGCCAACCGTCGACGAAGTGATCGAGATCGAGGAAGTGATCGCGGTCGACGAAGTGGCTGCCATCGTGGAAGAGGTTCCCATCGAAGCGTCGGTCGGCGCAGACGACGAAGCGACACTCGCACACGACGAAGCGATAGCCGAGGAAGTAGTGACGGAGGAAGATCTTCCGCTGGTGGAGGAAGTCCTGCCCGCGGTCAATCTCGTCGACGATGTGCACGAGGTCGACGAGATTGAGACTGCCTCCGACCTCGCCCCCGTCTCGGCTTGGGACGAGCCGGTGTTTGCCCCCGACTCGCTCATCGACCTCACGGTCGCACCGGTCGATTCGGGGTTCGACGGGGCACCCGATGGAGCCGGCGACGAACCCGGTCCCGACCCCGAGTTGGTGCCATCGCCACCCCTCTTAATCACGGCCTCCGACCTCGACCCCGCAGAGGTGTCGGTGCCCACTGCCGCCGCAGTCGACCCCGGTCCCGTAACCGCGCCGATGCCGGCCCTCGATGAAGCATCGTTGTTCAGCGAGCCCGCTGCGCATGAGCAGGCCGATCCCTTCCTCGCCCAGCTTCGCGAAGCGGTTGCCGGTGACGACGAGGTCGTCCTCGGTGATGATGCGCTGTCGGCCTTCTTCGATCAGGACGAGGACGACGCAGAGAGATCCTGGTTCGGAAAGCGGCGCTGAACCCTCGAGTCGCCAGTCGATTCGCCGAATCAGTATCAGACCCGGATTCGCGTCTTTCGGGTACAACACCCGTAAACTCCCCGGCCTAACCGGGGCCGTGTCCGGTTGCCGGACCGAGAGGACCTGCCGAAATGGCGACTGCGAAGAAGGCAGCGAAGAAGTCTGCCGCCAAGAAGACCGTGGCCAAGAAGGCCGCGGCCAAGAAGACTGCGGCCAAGAAGGCACCGGCCAAGAAGACTGCGGCCAAGAAGACTGCGGCCAAGAAGGCGCCGGCCAAGAAGACTGCGGCCAAGAAGGCGCCGGCCAAGAAGGCGCCGGCCAAGAAGACTGCGGCCAAGAAGGCGCCGGCCAAGAAGGCGCCGGCCAAGAAGACTGCCGCCAAGAAGGCCGCCAAGAAGCTCAAGTCTCCCTTTGGGAAGAAGTTCATCAACGAGATGAAGGCCCGCCTCATCGAGGAGAGAGCCAAGTATCTGCACTCCGCCGAGGAGTATCGGGCCGAGGCCGACTCCCTCATCGAGGGGCGCGAGCCCGGCGATGTCCAGTTCGATGAAGAGTCAGGCGAGGGCGACACCCTCGCGGTGGAGCGTGAACGCGATCTCGCTCTCTCGGCTCAAGCCAGAGAGGCGGTCGGTCAAATCGACGCCGCCTTGGATCGCATCGAGGCCGGCACCTACGGACTCTGCGTCACCTCCCAGCTGGCGATCCCCCAGGAGCGCCTCAAGGCGATTCCCTGGGCCGCCCAGCGGGTGGAGTACAAGGTCGGCGGCCTCGGCCGCCTCTAGCTCCCGATAGGCCCATGACCGACCGACTCGAGGAAGAGATTCCCGACGGGCTCGACGGCGAGCGGGTCGACCGAGCTGTCGCAATGCTCGCTGATCTCAGTCGCTCGGCGGTGGCCAAGCTGATCGGTTCGGGCGCCGTGTCGGTGAACGAGGCCGTGGTGGACAGTGCTTCTCGGCGTGTCGTGTCGGGCGACACTGTCACCGTCGAGCTACCTGAGCCCGTCGACCCGAGACTCACGCCTGATCCCGAGATCGAATTCGGGGTTGCCTACGAGGACGACTCGCTGGTGGTGATCGACAAGCCCGCGGGCCTGGTGGTGCACCCGGGAGCCGGCCACGGCGAGGGCACCCTGGTGCATGGTCTTCTCCACCGGTATCCCGAGATCGCCGAGGTGGGCGAGCCCCATCGCCCCGGCATAGTCCACCGACTCGACCGCGGCACGTCGGGCCTGCTCGTGGTGGCGCGCACGGCGGCTGCTCACGCAGGCCTGGTGGAGCAGCTGGCAGCACATGAACCCCAGCGAATCTACCGAGCACTCGCCTGGGGGCATCCCGACAGCGATGCGGGCACGATCGATGCTCCGATCGGCCGGTCGGCCCGTCAGCCCACGCGAATGACCGTCACCGATCAGGGGCGGCGGGCCGTTACCCACTACGTCGTCGACGAGCGCTACGACCATCCCCGGCAGGTGGCCCTGCTCACGTGTCGCCTCGAAACGGGTCGCACCCACCAGATACGAGTGCATCTCAGGGCGATCGGGCATCCGGTGGTGGGCGATCGAGACTACGACGGTGGTCGCCCGGGCCTCGATCCCGGCCGGCCATTCCTGCATGCCGGAGAGCTGCGGTTCCGCCATCCGGTCAGCGGCGATCCGGTTGCTGCGGTCTCACCCTTGCCGGCCGATCTGGAGGAAACCCTGGCTGGGTGTGAGATAGGCGAAGACACCGCCTGAGGTGCACTCAGGTGGAATCGACGGTCGGCCAGGGTCCTTGCCCGCGTGACATGCCGGCGATATCGGCCAGCGAGTAGGAGTCGAGGAATTCCCGCATGTGTGAGCCCGCCGCGCCCCAGATGGCCAGGAGCACACATTGACCCTCATGGTCACACGCGCCATCGGTGTGAGGATCGCCGAAGTCGCCGGCGGTGATCGGCCCGTCGACCGCCCGCACGATCTCCGACAGCCGAATCTCGGCCGCTTCTCGGGCCAGTACGTAGCCGCCGCCCACCCCGCGTTTGGATCTGACGATCCCGGCACCCTTGAGGGCGAGGAGAATCTGTTCGAGATAGGGCTGCGGGAGTGCGGTGCGTTCGGCAATCTCCCTCACCGAAGTCGGCGTCTCCTCGGTGTGGAGCGCGAGTGAGAGAAGGGCGCGGGCCGCATAGTCGCCACGGGTGGACACTCGCATGAGCCGACTCTAGGGCGAAGTTGGCGTGACACCTGCCACCAGCTGAGGCGGGTGCTGGCTAGAGTCCCGATCATGGGCCCTGTGCCGATCACACCCAACTGGGGAGGAGGCTGTATAGCCGACCTCATGCCCGCTCTCCTCGATCCCCGCGCCGACGATCAGTTGTTGCCTGCGGAGGTGGTCGACGCGTCGTGTGTGGTCGTGCTTGTTCTCGACGGGCTCGGCTGGCTCCAACTCCAGGAGCGGGCGAGTCTCGCCCCCACGCTCAGCTCGATGGCGGGCGGCTCGATCACCACCGTCGCGCCATCCACCACCGCGGCGGCGCTCACCTCGCTCACCACCGGCACAGCGCCCGGTGAGCACGGGATAGTGGGCTACCGCATCGACGTCGAGGGCGAGGCTCTCAACATGCTGGCCTGGCGCACCCCCCGTGGCGATGCCCGGGAGCGAATCGTTCCCGAGAAATTCCAGACGATTCCAGCCTTTCTCGGTGAGCGTCCGGTTGTGGTGCAGAACGGCGCATTCATGCGCACCCCGTTCACCCGAGCACACCTCGCCGATACCCGCCAGCACGGCTACTGGACCCTGCCGACACTTCCGGTCCAGGTACGAAAGGCAGTGGCGGCGGGAGAGCCCTTCGTCTACGCCTACTACGACGGAATCGACAAGATCTCCCATGTCCACGGGTTCGGGGAGCACTACGATACCGAGCTCGCGGCCATCGATCGGCTCATCGCCGACCTGATGATGTTGCTCCCGCGGGGCACCGCTCTCGTGGTAACCGCAGATCATGGGACCGTCGATTGCAGTTCGGGCGAGACGGGCCTTGATTCGTCGGTCAGCGCGATGATCGATCGCCAATCAGGCGAGGCACGGTTCCGTTGGCTGCACGCCGAGTCCGGCTACGCCAAGGACCTACTAGCGGCCGCCACCGACAAGCACGGCGACCGAGCCTGGGTTCGGTCGGTCGAGCAGGTGCTCGACGAGTGCTGGTTCGGGTCCGAAGTTACCGATGTGGCGCGCTCGCGCCTCGGTGATGTCGCCCTCGTTGCACGCGACCACTGGTGGTTCGTGGATCCCGCCGAGTCCAACCGCACTAAGCTCGTCGGTCGCCACGGATCCCTTACGCCCGAGGAAATGTTGGTGCCTCTCCTGTCTTTCCATTCTTGAAGACGATCATCCAGATCATCTCGATCATCCACCCATGAGGAACCCTGTTGACCAATCCCCCTGATAATGCGACCGACAGCGCCATCGAGCGACCGCCGGTAGAGGTGGTCGACGCGCCGGACAGCGGCGACGATGTCGACGAGACGGTCGATCATCCCGCCAAGGTCATGCGGATCGGCACCATGATGAAGCAGCTCCTGGAGGAGTTGCGCTCCACCGAACTCGACGAGCCCAGCCGTGAGCGTCTGCGCGACATATACGAGACGTCGGTCGAGGAGTTGGGGTCTGCTCTGTCTCCAGATTTGCGCGACGAGCTCGGCCGGCTCGCCTTGCCGTTCTCCGGAGGCGATACGCCGACGGCGCCTGAATTACAAATAGCAAAGGCCCAGCTCGTGGGCTGGCTGGAAGGACTCGTGCAGGGGATGCAGGCGATGTTGTTTGCCCAGCAGATGGCCGCCCAGCACCAGCTCGAAGCGATGCGAGGCCAGATCGGTCCTGGCAACCCGGGTCCGCCAACCGGCGAAGTGGTGGCCCCCGACGAGCGACCGGGCACCTATCTCTGAACTGCTCTGGACGAACCGTCGTCGAGCCGGGTATCTTCGAAATGACACCTGTGTGATTTGTCCACACAGCGTCCACAGGCCATCCACAAGCGCCCGTGGTCGGCAGTTTTCATTCCCAACAGAGCCTGAGGAAACCCCGTGGGGGACTCGTTCGCCCATCTCCACGTCCACACCGAGTACTCGATGCTCGACGGTGCGTCGCGCGTCGATGAGGTGGTCGCGGCCGCGGCGAGCGACGGTCAGCCGGCCCTCGCCATAACCGACCACGGCAACATGTACGGCGTTCTCGACTTCTACCGGGGCTGCAACGAGGTCGGGATCAAGCCGATCATCGGCACCGAGATCTATCTGGCCCACGAATCCCGGCACGAGCGCCCCAGCCGGAGGGGCCGCACCGACGACTCGGGGGGCGATACCGGCGGGGGGAGGAAGCTCTACTACCACGCGATCTTGATGGCAGAAAGCAATGTGGGCTACCGCAATCTCATCCAGATATCGAGCCGCGCCTTCCTCGAGGGCTTCCACTACAAGCCCCGCGCCGACTTCGAACTCATGGAAGAACACGCCAAAGGACTCATTGCCACTTCGGGTTGTCTGGGCGGACATGTCCTCCAGTCGCTACTGCAGGGCCAGGAGCAGGCGGCGCTCGAACATGCAGCCCGGTTTCAGGACATCTTCGGGCGCGACAATTTTTTCATCGAGCTACAGGACCAGGGGATTGCCGAACAGAGGCGCACCAACCCCCAGCTCCTCGAGATCGCGAGGAAGATCCAGGCCCCGATCCTCGCCACCAACGACAGCCACTACACCCACCAGCACGACGCCGAAGCCCACGATGCTCTGCTGTGCGTACAGACCGGGTCGCTGCTGTCCGACACCGACCGCTTCAAGTTCCACGGCGACGGTCACTACCTGAAGAGTGCCGGCGAGATGCGGCGCCTGTTCAGCGAGGTTCCAGAAGCCTGCGACAACTCGCTCTGGATTGCTGAGCGAGCCGACGTCACGATCGAGTTCGGCAACCCCCAGCTTCCCGAGTTCCCCCTCCCCGACGGATTCACCAGCGACACCGATTACCTCCGACACCTCACCTTGAAAGGAGCCGAATCGAGGTGGGGTGAGCAGCTTCCCGCGGCGGTTGTCGAACGTCTCGACTATGAGCTCGGTGTGATCGACAACATGGGGTTCTCGGCCTACTTCCTCATCACCTGGGACCTGATCAAGTACGCCCGCGACAGAGATATCCGAGTCGGCCCGGGCCGGGGGTCAGCGGCTGGGTGCGCGGTGGCCTACTGCTTGTGGATCACCGACCTCGACCCGATCAAATACGATCTCCTGTTCGAACGCTTCCTCAATCCATCGCGCCTGTCGATGCCCGACATCGACATGGACTTCGACACTCGGCACCGCGATGAGATGATCCGCTACGCGGCCGAGCGCTACGGCCGCGACAACGTCGCCCAGATCGTGACCTTCTCCCAGATCAAGGCTCGGGCTGCGGTGCGCGACGCCGCCAGGGTGCTGGGTTACCCCTACGCGGTTGGCGACAAGGTCGCCAAGGCCATGCCACCGCTCATCATGGGTCGCGACACCCCACTCAAATACTGTTTCGAGGAGCACCCGAAGTACGCAGATGGCTACAAGTCGGCGGGCGAACTGCGCGACATGGTTGCCTCCGACGGCGACATCGCCCGGGTGGTGGAGGTGGCCAAGGGCCTCGAAGGAATGCGTCGCCAGGACGGCATCCACGCCGCCGCGGTGGTGATCACCAACGAGCCCCTCACCGAGTACCTACCGATCCAGCGCAAGCCTGAGCAGGGCAAGACCATCGACGAGGCTCCGGTAGTCACCCAATACGAGATGCACGGGGTGGAAGACCTCGGCCTGCTCAAGATGGATTTCCTCGGCCTGCGAAACCTCGACGTGATCTCCGACTGCCTCGAGTTGATCCAACACACCCGAGGCGAGGACGTCGACATCGATGCGGTGCCTCTCGACGACGCCAACACCTTCGAGCTGCTCGGGCGAGGCGACACCATAGGTGTGTTCCAACTCGAGTCGAGCCCGATGCGGGCCCTGATCCGCTCGCTGGCTCCCACCTCGTTCGATGATGTCGCGGCCCTGGTGGCCCTCTACCGGCCCGGTCCGATGGCGGCCAACATGCACAACGACTACGCCGATCGCAAAAACGGCCGCAAGCCCGTGGAGTTCATCCATCCCGACGCCGAGGAGTTGCTCGGCGACACCTACGGGCTGATGATCTATCAGGAGAGCGTCATGCGGATGGCGCAGAAGTTTGCGGGTTACTCCCTCGCCGAAGCCGATTCCCTCCGAAAGGCGATGGGCAAGAAGATCCGCGAGGCGATGGAGAAGGAGCGAGAGAAGTTCTGCGCGGGCGTCGTGGCCAACGGCTACGAGGACTCCCTAGCCGTGGAGATGTTCGAGATCATCGCCCAGTTCGCCGACTACGCGTTCAACAAGAGTCACTCCTACGGCTATGGCTACGTGGCGTACCAGATCGCCTACCTCAAGGCCAACTATCCCGTCGAGTATCTGTCGGCCCTTCTCACCAGCGTCAAGAGCAAGCTCGAATCAGCGGCGGTCTACCTCAACGAGTGTCGCCTCATGGGTATCGAGGTCGAGGTGCCTGACATCAACCGGTCGGCATCTGACTTCACCCCCGTTCCTGATCTCGACCCTGCTGCCGCATCGCCGGGCCACATCGTCTTCGGTCTTTCAGCGATACGAAACGTGGGCGGTGGATTCGTCGACAAGGTGATCGAGGCGCGCGATGCCGGAGGAGACTTCGAGTCGTTCGTCGACTTCGTTGAACGGGTCGACCTCGAGGCCCTCAACAAGCGAACCATCGAGTCACTCATAAAGGGGGGCGCGTTCGACTCTCTCGGCCATCCCCGCAAGGGACTGTTGCAGGTCTACGAACAGACAATCGACCTCACCGTCCAACGCCGTCGCGAACACGACATGGGGGTTCAGTCGCTGTTCGGCGCGCTCGAGGAGGGGCCCACGTTCGACGAGCGCCCCGCGGTGCCCGAAGTCGAGTTCGACAAGATGCCCAAGCTCGCCCACGAAAAGGAGATGCTCGGGCTGTACATCTCTGATCACCCGCTGCTCGGCTTCGAAGCTCATGTGCGGCGCAGGGCCGACTGCTCGGTGGCCGATCTCGCCGAAACTCCCGACGGCGCGATCGTGAAGGTGGGTGGAGTGATCACCAACCTCCAACGCAAGTGGACCCGCAAGGGAGATCTGATGGCTGTGTTCCAACTCGAAGACCTCGAGGGGTCGGTCGAGGTGATGGTGTTTCCCCGCACGATGCAAGAGCACGGGCCGAAGTTGGCCGACGACACGATCGTGTTGCTCAGAGGACGCACCGAGAACGGCGACGATCTACCGAAACTTTTCGCTCAGGACATCGAGATCGTGGAAGACCTCTCCGACAACTCGCCGGTGCGGGTACGTCTTGCCCCCGAGCACCAACATCACGACCGGATCGCAGACCTCAAGTCGATCCTCTCCGCCCATCCCGGCGACTCGCCGGTGGAGCTTCACCTGAGCGAACGCCAGGTTTTGAGGCTTCCCGACGACTACGCCGTCGACAACGCAAACGGGGTCGTGGCCGAGCTGAGAGTGCTTCTCGGTCCAGATTCCATCGTCGTCTGAGCATCTGAGGTTGCGATTCGCGTCGAAACCCTGAAAACTGGTTTGGTCTTATTGGGCGAGTACGTGGGGATGTTGCAGCGCATGGCGATCGAGGTTGAGACCAAGGACTGCACAGCCCTCAGTGATGCCGAGTTGGCCGAGATGGCCGATCTGTGCGCGGAGTCGCCCAATGCATTCGAAGTGGGCCTGTTGTCGAAGCAGGCTGAGGCATGGGTGCTCTGCACCGTCGCCAGCGAGGGTGGCAAAGTCCGTGGCTTCTCCTTTTGCACCCTCGAACGCATCGGGGGCACGCCCAGCGTTTTGATCGGGGCGGGTCACGTCTGTCGCAACACCAAGCGCGACACCGTACTGCGGGCGATCATGACCGATCAGATGAGGCGCTCGGTTCTGGCCTTCCCCGACGAGGACGTGCTGGTGGGTGCCCAGATCAACGACCCCGGTGCATTCGAGGCCTACAAGGCCCTCGACGACATCGTGCCTCGTCCCGACCACAAGGCATCGGGCGAGGAACGGGCTTGGGGACGTCGGCTCGCCAAGCGCTTTGGAATCGGCGCGAGCGTCTATGAAGACCGCGTGTTCACCGTTCGTGGCGACGGTAACCAGGCCGTCGTCTTCGATCACTGCAGCGGGAAGCCCGAGAAGATCTCGGCCGACGTTGCCGCCCAGTTCGACGATCTCGACAAGCCCAAGGGCGACACCCTTATCGCTTTCGGTTGGGCTATGGCCGAGGACCTCGAGAAGCTGCTCTGAGTCGATCCCGCGGGAGCGGGTCGGTGACGGACATTTCAGACCTAGCCCGCCGACGGCGGATGACGCGTGCTTTCACCGACGCGCCGGTGGCCGGCGATGTGATCGATCGGCTCCTCACACTCGCACGCCACGGCCCATCGGCGGGAAACACGGCCGCAATGGAGTTCCTCGTGCTCGAAGGGCCGGCCCAGACCGCCCGGTACTGGGACGTCACCCTTCCGGAGCCGCGTCGCTCCTCATTCCCCTGGCCCGAGCTTCTGAACGCTCCGGTGCTGGTCGTGCCATGGCTCGACCCCACGGCCTATGTGAGCCGCTACGCCGAAGGCGACAAGGCCCACACTGGCCTCGGGGCGGGTCCGGAGGCTTGGGCGGTGCCGTACTGGTTCGTCGACGGAGGAGCAGCCGCGATGCTGCTGCTCCTCGGTGTCGAGGCCGAAGGGCTCGGCGCCTTGCTCTTCGGTCTGTTCGATCACGAGGCCGCGGTGCGTGAGGAGTTCGCGGTGCCCGGTGATCTCCGGGCCCTCGGCGCGATCGCCATCGGTCACCCTGCACCTCATCGCCGATCGGGGTCGGCGAATCGTGAGCGTCCGACACTCGAGGCGATCGTGCACCGCGGCGCCTGGCAAGGCTCGAGGCGTGAGCGTGCGTCCCCATAGAGGCCTGACTACGGTGGGGCCTCGTTCCCCCACGAGCCGGAGAAGCCCATGGTGAGCCCGACGCCCTCAGCCCAGGTTCCCCTCGTCGACTACCTACGCATCGGGGCGCGCCCCTACCTGAGGGCCCACGAATGCACCAGCTGCGGGGCCCGGTTCTTCGACCGGCGGGTGGCCTGCGCCAGTTGCGGCAAGCAGGAGTTTCGTAACGCTCGAGTGAAGAACTCCGGACACGTGAAGGCCTTCAGCATCGTGCACCGGGCGGCTCCGGGGATCCCGGCCCCTTATGTGTCGGCGGTCGTCGAAACCATCGACGGCACCACCGTGCGGTCCAACATCGTCAACTGTGATGCCACCCCCGAAGCCGTGTCGCTCGGCATGTCGGTGAAGCTCACCACCTATCCGATCGGCACCGACGACGATGGCACCGAGGCAATCGCCTTCGGCTACGAACCATCGTGATCGGCAACTCCGCGAAAGGTAGAACCATGGCCGCGAAGAAATCCCCGAAACCCAATATCGCCGACGACTCGATCTGGGTGCTCGGCACCCACATGACCAGGTTCGGGCGCTACCCCGACAAGGACTCCGTCGACCTCGCCTCCACGAGTGCCATCGCCGCGCTCCAAGACGGTGGCGTCACCATCCACGACATGGATGTTCTCGCCGCGGGCTGCCTGCTCGGCCAGGGTGGGATGGCCCAGAGGATCCAGAAACAGATCGGCCAGACCGGCATCCCCGCCTACAACGTCACCAATGCATGTGCCACCGGTGCCACCGCGATCCGCACCGTCTTTCTCCACATATCGGCCGGCGAAGCCGACATGGGCATCGCGGTGGGAGTGGAGCAGATGGGCAAGATGGGTCTACTAGGTGGGGCGGGCTCGAAAAAGGAGAAGAAGGTGTTCGAGCCGGGAGGGCGATACGGCGCCGTTACGGGCATCGACGGCTATCTCGGCACCGAGGGCATGCCGGGTGTCTTCGCCCAGGCCGGCATGGAGTACGCCCACGACCACAGCGGAGTCGACTTCGAACAGTTCGCCAGAGTCGCCTACAAGAACCACCTCCACTCCACGCTCAATCCCCTCGCCCAGTACCGCAAGGATTTCTCCATGGAGGAGATCATGGGAGCCCCCACCATGAGCTACCCCAACACCCTCCTGATGTGCTGTCCCACCGGCGACGGCGCAGCGGCCGCGGTGCTGGTGTCGGGGGAGCGCCTCAAGAGCATGCCGAGAAGGGTGCAGAAGAGGGCGGTGAAGATCTCCGCCTCCGTGCTCACCTCCGACCCGTACACCGAAGCGAGCCAGGTTCAGCCCGATGTCAACACCCTCACTCGCAACGCCGCCGCCCAGGCCTACGAGAAGGCCGGGGTAGCTCCCGAGGATCTTGACCTGGTCGAACTTCACGACTGCTTCGCCACCGCGGAGTTGATCCACTACGACAACCTCGGCCTGTGTGAACGTGGCGGCGCCGGAGATTTCATCGACTCGGGCGCACCGTTTCGCGACGGTCGCACTCCGGTCAACGTGTCCGGGGGCCTCATCTCCAAAGGTCACCCCATCGGCGCAACCGGAGTGGCCAACATATTCGAGGTCACCACACACCTGCGCGGCGAGGCCGGCGATCGCCAGATAAATGGGGCCAAGGTCGGCCTTGCCCATGTGATCGGACTCGGTTCGGCGTGCGGCATCCACATCCTGGAGAAGGCCGCCTGAGTACCAGCGCCGACTGGGCTCGCGCTCGACGCGCCTACACCCAACTCGTCGGTCGAGCCGATCCCGTCGGCGCGTTGGTGGCCGAGTTCGGTGCCACCGACCTCCGGCCTGCCGCCACCATCGAGGAGGTTACGGCGGCCCGCGGTCCGGTGATCGTGTCGGGACCCGATGATCTGATCGAGTTGCGCTTGGTGGTTGAGCGTGTGACCGGCCCCGGTTCCTGGTTCACCGGGTCGGGCTCGGAAGTGGACGGCACCATGAGGCGAGGCCGTCTCGATCTGGCCCGCCCCGCCCAGGTGATGGGGCTGGTCGTCGCCCTCGAAGGAATCGTCCCAGACAACGGGGGAGCGTGGCGCACCTGGAAGACGGCGGTGGAGGCGATCGCGGCCGGGGTCGATGAACTCGAGAGCATCACCCTCGAAGCGCTGGTGGTGGACATTTCGTGAAGGGCGCCTGCTGCCGGTCAGCCGAGAGCGCGTTCAGTGTCCTCGATAGCCTCCCGGAGCCGCTTCACGCTCACTGTTCCCTTGGCCCCGACCGGTTGGGCGAAGAGACTCACCCTCAACTCCTGGAGCTGCCAACTGAGCTCCTCGAGTCGGGGCGTCCAACCGTGGACGTCGGCGAGTCGGTCGTGAAACGCCTCCAGCGGCCGAACATTCGTCATCCGGTCGCGGTCGCGGGCGACCGACGATGCCAGGCGTTCACCGCGCCACAGTGCGGCGCGTAGGTAGCGGTCGACATCGGCGAGGCGATGGGCACCCACCCCGGCGATGAATCCCGGGTGCACCAGTCGGTCGAGCTGGGCGCCCATGTCGGCCACCGCTTCCTGCAGGGGTTGGGCACTCGTGTCGTTGAGCAGCCGGCTCAGGCGGCGGGCCGACACCAGCACGTCGATTGCGGAGTTGGCAACCTCGAGCACCGACTCGGGTAGAGCCTCTCGAAATGAGCCGAGCAAGCGGTTGAACGAGTCGGTGTTCCAAACCGGGCCCCCGAACCGATGGAGAAGTTCGTCGGTGGCGGCCGTGAGACAGTCCTCGAACCAGGCACCGGGGGAGCCGTACGGACTCGCGATGATGGCGAACTTCACCTTGTCGTCGAGCAGGGACCTCAGCATGGATCCCACCGCCGGGCGGTTGAGCAGAAGGAGCCGCCTGGTGCCGAGCCACATCGCTTCGTGCTGTTCTGCCTCGGTGGCGAGCAGTCGGACTGCCACCGCCTGGCCCTCGTCGACGAGCGACGGAAAGGAGCGCACGACCTGGCCGAGACCCGACGACTCGATCACCCGGGGAAGCTCGTCGATCGTCCACGTCGTGAGACCGGTGGTTTCGAGCTCATGGCTGGTCTCTTTGAGCAGCTCGCGCGCCTGCTCGTGCAGGTGGCGCTTCAGAAGGTCGAGATCGTCGTCTTCGGCGATTGATTCGCCCCGGTCAACGATCCGGAAGTGGGGACGCAGATGAGTGTCGAGATCTTCGGGCCTGAAGTCGGTTCGGAGCACCGCTTCGCCCGACAGGCGCACGACCTCGTCGCGGAGTTGATCAAGTAGAGGATTGTCGCCGCCGGGTTCGAGACCGGGCAAAAGGGCGTCGACGGTCGCAGGGATCGGCACGAGGAGCCGTCTGATGGGTTTCGGAAGGGTGCGCAGGAGTTCGGTGACCAGCTCGCGACGCAGACCCGGAACAAGCCAGTCGAATCGTCGGGAGTCGACACGGCTCACCGCATTGAGGGGAATGTCGATGCTGACACCATCGGTGAGACTCGCTGCGTCGTGCTCGTAGTGCAGTGCCAGATCCAGATCGCCGTAGCTCCAGGACTCGGGGAAATCGTCGGCCGAGATCGACCCGAGCGCCGGATCGATCAGGTCTTCGACGCGAAAGTCGAGTTGGGAAGGGTCGTGGCCCTGTTGCTGGCGCCACCATCGATCGAAATGCCGCACCGACACGATCTCGTCGGGCAGCCTCGAGGAGTAGAGCTCGGCGAGGGCTTCGTCGGTGATCAGGAGGTCGTCGCGGCGCAGGCGATGTTGAAGCTGGGCAACCTCGGCCATCCGCTCTGCATTGTGCACCGCGAAGCGGTGGTGGGTGTCCCAGTCACCCTCGACCAGGGCGTGCCTGATGAACAGATCGCGGGCCAGGCCGGGCTCGACCCGGTGAACGTTGACCGCACGGTTCGGAACCACCGGAAGCCCGTAGAGCGACGCTCGCTCGTCGCACATGGCGGAGCCCCGTTGGGTATCCCACCAGGGGTCGCTGTAGGTCCAGGCCAGCAAGTGCGAAGCCGACCGCTCCAACCATTGGGGATTCACCGGTGCGACCACCCGGCCTCTCAGCTGGTTGGTCTCCACCAACTCGCCGGCCATCACCCACTTCGGGGTTCGCTTCTTCATGGCACTTCCGGGCGCCACCACGAAGCGGGCATTGCGAGCGCCTCTGTAGTCGCGCCTCTCAGAGTCGAGGAATCCCACGTGGGAGAGCAGGCCGGCGAGGAGGGCCTGGTGAACCGAGTCGGGGTCGGCCGGGTTGTCGTTGGGGCGCAGGCCCAGATCGGCCGCCACCCGCCTCAACTGGCCGTGGACATCTTGCCACTCGCGAATCCGTAGGTAGTGCAGGTACTCATCGCGGCACATGCGACGAAAGCCGTTACCCGACCGAGCGGAGCGTTCGTCGCGGATGTGCTTCCACAACTGGAGGTACGAAAGGAAGTCGGATTCCTCATGGGTGTAGCGGGCGTGGCACTCCACGGCTCTCTGCTGGGCCGCTCCACTTCCCACTCCAGTAGGCCTGATCCGCGGGTCTTGGATCGACAGGCCCGACACGATCACCAGAAGCTCGGCCACACAACCATGGTCGTCGGCCTCGAGCAGCATCCGACCGAGACGAGGGTCGACGGGGATGGCCGCGAGCTGGCGGCCGAGCGGGGTCAGCCAGCGGCGGGTGCCCTCCATGGCCGGATCGACCGCGTCGAGCTCTTCGAGCAGGCGAATGCCATCGCGGATCGCCCTGTGGTCGGGGGGATCGACAAAGGGGAACGACTCGACATCGCCCAGGCCGAGGGATGCCATCTGAAGGATCACCGAGGCGAGGTTGGTGCGCTGGATCTCGGGTTCGGTGAATTCGGGCCGGTTGAGGAAGTCGTCCTCGGCATACAGACGGATACAAACGCCGGGGCCCAGCCGCCCGCACCGGCCGGCCCGCTGGTCGGCCGAAGCCTGCGAGACAGCCTCGATGGGCAGGCGCTGCACCTTGGTTCGCCGATTGAATCGTGAGATCCGGGCGGTGCCGGTATCGACCACCGAATGGACGCCGGGAACAGTGAGCGAGGTCTCGGCAACATTGGTGGCAAGCACAACCCGACGGCCGCGGTGCGGGGCGAAGACTCTCTGCTGTTCAGCAGGGGAGAGGCGGGCGTAGAGCGGAAGCACCTCGAGGTCGGGCAATCTGAGGTCGCCGAGATGGTCGGCGGCATCGCGGATCTCGCGTTCCCCCGACAAGAACACCAGCACATCGTGGGGTTGTTCTCTGAGGAGCTCCTTGACGGCGCGGCCTATGCCTTCGGTCTGGTCGAGAACAGGAGCATCCGGATCGTCGGGGTCTCCGAGAGGGTGATAGCGCACCTCCACCGGGTGAGTACGTCCTGCCACCTCCACGATCGGGGCATCGGAGAAGTGAGCAGCGAAGCGAGCCGTGTCGATCGTGGCGGAGGTGATTATCACCTTGAGGTCGGGGCGACGATCCACCAGTCGGCGGAGGTAACCGAGCAGGAAGTCGATGTTGAGGCTGCGCTCATGGGCTTCATCGATGATGATCGTGTCGTAGCGACGGAGTTCGCGGTCGCGTTGCATCTCGGCCAGCAGGATCCCGTCGGTCATGAGCTTCACGAGGGTCTGATCGCTCACCTCGTCGGTGAACCTCACCGTGTAGCCGACGAGTCCACCCACCGTCGTGCCGATCTCGCTGGCCACCCGCTCCGCGATCGATCGCGCCGCGATGCGACGGGGCTGAGTGTGGCCGATCAAACCCTCCACACCGCGACCCAATTCGAGACACAGTTTGGGGATCTGGGTGCTCTTGCCCGAGCCGGTCTCGCCCGCCACCACTACTACCTGGTTGTCGCGGATCGTTCTCAGCAGCTCATCGCGGCGCGCGGTGATGGGCAACTCTTCGGGGTACCGGATGGGCGGCACCGATGCCCGCCTTCGCTCCACCAGGTCCCGACTCATCGGACCGAGGCTAGCGAGGGCGAGGGGCCCTCAGAAGGCTCGTCTACCTCATGGCGAATCACGCGGCTAGGCTGCGCAGCCATGTTGGAGTTCACACCAGGGGTGGAATCACTTTGATGACGGACCGACCCATCCTCGACGTCTCGGGTCTGACGACGAAATTCCATACTCAAGACGGCATCGTCCACGCAGTCAACGATGTGAGTTTCAGCCTGAACCCGGGCGAGTTTCTCGGCGTCGTGGGCGAGAGCGGCTCGGGTAAGAGCGTCACCATGATGTCGCTGCTTCGCCTGATCCCCATGCCCCCGGGCGAGATCACCGACGGCACCGCCATGTTCGACGACCAGGACCTCCTCAGTATCAACGGCGATGAACTCCGCAAGGTTCGCGGCGGAAAGATCGGCTTCATTTTCCAGGACCCGATGACCTCACTCAACCCCGTGTTCACCGTGGGTCGCCAGATCGAGGAATCACTGCGGCTCCACAAGGACATGAATTCCAAGGAAGCACGCGCAAGGTCCACCGAACTGCTCACGATGGTGGGAATACCCGACGCCGATCAGCGGGTGACGAACTTCCCCCACGAACTCTCCGGCGGTATGCGCCAAAGGGTGATGATCGCGATAGCGCTCGCATGTTCGCCCAAGGTGATCATCGCCGACGAGCCCACGACGGCCCTCGATGTCACGGTGCAGGCGCAGATAATCGAGATCGTCAGAGACCTGCGTGAAAAGCTCGACACAGCGGTGATCTGGATCACCCATGACCTCGGGGTGATCGCCGGACTCGCCGACAGGGTCTTGGTCATGTATGGCGGCCAGATCGTCGAAGAGGCACCAGTGAGAGATCTGTACGGGCGGCCCGAACACCCCTACACCCAGGGCCTGCTGCAGTCTCTGCCGAGGCTCGACCAGAGGGGCCAGGAACTGCACAGCATCGAGGGCCAACCACCCACGATGCACGTCGCCCCGACCGGTTGCTCGTTCGCCCCGCGTTGTCCTTTCGTTCACGAGCGCTGCATCAAGGAAGTTCCGAAGCTCACTGAGGCCGCGCCCGAACATCGCGTTGCGTGTTGGTGGGACACCCACAAGGGGGAGGCTCGCAATGGTGGCTGAGTTCACGAAGGAAGCCGACGACCCGGCCGGATCCGAAGAACGACCACTGGTCAGGGTCACCAACTTGAAGAAGTACTTCCCCATCATGAAGGGCGTTTTTCGCAGACAGATCGGATCGGTCCGCGCCGTCGACGGCGTGAGCTTCGACATCTACCGGGGAGAGACACTCGGTCTGGTCGGCGAGAGCGGTTCGGGCAAGTCGACGGCCGGTCGGGCGATTCTGAAGCTCGAGGAGGTCACCGACGGCACCGTCGCCTTCGACGGCCAGGACATCACCGGCCTGTCCACACAACAGGTGCGCAAGCTGCGCCCTCGCATGCAGATGGTGTTCCAGAATCCCCACGCCTCGCTCAACCCGAGGATGACGGTGGCGTCGATCATCGGAGAACCCCTGCTCGAGCACAAGGCTTCCAAGGGCAGGGAACGCCAGGAAAGGATCGAGGAACTGCTGACCCTGGTGGGGCTCGATCCCAGCCACGCCAATCGTTACCCCCATGAGTTTTCCGGCGGCCAACGCCAACGGATCGGTATCGCTCGGGCCATTGCGCTCAACCCCGAGTTCATCGTGTGCGATGAGCCGATCGCCGCTCTCGACGTGTCGATCCAGTCCCAGGTCGTCAACCTGCTCCAGGATCTCCAGAACTCACTGGAGCTGAGCTACCTCTTCATCTCCCACGATCTGAGCATGGTTCGCCACATCGCCGACCGCGTGGCGGTGATGTACCTCGGCACCTTGGTGGAGCTCGCGCCGGTCGAGGAGCTCTACGACGACCCGAAGCACCCTTACACCCGCGCCCTGCATTCATCGGTGCCTGTTCCCGACCCGGTGGTGGAGGCGGTTCGGCCTCGAGTGATTCTCGAAGGCGATATTCCCAGTCCCAGCAACCCGCCGCCTGGCTGTCGCTTCAACACCCGCTGCCCGGTGGCCCAGGAACGCTGTTCACAAGATGTGCCCGAGTGGCGAGAAATCGAGCCTGGCCACTGGGTGTCCTGTCATTTCGCTGACACACCCGGCTGGTGACAGTCCAACGGCACCAAAACCAGCGACCAAAGGGTTGGCGATCCGTCCGCGCGGGCGGGGTAACTAGCAAAGCCGTTAATCAACCCCTAACATGACGGCCCCATCGGTCAATAGACCGACCTAGGAGGGAGAACCCAGAGTATGAAGTTGAAACTATTAGCGCTGCTTGCAGTGTTTACGCTCTTCGCCGCAGCGTGCGGCGACGACGACAGCGATGCTGGCGACACATCCGCCGGTGACGACGCCGGCGACGACACTGGAGACGACGGCGATGACGCCGGCGACGACGGTGACGACGGTGACGACGGTGACGACGGCGACGATGGTGACGACGGTGACGACGCCGCCGCATCGACGGCTGGCCAGGGTGGACACCTGCTGCTCCTGCAGTGGCAGGCACCTTCACAGGCCAACGCCTACCTGTCCACCGGCACCAAGGACCTCCACGCGGGGTCCCTCGTGCTCGAGCCTTTGGCTGAGTACGCCCCCGACGGTTCGTTGATCCCTGCCCTGGCTGCGGAGATCCCCACCGCGGCAAACGGTGGTATCTCCGACGACCTGACTCAGATCACTTGGACCCTGCAAGAGGGCGTCCTGTGGTCTGACGGTACCCCTCTCACCGCCGACGACGTGGTGTTCAGCTGGGAGTACTGCAGCGATGAGCTCACCGGTTGCTCCGGCGACTTCACCACTGTCGACTCCGTGGTTGCAGTTGATGACCTCACCGTGACGATCACCTTCGTCGCTCCTCAGCCCTGGCCGTTCGACACCTTCGTCAGCCAGACCCAGCCGATCATCCAGCGGGCCCAGTTCGGCGCCTGCCAGGGTGACGCGGCCAAGTCTTGCACCGATGAGAACTTCGCTCCGGTCGGCACTGGTCCCTACATGGTCACCGAGCTTCGTCCTGAAGACACGGTGCTCTACGAGATGAACCCGAACTACCGCGGAGCCTCCGACGGTAAGCCCTTCTTCGGTACCGTCGAGATCAAGGGCGGCGGCGATGCCGAGGCCTCGGCTCGTTCGGTCCTCGAGATCGGCGAAGCCGACTACGGATGGAACCTCCAGGTGGCCCCGGAACTCCTCGGCCCGATGGAAGCTGCTGGTAATGGTCGTGTTGTGGTGGCCTTCGCCACCAACGTTGAGCACATCAACCTCAACCAGACCGACCCCAACGGCACTCCTCCTTCGGACTACGCAGGCGGCACCAACCCCAACCCGTTCTTCTTCGAGAACACCGAGTTGGCCCGTGCCCTTTCGTTGGCGATCAACCGTGATGAGTTGGTGGCAGTCGGCTACGGATCCAATGGGTCCCCGACCTGCAACTTCTGGAACGTGGGTGCGCAGACGTCGACCAACAACGACTGGTGCCTCGTGCAGGACGTTGATGAGGCCAACCGCATCCTCGATGAGGATCTCGGGTACGTTGACACTGATGGCGATGGCGTTCGCGAGTTGCCCGACGGCACCCCGCTCGCCTGGGACTACGTCACCTCAACCAACGGTGTGCGCCAGTCCAACCAGGCCCTCATCGAGGACTACTGGTCAGACATCGGCATTGATGTGAACATGCGCAATGAAGATGCAAGCCTGTTCTTCGACGGCACCGGTGCGGCCCCAGTAAACATCTGGAGCTTCTTCACCGACATCGAGATGTTCACCAACGGTGCATCGGGTCCCGACGCCCAGGGTTACTTGAGCGGCTTCCGGATCGACGAGATCCCCGAGTCCACCAACAACTGGGGCGGCGGCAACATCCCGCGTATCGCCAGCACCGAATTCGACGCACTTTGGGACGAACTGGCCGGCACGCCACTCGACGACCCGAACCGCGACGCTTTGGTGATCCAGCTGAACGACATCGTTTCGGCGGAGTCCGGCGCAATCATCCCCTTGATCCTGCGAGGCAACGTTTCCGCCTTCGCCAACGACATCGAGAACACCGGCGAACTCAATGGTTGGGACAGCGAGTTCTACAACATTGAAGACTGGACACGCGCTAGCTAACGCTGGCGAAGTCATCTTGTAATGGGAGTGTGTCGCACCTATTCGGTGCGACACACTCCCGCATTCATGCCGGGAGGGAGCATCGATGGGGCGATACGTCATAAGGCGCACACTGTTCGCCATACCAACCTTGTTGGTGATCAGTATGATCATCTTCGCGATCCTCGACCTGGCTCCCGGAGACCCCACCGGCCAGCTCCCGCTCACGATCCCCGCCGAGGTACGTGAACAGATCAGGGAGAGTCTCGGACTCAGCGACCCGTTCCTCATCAAGTGGACCAAGTGGGCTGAGCTCATGTTCATCAACGAGCCCCTCCATTATCTCGATTCCGTCTTCGGCGTCTGTATCGGCGACTGCGACGACCGGGCCCGAATCATCTCATGGTCTTCACGGGCCCCGGCCATGGACATCATCACCGAGCGTCTCCCCCAGACCCTCTGGGTCATGGGACTCGCTTTCGTGATCGGCACCCTGATCGCCATCCCGATCGGTGTCTACTCGGCCTACAAGCAGTACTCCACCTTCGACAATGTCGGCACCGTGGTCACCATGGTGGGCTACTCGCTGCCGGTCTTCTTCACCGGCCTTCTCGCCATCATGGTGTTCAGCGTGTGGCTCAGCTGGTTCCCGTCGTTCTACACCACTACCCACGATGTGCAGTTCACGAGCTTGAGCAGCATCTGGTTCCAGGTGAAGCAGCTCCTGATGCCGGTCACCGTGCTCACCTTGTTCAACGCGGCAGCCATGAGCAGATTCACGCGCGCCTCCACCCTCGACAACCTCAACCAGGAATACGTTCGTACGGCACGCTCGAAGGGTCTCTCGGAGCGTCGTGTCGTCGTCCGCCACGTCATGCGCAACAGCATGATTCCCGTGGTCACCCTGATCGCTCTGTCGGTGCCCGGCATCTTCGCCGGCGCCATCATCACCGAAACCATCTTCCGCATCAACGGACTCGGCCAGCTGCTGATCATTTCGATCGGCCAGAACGACATTCCGATGGTGCAGACCCTCACTTTCATCTTCGCCGTACTCACCGTGGTGTTCAATCTGCTTGCCGATGTTCTGTACGGCTTGCTGGATCCACGAATTCGCTACGACTGAGCCAACCGGAGCCCCAGCCATGACGATGACCAATCAGCCCGGTGAAGTCGAACCGGTGAGCGGCGGCGCTCTCGCGGAGTTCGGCGGCCGCCACCGCTCGCTTCGGGCCGACGTGTGGCGCCAGTTCCGCCGCCACAAGGGCGCCCTCATCGGTTTGTTCCTGCTCACCGTGATCATGCTCGGCAGCTACATCGGACCCTTCTTCTACCCGATCGACCCGTTCGAGATCGACACCGCCATCGCCAACCAGACTCCCTCGTGGGGCCACCCGATGGGCACCGACAACCTCGGCCGAGACGTCATGGCCCGGGTCCTCATAGGGGGGCGGATCTCGCTCTCGGTGGGCTTCGCCGCTATGTTCGTCGGCCTCTTCCTCGGCACGTTCATCGGCCTGCTCGCCGGCTACTTCCGTCGCCTCGACGGTCCCCTGATGCGCTTCACCGATCTTTTCCTCGCCCTGCCGATCCTGCCCCTCCTGCTCGTCACCGTGGTGCTCTTCCGTGAGCCGCTACGGGAGCGCCTCGGAGAAAGCATGGGAATCTTCGTGTTGGTCGTGGTGATCATCGGCGCCACGAGTTGGATGCAGACGGCCCGTGTGGTGAGAGCCGACGTGTTGGCCATCAAGGAAGAGGAATTTGTTCTCGCGGCCCGCAGTATCGGTACGCGCCCCCGGCGTATCCTGTCGCGCCACATTCTCCCCAACGTTCTCAGCCCCGTGATCGTGGCTGCATCGCTCGGCACTGCCACCGCGATCATCACCGAGTCGGCGCTGTCGTTCCTGGGCCTGGGTTTCCCCGCGACGTTCCCCACCTGGGGGATCCTGCTCAGCAACGCCAAGGACTACCTCAGCATCAACCCGGCCCGGGTGATCTGGCCCGGCGTGATGATCTCGGTCACGGTGATGAGCGTCAACTTCATCGGTGATGGCTTACGCGACGCCCTCGATCCGAAGCTGCGTAGCAAGGGCTGACCTCCCGATGCGCGCCCGACCCGTGGTGCGCGTCTAGTTTCAGCCCACGTGACGCTGCGAATCGATGTAACGGCCATTGACGACCCCGAAGGGGCCAGGGTGGTGGCCGGGGCGCCGCTGGTGGGAGTGTCGGGATTGTCGAGATGCACCGTCACCCGGGTGCACCATGTCGATGGTGATCTGAGCGATGACGACGTGGAGCGACTGTGCTCGGAGGTCCTCGTGGATCCGGTGGTCGACACGGTGAAGATCGGTTTGCATCCCCAGGCTGAGGGGCGAGCGGTGGAGGTGGCCCCCATGCCCGGCGTCACCGACTCCGACGCTCGGGAGCTCGAACAGGCGGCCCGTCTACTGGGGCTTCCGCCGGTGCGGGTGGCCACTGCCCGTCGCTACGACCTGGTGGGCCACCTCGACGACAACGATGTGGCCGTGCTCACCCGTCGACTGCTGGCCAACGACACCATCGAACACGCGTTGGAGGGTGAGCTACCACCGGAGTTCGCAGGGGCGGCGGAGGCCCATGTGCATGTCGACGACCTGGAGTTGGAGGAGCTGTCCGACTCCGAACTGCTTGCCCTGAGCAAGCAGCGGGTGTTGTCGCTCGACCTCGCTGAGATGCGCGCCATCCAGGCCCATTTCGTGGCTGAGAGGCGTGCTCCTACCGATGCAGAGCTCGAGACTCTCGCCCAGACATGGTCGGAGCACTGCGTGCACAAGACCTTCAGGGCCAATATCCAACTCACCCACACGGCGTCGGACGGTACGGTCACCCTCAGCGAGCACGACGGCCTGCTCCCGGCGCTGAGGGACGTCACCGAGGAACTCGACCCATGGTGGCTCCGGTCGGCCTTCGTCGATGATGCCGGAATCATCGCCTTCGACGATGAATACGACCTTGCCTTCAAGGTCGAGACCCACAATCATCCCTCGGCCTTGGAGCCGTTCGGCGGCGCGAACACCGGCGTGGGCGGCGTGGTGCGTGATGTGATCGGCGTGTCGGCCCGGCCGATCGCCTGCACCGACGTGCTCTGCTTCGGCCCCACCGACCTACCCGACGACGAACTTCCGGAGGGAGTTCTCCATCCACGCCGGATCCGCGAGGGCGTCATCGCGGGGGTCGGCGATTACGGAAACAAGCTCGGCCTGCCCACTGTCAACGGCACAGTCATTTACGACAAGGGATATGTGGCGAACCCCCTCGTCTACTGCGGAGCCCTCGGCCTGCTGCCCCATGGCTCACATCCCACCCAGCCCCTGGTGGGCGACCACATCATCTCCCTCGGTGGGCGGGTGGGGCGCGATGGTATCCATGGCGCCACCTTCTCGTCGGCGGGGATGGATGCGTCGACGGTCGACACGGTGGGTTCTGCGGTGCAGATCGGCGACCCGATCACCGAGAAGGGAGTCATCGAGGTGATCGAACTCGCACGCGACACGAAGCTCTACAACGCGATCACCGATTGTGGGGCGGGCGGTCTTTCCTCCGCGGTGGGGGAGATGGGCGAGGACCTCGGGGTGGAAGTCGATCTTGCCGTGGTGCCCCTCAAGTATCCCGGCCTCCAACCTTGGGAGATCTGGCTCTCCGAGGCCCAGGAGCGAGTGGTGATCGCGGTGAGTCCCGACAAGCTGACCGAGCTGGCGTCGCTCTGCGAGTCGTGGGACGTGGAGCCGACAGACCTCGGAACCTTCACCGGGTCTGAAAGGCTGGTGGTTCGCCATGGAGACACGTCGGTGGTCGACATGCCGATGGCATTCCTTCACGACGGCCTGCCCCGCAGAGAGATGGTCGGAGTCTGGGTCGACCCCGCTCCGGTAGCGGTCACGACCCCTGAGATCGATGCCGCCACCGTGCTCGGCCTGCTCGCTCACCCCGATGTGGCCTCCAAGGAAGACATCGTCCGTCGATTCGACCACGAGGTACGCGGCGGCACTGTGGTGAGGCCCTATGTCGGCCCCCACGCCGACGGACCCGCCGACGCCGCAGTACTCAAGCCCCTGGGCACCCCCGGCACCACTGCTGCGGTGCTGAGCAACGGCATCTGCCCCCGCGTGGGCCGCCACGATCCGTGGGCTATGGCGTTGTTGGCCATCGACGAGGCGGTGCGAAATCTCGTGGCGGTGGGCGGCGATCCCGACCGGGTGGCGGTCCTCGACAACTTCTGTTGGGGTGATCCCACCAAGCCCGACCGCCTCGGCAGCCTGGTGCGGGCCGTGCAGGGCTGCACCGATGGGGCCCGCCGCTACGCCATGCCATTCATCTCGGGCAAGGACAGCCTGTTCAACGAGTTCGACGGTGAAGCCATCCCCGGCACCCTTCTGATCTCTGCGCTGGGCCTGGTTCCCGACCTCCATCAGGCCATCGACTCCGCCGGGATGCAGGTGGGCGACGAGCTCTGGCTCGTGGGGCGCGGCTCGGGAGCGCTTGGTGGTTCCCTTGCGTCGGAGCTATTCGAGTTGGGAGCCACCGAGGTGCCTACCCCGCTCGACGATCCACTTCCCCGCTACCGGGCGGTGCACCAGGCAATCCGGGGAGGGCTCATCACCGCGGCCCACGACTGCAGCGAGGGCGGCCTTGCGGTGGCGGCGGCGGAAATGGCGATCGCAGCCCGCCGAGGAATCTCGATCGCAGTGCCCGGCGAACAACTCGACCCTTTCACCGCGCTCGTCAACGAGGCTCCGGGGCGGCTCCTGGTGTCGGCTGCGGCAGCCGATCGTGATGCCATGGGTCTGGTGTTGGGCGACCACGGCAGAATCATCGGTGAGGTCACCGACGGTGATCGGATCACCTTTCGGCGCAAGGCGGGGAGCGAGGAGCCGGTGCTGGTGGAACTCACGATGGTGGAAGCTGTGCAGGCCAACGTCGGAGGGGTGTCGCCATGACCAGGCCCCCCGTCCTGATCCCTCATGCTTCGGGCACAAACCGAGACCAGGAAGCCGCTCAGGCCGTCGAGCTGGCCGGTGGCGACGCTCGCGTGGTGCACGTCAACCGGCTTCGGAATGGAGAGGTGTCTTTCGCCGAGCATGCCGCGATCCTCTTGCCGGGCGGCTTCTCCTACGGAGACGCACTCGGCGCGGGAGGGCGGCTCGCCCTGGAGCTGCGCACCTGGTTCGCGGATGAACTCGAAACTGCAGTACGAAAGGGCCGACCGATCCTCGGCATCTGCAACGGCTTCCAGGTGCTGGTGAAGTCGGGGCTGCTTCCCGGACCATCGGACATGCCCCGCCAGCTGACCCTCACCGAAAACTCGCTGGGCCGGTTCGAGTGCCGCTGGGTAACGCTGAGAGTGGAAGAGAGCGCAGCCAACTCGTGGATCTCATCCATCGCCGGCTCCGTGATCCGCTGCCCGATCGCCCACGGGGAGGGGAAGGTGGCAGTTTCCGACGACTCGATCGTCCCGGCACTCCACGATCGGGGCCAGATCGCCTTTCGCTATCAGGCGGCTGGCCCGAGCACAGCGCCGACACATCAGGCGGCCGAAGGCATCTATCCCGCGAACCCCAACGGCTCGGTGGCCGACATCGCCGGGCTCTGCGACGAGGGTGGTTCGGTCGTGGGTCTCATGCCTCACCCCGAAGACCACGTGCTCGACTGGCAGCGCCGGTCGGGACCAACCGGCGGACTCGGCCTCCCCCTGTTCGCGGCTTTCGTGGAAGCCGCCCGATGACCGTCGACCTCGCTCCCGCCATCGAACAGCCCTTCACGGGGCTCGACCCCGAGGCCGTGGCCGACCTCGGCCCCCTGACCCGGGGCAAGGTTCGCGATATCGTCGATCTCGGGGCCACGATTGCCCTGATCGCGACCGATCGGATCTCCGCCTTCGATCATGTGCTCGGGACGGTGCCCTACCGGGGTCAGGTGCTCAACCAATTGGCGGCGTGGTGGTTCGATCAGATCGCCGACATCGTTCCGTCTCACCTCATCGATGTGCCCGATCCCAACGTCACGATCGGTGAGAAGTGCACCACCCTGCCCATAGAAGTGGTGGTGAGGGGACGCCTATCAGGTTCGACCTCCACTGCTCTGTGGACCCGCTACGCAGCGGGGGAGCGCCAGATCTACGGCCTGCGTTTTCCCAACGGGATGGTGAAGAACGAAGCCCTACCCGAGCCGATCATCACCCCCACCACCAAGGCCGAGCACGGCGCCCACGACGAACCGATCACAGAGATCGAGATCGTCGAGCGGGGTCTGGTGGGGAGCGAGTTGTGGGAACACGTCCGCACCACCGCGTTGGCGGTGTTCGAGCGGGGTTGCGCGATAGCGGCCGACGCCGGCATGGTTCTCGTCGACACCAAATACGAATTCGGCCTCGATGGGGCCGACCGACTCACGATCATCGACGAGGTCCACACCCCCGACAGCTCCCGCTTCTGGCGCTCCTCCACCGCTGAGGTTCGGCGGGCGGCAGGGCAAGAGCCCGAGAACCTCGACAAGGAGTTCGTACGACTCGCCTATGGGCGCGATGGCTATCGAGGCCAAGGCGATCCGCCGGCTCTGAAGCCCGAACTGGCTGCAGCAGCTGCCGCCATCTACCAGGAGACGTTCGAGGCTCTCACCGGGAAGGCCCTCGACCCCGCGCCCTACCCTGCCGCCCCCCGAGTGGTGGCGGCACTTCGGAGCGTGGCGCGCTCGTGAATCTTGTTGTCGATTTGGGTCCAACGCGCGGGGAGTTCGCCGCGCGAGGATGCACACTGGGTCGACCGAATCGGGAGGAGCGACCTCGTGGGTGACGATCCGCTCGTGGGCGTGATCATGGGCAGCGACTCCGATTGGGACACGATGCGTCGCGCATCGACTGTCCTCACCGACTTCGCGATCCCCCATGAGTCTCGGGTGGTGTCGGCTCACCGAACCCCCGACCTGATGGTGGAGTACGCCCAGACGGCAGAGTCGCGAGGGCTCCAGGTCGTGATAGCGGGGGCAGGAGGCGCAGCGCACCTCCCTGGAATGGTGGCCGGACACACGATCGTGCCGGTGGTCGGCGTACCGATCAAGAGTCGCGCTCTCAACGGGATCGACTCCCTCTTGTCGATCGTGCAGATGCCCGGTGGCGTACCCGTGGCCACGATGGCCATCGGCGACTCGGGAGCCACCAACGCCGGGCTCTTCGCAGTGGCCTTACTGGCTCGCCACGATCCAGCTCTCGCCGAAGCCCTGAGACAGTATCGAGCGGACCGAGCGGCCCAGGTGCGCTCGATAGAGCTGGAAAGCTGAGTGATGGGCTCCCCCGATGTCCCCCGGTTGCTGCCAGGCGCAACCATCGGCATCGTCGGGGCCGGCCAACTCGGTCGGATGCTCGCCCAGGTCGCCCGCCAGCACGGCTACCGCGTGGTTGTGCTCACCGGGGGAACAAAGAACACGCCCGCCGGTGTGCTCGCCGATGAGGAGATCGTCGGCGACTTCTCCGACGAGCACGCCATCGCCCAGTTCGTGGCGGCGGCCGATGTGATCACCTGGGAGTTCGAAAACGTCGATCTAGGTGTCGGTGAAGCAGCTTCCGCCATGGGGGTGCCCGTCCGACCCTCGGCCGCGATCGTCGCCATCGCCCAGGATCGCGAGTTGGAGAAGCGGGCACTGGCCGACGCCGGCCTCGCGGTCGCGCCGTGGCGGCCCGCAACCAGCGAGGCTGAGCTTGCCCATGCTCTGACGGATCTCAGAACGCCGGTGATCGCCAAGGCGGCCCGGTTCGGTTACGACGGAAAGGGCCAGGTCCGGATTGATCACCCCGACTCGGTCGGCGATGCGTGGGCCGCCCTCGGCGGTCAGCGTCTGGTGGTCGAATCGGTGGTGCCGTTCGAACGCGAGCTGTCGGTAGTGGTGGCTCGATCGTTCGACGGCGATGTCGTCGACCACGGTGTGATGGAAAACCACCACGTCAACCACATACTCGACACCACCGTGGTGCCCGCCTCGACTTCGCAACGCACGAGCAGCGAGGCCCGAGCCATGGCTCATTGCATCGCCAACGCTCTCCAACTCGTGGGGGTCATGTGCGTCGAGTTGTTCGACACCGGAGCCGGCCTCATCGTCAACGAGATCGCGCCGAGGCCCCACAACAGTGGCCACTGCACCATCGAGGCTGCTCCGGCGAGCCAGTTCGAGCAACAGCTCCGAGCCGTGTGTGGTCTGGCTCTGGGAGACGGCCGATGTCGCCCCGCTGCCATGGTCCAACTGCTCGGCGACCTCTGGAGCGACGGCCAACCCGACTGGGCCGCCGCCCTTACCGATCCCGACGTTCATCTCCACCTCTACGGTAAGGCCGAGCCGCGCTCGGGCCGGAAGATGGGACATCTGACCTCCGTGGGCGACGATCCCACTCTCGCACTACAACGAGCTGTCGACGCACGCGTCGCTCTCATCGGACGGTGATCTGTGTTTCCATCAGGAGATGAGCTTCGCGAGGAATGCGGCGTGGTGGGTATCCACGCCCCCGGCCTTGATGCGGCCCGGTTCGCGTTCTTCGCGCTCTACACGCTCCAACACCGTGGCCAGGAGGCGGCCGGCATCGCCACCTGCCACCAAGGCACCGCCCACATCCACAAGGGTCAGGGGCTGGTGCCCACGGTGTTCAACGAGGACAACCTGTCGACGCTGAAAGGCGAGTTCGGTATCGGCCACACCCGATACTCCACCACCGGCGGTTCGGGGCTTCGCAACGCCCAGCCCCAAGTGATCGAGACCCTGGACGGACCGCTGGGTGTGGCCCACAACGGCAACCTGGTGAATGCCCACATACTCCGTCGTCAACTCCTGGAGAGGGGAGTGGGGCTCCAAACCTCCTCCGACACCGAGGTGATGGTGCACCTGCTCACCGCGGCCAGCGGCGACTGGATGAATCGCATCAAGGCCCTCATGACCCAGGCCGAGGGAGCCTTCGCCCTCACCATCCTCACCCGTGATGCGGTCTACGGCGTCCGTGACCCATGGGGATTCCGACCCCTTGTCATCGGCCGTTTCGATGGTGGGCACGTGCTCGCGTCGGAGAGCTGCGCATTCTCCGCCATCGGTGCGGAGTTCGTACAGGAGGTGGAGCCCGGAGAGATCGTCCGCCTCGACGCCAATGGTGTTCACATCGAAAAGGGAGCCGTACCCAAGCAGCGTGCCTTCTGCACCTTTGAGGAGATCTACTTCAGCCGTCCCGATTCGATCCACGACGGCAGCCTCGTTCACAGCACCCGCCAGAAGCTTGGACGCGAACTTGCACGCGAGGCCCCGGTGAAAGCCGACCTGGTCGTTCCGGTACCCGATTCCGGCACTCCTCACGCCGTCGGGTTCGCCCAGGAATCGGGGATCCCCTACACCGAGGGCCTGATCAAGAATCGCTACGTTGGACGCACCTTCATCGAACCAACCCAGCACGTCCGCGAAGCCGGGGTGAGGATGAAGTTCAATCCCCTGGGCGACAACCTGTTCGGCAAGCGGGTGGTGATGGTCGACGACTCGATCGTGCGGGGCACCACGTCTGGTCCGCTGGTTCAGATGATGCGCGAGGCAGGAGCCACCGAAGTGCACGTGAGGGTGGCCTGTCCGGCCATCACCGATCCGTGTTACATGGGCGTCGACATGGCGTCGCGTGATGAGTTGATCGCCGGGCACCGGTCGGTTGAGGAAATCCGCGCTCATATCGGCGCCGACTCGCTGGCCTTCTTGTCGATCGAAGCCATGATGCGCGGCCTCGAGGCCGACGACGGCTACTGCAACGCCTGTTTCACCGGCGAGTACCCGTTCGAATCGGAGCGGTTCGTGCAGCTCGAGTTGAAGCCGAAGGAGCAGTTCGCCAATGTCTGGGGCGACTGACACCGTTGTCGTGGTGGGCGGCGGAGGCCGCGAACACGCGCTCGCGTGGGCTCTCTCTCGCTCGTCTCGGGTAGCGCGGGTTCTCGTTGTTCCGGGAAATCCAGGGACCGCGGCCGAGCCCAAATGCACCAACATCGACCTGAGCGCCGACGACACCGACGGCATTGTCGAGTTGGCCCGCAGCGAAGCGGCGGGGCTCGTCGTCGTCGGCCCCGAGGGCCCCCTCGTCGACGGACTGGTCGATGCCCTGTCTCGGGTGGGCATTGCCGCGTTCGGGCCTTCTGCTGCGGCAGCCCGACTGGAGGGCTCCAAGGTGCACTGCAAGGAGTTCCTGCTCCAACACGGAATCGCCACCGGACACGCCGCCTCGTTCACCGACGCCGACGCGGCGCTGGCACACCTCGACGAGCTCGATTCCGTACCGGTGGTGAAGGCCAGTGGTCTCGCGGCAGGCAAGGGAGTGATCGTGGCCGACACCTTCGTCGAGGCGGCCGATGCAGTGCGCTCAATTCTCATCGATGGCCGTTTCGGTGCGGCCGGGGCGGAGGTGCTGCTCGAGGAGCGATTGTTCGGCGTTGAAGTGTCGATCCTCGCGTTCTGCGATGGAACCGACTTCAAGCTGATGCCGGCCGCTCAGGATCACAAGCGCCTATTGGCCGGCGACGAGGGACCCAACACCGGAGGAATGGGAGCATTTCACCCGTCCCCGGTAGCCGATTCGCAACTACTCGATCAGATAGGCCGAGACGTGATCTCGCCCACTCTCGCCGCCCTCGCCGCTGAGGGTCGGCCCTACCGCGGGGTGCTCTACGCCGGGATGATGCTCACCGCCGATGGCCCGAAGGTCATCGAGTACAACTGCCGGTTCGGCGACCCTGAGACCCAGGTGGTGCTGCCTCTTCTCGAATCGGATCTGCTCGATGTGCTCGAAGCGTGTGTGGAAGGTCGCCTGGCCGCGGAGTCGATCGAATGGGCCCCGCAGGCGGCGGTCACGGTGGTGGTGGCGTCGGCCGGCTATCCCGTCCATGGGTCCGATCCCGAGCCGATCGAGGGCCTCGATGACGCCATCGAGCAGGGCTGCAAGGTGTTTCATGCCGGCACCAAGACCATCGAGGGAGTAGTGCATGCGTCGGGAGGCCGAGTGTTCGCCGTCACCGCGGTAGCCCCCGAACTGGCCGCGGCCGCAGATGCCGCCCATGGTGGTGTGGCCGCCATCAGCTTTGCCGGTGCCCACCACCGTCGCGATATCGCTCGAGCCACCGCCGAGGTCCCCTCATGACCAGATACGCCGACGCCGGCGTCGATATCAACGCGGGCAACCGCACCGTGAAGCTGTTGGCCGAAGCGGTGAAGTCGACCAACACGCCCTCGGTCCTGTCCGAGGTCGGTGCGTTCGGCGGCCTCTTCTCGGCCGATTCGTTGGGTCCCGGCACCGTGCTCGTTGCTTCCACCGACGGTGTGGGCACCAAGGTCGAGCTGGCGGCGCGCCATGGTGGGTGGCAGGGAGTCGGTCACGACCTGGTCAACCATTGTGTTGACGACATCTTGGTACAGGGTGCTCGGCCTCTGTTCTTCCTCGACTACATCGCCACGGCCAAGCTTGTGCCCGAGATCGTGGCTGAGATAGTCATCGGTATGGCCGCCGCATGCCGAGCGGTCGGCTGCGCCCTCCTCGGCGGAGAAACCGCGGAGATGCCCGGCGTCTACACCGAAGGGTCGGTCGACATCGCGGGCACGATCGTCGGCTCTGTCCGGCGCGATGAGTTGTGGCCTCGCACCGAGGCGCTGAGCGCGGGCGACGTGCTAGTGGGGATGCCGAGTGTGAGCCCCCACACCAACGGCTACTCCCTGATCCGGCTCATGCTCGAGACCAACGATCCCACCGACGAGATGCTCGAGTGGCTCCTCACCCCTCACAAGTCGTATATCGCCGACATTGATCGTCTCGTCACGGCCGGTGTCGAGCCGAAGGCCCTGGCACACATCACCGGCGGTGGGTTCCTGGAAAACGTTCCGCGCGTGCTTCCCCATCACCTGGGCGCCCACTTCGAGCTTGGGTCGTGGACGATGCCCGACGGGTTCCGCCAACTCGTGGATTGGGGCGACATCGCCGACGCCGAAGCCTTCCGCACCTGGAACATGGGCATCGGGCTGGTTGTGGCCGTTGCTCCCAGCGACGCCGAGGAGGTCGCCCGGCTGGGATACCCGGTCGTGGGTACCCTCGAATCTGTTGCCCGAGGTGATGCACGCGTGGTGCTCGACGGGCAGTGGCGGTGACGGCCCGGCTGGTTGTGTTGGCTTCGGGTTCCGGATCCAATCTCCAAGCCGTGCTCGAAGCGTGCGATGACGGACGCATTGATGGATCTGTCGTGCTTGTCGTGATCAATCGTCGCACCGCCTACGCGGGGGTCAGGGCGCGCAGCGCAGGCGTTCCGGTTCAGTTCCGACCGTTGGGCCCGTATCGCGACACCATCGCCGATCAGCGCGCGGCACGAGAGGCCTACGATGCCGACCTGGCCGAACTCATGCGGGTAGCCAATCCTGATCTCGTACTTCAGTGCGGCTGGATGCACCTGTTCTCGAGTTCGTTCCTCCAACGAACTCCCGGCCGCGTCATCAACATTCATCCCGCCCTTCCCGGCGAATTCCCTGGAGCAACCGCGATCGACGATGCGTGGGCCGCTCACCTTGCCGGTCGGCTCGACCGCACCGGGGTGATGGTGCACCTCGTGCCCGATGAAGGCATCGACGACGGCCCCGTGCTCGCCACGAGCGAGGTACCGATCCTGGCCGACGACACGAGAGAAACGCTCGAGGAACGCATCCATGGGGTCGAGCACAATCTGCTGGTGGCGACGGTCGGCGACCTTCTGGAGGCTTCATGACCCAGCCGAGCGCGCCCGCGGGGGTTCGTCTCTGGGTTGCCGGAGCCAGGCCCCGCACCCTGCCCGCGGCGATCGTGCCGGTGGCAGTGGGCGCCGGTGCTGCGGTGGGCCAGGGGGTCGACACCGCGTGGTGGAGGGCGGTGGCGGCCCTGATCGTCGCCCTGACGCTCCAGGTGGGTGTCAACTACGCCAACGACTACTCCGACGGCATCAGGGGCACCGATGGAGCCCGACGCGTCGGGCCTGTCCGCCTGGTGGGATCAGGTCTGGCGGCGCCCTCGTCGGTGAAGCGGGCCGCCACACTGGCTTTCCTGCTTGCCGGTGCAGTCGGAGCGATGCTCGCCTTGGTGGTGGGGCCAGAATTGTTCGTGGTGGGGGCTGCGTCGCTCTTGGCGGGCTGGACCTACACCGGTGGCCCCCGCCCTTACGGCTACCTGGGGTTGGGTGAGGTCTTCGTCTTCATCTTTTTCGGCCTGGTGGCGACGGTTGGCACGACCTATGTGCTGCTCGAGCAGGTCGACGCGGTGTCGCTCGCGTGCAGCGTGACGGTGGGGCTCTGGGCCACGGCGCTGCTGGTGGTCAACAACCTGCGAGACATCCCCGGCGACACCGAGGTGGGTAAGAACACCCTCGCGGTTCGGTTGGGCGACAAGCGCACCCGCATCGTCTACGTGGTGATGCAAGAAGCCGCTTTGCTGGTGGCCATCATGGTCACCATCTTGTCTGGCCGGGCTGCGGCTGCCTCGGTGCTGAGCCTGCCGTTGGTGGTATCGGCGATCCGGTCGGTGGCCAAGGGTGCGAGCGGCGCCGACCTGATCCCCGTGCTCGGCATCACCGGACGCGTCCAACTGATAGGCGGGTTGGCGATGGCGGCCGGGCTGGCCCTGACGGGCTGATCAGAGGCTTTCGGTGAGCTCGATCTGATTGCCCGCCGGATCACAAAGGAAAGCCTGCCGACATACGCCCTCAATGGTGTTGAGTCGGTCGATTTCCACGCCTCTATCGGCGAGCATGACCAGGGCGGCATCGAGATCGTCGACAGCCAGTGAGAAGTGTTGACCGAGGGCGGGAGGCGACGGAAGTTCGAGGAGATGGAGCTGCTGCGGCCCCACCTGTAGCCACAGGCCGCCCACACTCAACTCAGGACGCTCGATCTCGGTGAGTTCCAGTGCATCGACGTAGAACCGGCGGCATGCCTCCAGATCGTCGACATTGACCGACACATGGTGCACGCCCTTGCTGATCATGCGATGGGACTCTAGCCGGGGTGCTCAGGTACCGTGGGACCATGATTACGGACTACGACGACGACGCCGACAAGGAGGACGCACCGGCGGGCAACGCACTTGCCGATGTTCCCGTGGTATCGGTGGACGTCCCCGAAGACATAGCCGACGTGTTGCGCTCCGATCCCGAACGGGTGCGCAGAGCGCTGCGAGCCCGGCGCCGGGAACGGGCGCTGAGGTCGTGGCAGGTCGAGTTGTTGAAGCTTCAGTCTCATCTCGAGCGCAACCAGCGAAGGATGATCGTGCTGTTCGAAGGCCGCGATGCCGCCGGCAAGGGGGGCACGATCCGTCGCGTCACCCGCTACATGAACGAAAAGCACTACCGGGTCGTGGCCATGGGCAAGCCCACCCAGGACCATCTCACCCAGTGGTACTTCCAGCGCTATGTGGCCCAGTTCCCCCACGGAGGGGAGATGGTGCTGTTCGATCGCAGCTGGTACAACCGGGCCATGGTTGAGCCCGTGTTCGGGTTCTGCACCGACAACGAATACGAGACGTTCATGAAAGGCGTCACCGGCTTCGAGAAAGATCTTGTCCGCAGCGGCACGATTCTGGTGAAGCTCTACTTCTCGGTGAGCAAGGCCGAACAGGCACGCCGGTTCGAGCGGCGCCACGACGACCCCCTTCGCCAGTGGAAGCTGAGCGAGATCGACGTGCAGGCCCAGGAACACTGGGACGACTTCACCGAGATGAAGTACCAGATGCTCCGACGCACGAGCACAAACGCGAGTCCTTGGACGATCATTCGGTCCGAAAACAAGCAGAGAGCCCGCCTCAACGCGATCAAGGTGCTCCTCAACTCCGTCGACTACGAAGACCGCAACCCGTCACTCGACTTCGTGCCCGATCCCGAGATCGTGGTGCACGGCGCCCAGGAGCAGGTCCTCATGGAAGCCCACCGCATTCGTCACGGTCGATTTGCCGGGTAATCGCCCGACATCGACTCGAAAGGAAGACCGGGATGATAGAGAAGCTCCCAAAGAAGGTCTATGAAGCCGAGCTGGCCCGCCTCCAGCGCGAGCTGGTGAAGATGCAGGCCTGGATCGAGACCGAGAAGCTGAAGGTCTGTGTTCTGTTCGAGGGCCGAGACGCCGCCGGAAAGGGCGGCACGATCAAGCGGATCGCCGAACGCACCAACCCCCGAACCGTGCGCATCGTGGCCTTGGGCACACCCACCGAGCGCGAGCGAAGCCAGTGGTATTTCCAGCGCTACGTTCCGCACCTGCCGGCCGGAGGGGAGATGGTGCTGTTCGACCGGAGCTGGTACAACCGCGCTGGAGTCGAGCAGGTGATGGGGTTCTGCACCCAGGACGAATACGAGGAATTCCTTCGCTCCACGTCGGAGTTCGAGAACATGCTCCTCCGCTCGGGGATCGTCTTGATCAAGTACTGGTTCTCGGTGAGCGACGACGAACAGGAGCGCCGCTTCAAGAGCAGGATCAACAATCCCGAAAAACGCTGGAAGCTCTCACCCATGGATCTCGAGTCGAGAGCGAGATGGCTCGACTACTCCCGCGCCAAGGACAGGATGTTTCACCACACCGACACGAAGCTGTCGCCCTGGTGGGTGGTCGATGCCGACGACAAGAAGAGAGCGCGGCTCAATTGCATCAGCCACCTGCTGTCGAAGATCCCCTACGAGGACACCACCTCCTCGCCGATCGAGCTGCCGGATCGCCAAGCAGGTGAGTATCTGAGGCCACCGATCGAGGAACAGTCGATGGTGCCCGACTTGTTCTGAGCCGCTACTGGCGAGTGGCGGTGATGAGCTGGGCTCCGGTGAACACCTTGCGTTCGAGATCGGTGAAGCCGGCCTGCTGTAGTCGGTTCTGCATCTCCGGCCATCCGGGCAGGTAGGCCATCGACTTCGGCAGATAGCGGTAGGCCCGCCCCTCGCTGAAGAGGCCACCTATCAGGGGCACCACCCGGTTGAAGTAGAAGCCGTGGCCCCAGGCCAGCACGGCATTTTCGGGTTCGGCCGCGTCGAGCAAGGCGACCCGGCCACCGGGGCGCACCACCCGGGCCACCTCGTCGAAAAAGCCGGGGAGCTCCACCAGGTTGCGCAGCGCGAAGCCGCAGGTTGCGGCGTCGACGCTTGCGTCGGGCAGAGGCATCTGGAGGATGTCGGCGTGCACGAGGGGGGCATCGGTTCGGGCCGCGGCAAGCATGCCCATCGACAGGTCGAGGCCGATCGGTACCATCCCGCGTTTATGCAGCTCGCGACAGAAGTCGCCGGTGCCACACGCGAGGTCGACCACCACCGATCCTCCGAGAGTGGAGAGCTCTCGCAGCGCGGCCTTGCGCCAGCGCACATCGAGGCCGAAGGTCATGATCCGGTTGACGAGGTCGTAGCGAGGAGCGATCGAATCGAACAGGGAGCGCACCTGATGGCGCTTCTCGTCGCCGCTGGGAAGATGATCGGGGTCGAGGCTCACTCCCTCGGTGAGGATCGGCGAATCGCCGTCGGTCACCGGAACCAGACCTTCTGGTACTCCTTGCTCATCGGGTGGAGCAGCAAGGCCACCAGTGCGATGTCGAACATCAGGCCGATGGGGTCTCTCAACAAGAAGTCGGAATTTCCGCGGAAGAGGTAGAGCACCGACACCACGATCGGCGCGAGGGCGGCAGCCACGCCGAGTTGGTAACCCCACTTCTTCTCGTTGGCGATTCCGTAGGCACCGGCGATCATGCCGACCGTGAGCAGTAGGATCCAGATCACAGCCAGGAAGCGTGAGCCGAAGAGCACCACGTCGCCGATCGAAAACAAGGCTCCGAACAGGATCGCCAAGGCCCCGCGGAAGTACATGAGGATTTGGGCCATGTAGAGGGTCTGGGGCTGGCGGGGGTTCACCCAGATCTGATCAGTCATGGCTACCAGTATGGAGGGAAGATGGCTCCTTTGGGCCCGACGCCACTCTGGATTTCAACGCCGGCGCGGAGGATCGACGATCTGGCGATTGGCTCGGAGCTGACCGCAGGCCGCGTCTATCTCTGTGCCTCGTGTGCGTCGAACGGTGGCATTCGCGCCGAGATCGGTGAGTTCGTCGCGGAACCCATAGACGCGGGGGAGTGGTGTACCCCTGGTGGGGTAGCCGGGGGTGGGGTTGAGGGGAATCAGATTGACGTGGGCCCGGAGGCGGCGGCTGAGACGAGCCAGGCGCTCGGCATCAACGGAGCGATCATTGACGCCATCGATGAGAGCCCACTCAAACGAGAGGCGCCGGTTCTTGGCTGCGAGATAGCGCTCACAAGCTTGCGCCAGGTCTTCCAGGGGGTAACGCGCGTTGATGGGCACAAGCTCGTTGCGGAGCTCGTCGTCGGCCGCGTGGAGGGAGATCGCGAGATTGACCGGTAGCGACTCCTCGGCCAGGCGTTCGATGCCGGGGATGAGTCCGACAGTGGAGATCGTGATGTGGCGAGCACCGATGCCGATGTCGGTGTTGATTCGCTCGACCGCGGCCCAGGTGCGGTCGTAGTTGGCGAAGGGCTCGCCCATCCCCATGAACACGATGTTGGACACGCGCCGCGGCGCGGAAGTGTGGCGGGCCCGGATGACCTGTTCGACGATCTCGCCCACCGAGAGGTGCCGATCGAACCCGCCCTGACCGGTGGCACAGAACCCGCAAGCCATGGCACAGCCGGCCTGCGAAGACACACACACCGTGGTGCGTTCGGCGTAGTGCATGAGCACGGTTTCGATGTGATGCCCATCGTGAAGTCGCCACAGCCACTTCACCGTGTCGCCGTTGTCGCTGATCGACTCGTGTTCGGGGGTGAGACCCGATGGCAGCGCTTCTCGAAGTCGGGTTCGGAGCGCCTTCGAGACGTTGGTGAGGTCGTCGATGTCGTCGCCTCTTTGGTGTAGCCCTTCCCAAACCTGATCGAGGCGGTAACGAGGTTCACCCGCGAGCAGGTCGGCGAGCTCTGCCCGAGTGGGGTCGTAGCGAAGCACCGGCGCGTCGCGATGAGACACTCCGGCCACTGTGAATTCGTTCATGATGGGCCTCGGCGGTAAGCGCGGTCGATGTGATGGCGGGTAAACCCGATCGTCGCATAGGTGGCATTGGCGGCATCGTTGTCGGACTCGACATAGAGCATCGCCTGAGCCAGGCCCTGAGTGGACAGCCATTCGAGTCCAGCGAGGGTCATTGGCTTGCCCAGGCCACGACCATGGCGGGAGGGATCGATGGCGATCACATAGATCTCGCCCAGCGGGGGTTTGTGGTCGGTGTGGACCTTCGTCCAGCAAAAGCCGACCAGTTCGCCGCTGTCGTGAAGCAATCGGAAGCCGTCCGGGTCGAACCAGGATTCGGATCGGGTGGCGTCGAACCCATCGCGAGTGAGTCCGCCCTGTTCTGGATGCCAGTGAAAAGCCCGGTTGTTGACGCTGATGAACTCGTCGGCGTCGTCGGGTCTGAACGCCCGGGTGACGAGCCCGGACGGGGCATTGGGCAGAGGGCATCGGAGCTGCCAGAGATCTCGGTAGGCGGTGAAGCCGAGATCCTCGATCACCGCCTCCGCGTCGGGCTCGGTGTCACGCAACCAGAGCTGAACTCGATCCTCGCGTGGCACACCGTGGAGGAACTCCGACAGTTGGGGTCGGAGGTCGAGGTGGGTCCGGTGCTCGGGAACCACCACCACCCAGCGAAACTCTCCGGAAAGTGGTCCTTCGACAGTCAGCTGCACCCGTTCAGGGTAGCTAGGGTCGCGCCATGGCCAAGCCACGTTCACCGAAGGGCCGCGCTCGTGTCACCCACGAACGCCTGGCCGATGAATACCCCGGGGCCGAATGCGAGCTCGAGCACCGCAACGCGTTCGAGCTCCTGGCGGCGACGATCCTGTCGGCCCAGGCAACCGATGTGGGGGTCAACAAGGCCACCCCTGGCTTGTTTGCCCGCTTCCCCGACCCGTGGTCGCTGGCCGAAGTCGACCCCGAAGAGGTCGAACCATTCGTGGCCACCATCGGCCTGTTCCGCCAGAAATCGAAGAGTCTGGTGGGCATGGCTCAGATGTTGATCGACGACTACGACGGCCAGGTCCCGCACCCGATGAAGGATCTGGTTCGCCTGCCCGGAGTGGGTCGCAAGACCGCCAATGTGGTGCGCAGCGTGGCCCTCGGCGAACCCGGACTGCCGGTCGACACCCACGTGATTCGATTGTCGAATCTGCTGGGGATCACCACCGAGACCGATCCGGTGAAGATCGAGAACGAACTCAACCCGATGGTGCCGGCTTCGGAGCGTGGCCATTTCAGCCTCAGGATGATTCTGCATGGTCGACGGGTGTGTATCGCTCGACGACCAAGGTGTGACGACTGTGTGCTCAGCGATTTCTGCCCATCGAGCAGGCTCTGATACGACTCATCGGATCGGGGTCGAATGACCCGGAATACATCCTCATACGGGCCGATGGTCACGTTGTGTGGTGGATAACCGACGCAATGTAGAGAAGATCGCCCGAGGATGCTGTCGTTGGCCATCGATTCGGGATATATTGCGGGCCTGACCGAGCACCCGCCGCTCGGTCATAATCGGCGACACGAGGGATCCGCCGCCCTGTGTCGCCTGCGGCCACCCTCATTTTTGTGGGTGGCCGCACTTCTTTTGCGACGATCCTCGGCGAGACGTGGTCAGTCGAGGGCTCGACCGACGTCGTGCAAGCGGCGCTCAACGGTGATGAGTGACCTCTCGATCTCGTGGAGGCGGCCGATCACCGGGTCGTCGGGATCGGCGCTCCTACGCTCGGCTACCTCGGCGATGCGGCGGGCGACATCGGCCACCACCGTGGTGATCGAAGAAAGCTCAGCTTTGTCTGGGTGCATGCCGGGCAGTATGGCCGGTAAAGCCGCGGGATGGGGGAGTTCTGACCGGTAGCGTGTTCGGGTGCTTCGCCGGATCGACCTTCGTGGAACATCGGGAGATCTTGGCGTCCACCTTCCCCGTCCGGCTGCCCCCGCCGATGGGCCCGTCGAGACCGTCCGCGAGATTCTTGCCGCGGTGCGCGTCGGAGGCGATGGTGCGGTGAAGGAGTTCACTCGCCGGTTCGACGGAGCCGAGCTCGAATCTCTGACGGTGCCGGCGGCTGCGATAACGGCGGCTCGCGCCCGGGTGGATCCGAAGGTGGTGGAGGCGCTCGAGGCGGCGGCTGTCTCGATCGAGAGCTACCACCGCGAGCAGCTTCCCACCAACATCGAGGTCAAACGGCCCGGCGTCTCCATCCGTGGTCTGCACCGACCGGTGCGGCGGGCCGGTTGCTATGTGCCTGGCGGGCGCGCCGCATACCCGTCCACCGTGTTGATGACAGCCGTCCCCGCCCGGGTGGCCGGCGTCACCGAGGTGGTGTTGTGTGTCCCACCCGGGCCCGACGGGCTCGTCCCCGATGTCACTCTCGCCGCGGCTTCGGTGGCGGGAGTCGACGAGGTCGTCGCGGTGGGTGGCGCCCAGGCGATCGCGGCCATCGCCTATGGCACCGAAACAATCAGGCCGGTCGATGTGATCGTCGGACCCGGCAATGTATATGTGGCTCTCGCCAAGCAGGAGGTCGCAGGTCTGGTGGGCGTGCCATCGTCGTTCGCCGGGCCGTCGGAGGTCGTGGTGATCGGCGACGGCTCCGCTCCTGCGGATTTCGCGGCGGTTGATGTGATCGTCCAGGCCGAACACGGCCCCGATGGTCTCGCCTGGTTCGTTACCTGGCACGAAGCTGTTGCCGACTCGGTCACCGAAGCGATAGAGCGCCTGGTGGCACTCGCACCGAGGCGGGCCGACATCGAGGCCACGCTCCACCAGTCGGGCTATGTCGTGGTTTGCGACTCGGCCGAGCAGGCCATTGAGGTGGCCAACTACATCGCGCCCGAACATCTCGAGCTCCAGACCGCCGATCCCGAGTCTCTGCTGCACCTGGTCGAGAACGCGGGAGCCGTCTTCTGCGGTGCCTACGCGCCGGCTTCACTCGGTGACTATGTGGCCGGCCCCAGCCATGTGTTGCCCACCAGCGGTACGGCACGATTCGCCAGTGCCCTGACGGTTCGCGACTTCATGAAGGACATTCACGTCGTCAGCGTGGATCAGCGGGGGTTCGAGGCGATGGGCAGCCATGTCGTCACGCTCGCCGAAGCCGAAGGCCTTCAGGCCCACGCGGATTCGATTCACCTTCGGCGCGAGGCCGACCGACCGTGAACCAACGCCCTTCGCCGAGAGAATCTGTCGCGCTGATGGCCGGCTATCACTCGCCCCAGATCGAGGTCGATGTCAGGCTCAACACCAATGAGAGCCCCGAGCCGCCGCCGCCAGAGTTCACCGCTGAGTTGACCACGGCGTTGGCCGACGTCGCCTGGCACCGCTATCCCGACCGATCAGCGCTGGGCCTACGCACCGCCATCGGCCGATGTCATGGCGTGGGACCCGAGCAGGTCTTCGCGGCCAATGGTTCCAACGAGGTGCTCCAGACCCTCCTTCTCACCTATGGGGGGCCCGCCCGCACGGCCGCGGTGTTCGAACCCACCTACGCGCTCCACAGCCATCTGAGCCGCATCACCAGCACCGATGTGGCTGAGGGCCGGCGGGGCGACGATTTCGCCCTCGACCTCGGAGAAGTGGAACGGGTGCTGGCCTCTCAGCGGCCCGACATCACCTTCCTTTGCTCGCCCAACAACCCCACCGGTGTCGTCGACCGCCCCCGAGATGTGGCCACGGTCCTCCAACTCGTAACCGACATCGGCGGAGTTCTCTGTGTCGACGAGGCCTATGGTCAGTTTGCGGACCACAGCGCACTCGACCTGTTGGGCGCCGAGGTGCCCCTGGTGGTGAGTCGCACCTATTCCAAGACCTGGGCGATGGCCGGCCTCCGCCTCGGCTATCTCATCGGCCCCCAGTGGCTCGTTGAAGAACTCGAGAAGGTCGTACTGCCCTACCACCTCGATGCGACCACCCAGATCGCCGGCACTCTCGCGCTGGCCCATTCCGAAGCGATGGATGAGCGGGTGGCCCGCCTCGTGCAAGAGAGGGGGCGTCTGGTTGCAGCCATGGCAGAGCTGGACGTCGAGATGTGGCCTTCGGGCGCCAACTTCGTGCTGTTCCGACCCCGTTCGATCGCCGGCACTGATGTTTGGCAGGCCCTCGCCGATCGTTCGGTGCTCGTACGAAATTGTGCGTCGTGGCCCCGACTCGATGGCTGCTTACGTGTCACCATCGGCACACCCACCGAAGACGATCGATTCGTCGCTGCTCTCACGGAGGTCCTCACGTGAGCCGTTCTGCATCCACCAACCGTGTCACCAGGGAGACTTCGATCGAAGTATCGGTGGATCTCGATGGCACGGGCACCACCGAGGTCGCCACGGGCATCCCCTTCTTCGACCACATGCTTGACCAACTCGGACGCCACGGCGGGTTCGAGCTCATCGTGAAGGCCGAGGGCGACCTGGAGATCGACGCCCACCACACGGTGGAAGACGTCGGGATCGCCGTTGGCGACACCTTCCGTGAGGCATGGGGCGACAAGCGCGGCGTCAGGCGGTTCGCATCGATCACGGTGCCTCTCGACGAGGCCGCAGTGGAGGTGGTTCTCGACCTCTCTGGCAGACCCTTCCTGCACTATGAGGTCGAGTTTCCCGGCCAGAAGATCCTGAGTGACCCCCCATTCGACCCCCAGCTGGTCGAGGAGTTCTGGCGGGCATTCGCCACAGCAGCCGGCGTCACCCTGCACATCGTCGGTCGGCGCGGCAAGAACACCCATCACATCATCGAAGCGGCGTTCAAGGGCGTAGCCCGATGCCTCCACGATGCTCTGCGCGTCGAGGGTTCAGCGGTGCCGTCCACCAAGGGAACCCTCTGAACGATGACTGAGGCCGCGGCGACTGCCCCTCTCATCGCAATCCTCGACTACGGGATAGGAAACCTCCACTCCGCCCACAAGGGATTCGATCGTGCCGGCGCCGACGCTCGCCTCACCGCCGACCCGAGCCTCATCGCGGAGGCCGACGGCCTCGTGCTACCCGGTGTCGGAGCATTCGAGCCGTGCATGAACGCACTCCGTGCCACCGGGCTGGATGAGGTGGCGATGGAACGGATCGGTGCCGGCGTGCCGTTCTTCGGGATATGTATCGGGATGCAGGTTCTGTTCGCCGGTTCCGACGAGGCTCCGGGTTGTGGCGGACTCGGCTACTTCGACCGGATGGTACACATCCTCCCTTCGTCGGTGAAGCGGCCCCAGATGCAGTGGAACATCATCGAGCCGAGAATCGACGCTCACCCCATGTTCTCCGGCCTCGATCCTGAGCCCTGGGTCTATTTTGTGCACTCGTACGCCGCCGAGGACGGCCCCGATGTGCTCGCCACGTGCGACTACGGCGACCATCTCGTTGCTGCCGCGGGCCGCGACAACGTGTGGGCATGCCAGTTCCATCCGGAGAAATCCGGGGCCAACGGCATCCGGATCCTTCAGAACTTCGTGGCCGCGGCCCGTATCGGCGGGGCGGCGAGGGCCTGATGCAGCTGTATCCGGCGATCGATATTCGTGGTGGCCGATGCGTGCGTCTCCACCAGGGCGACTACGGCCGCGAAACTGTCTATGGCGACGATCCGGTGGCCCAGGCCGTCGCCTTCGCCGAAGCCGGCGCGGGCTGGATCCACGTGGTCGACCTCGATGCCGCCCGCAGCGGGATCCCGGAGAACCGCGGTGTTGTCGCCGCGATCGTCGCGGCAGTCGAGGTTCCGGTGCAAACGGGGGGAGGGATTCGGTCGGTTGATGCGGCCAATGCCTTGTTCGAAGTGGGCGTGGAGCGGGTTGTGCTCGGCACCGCCGCCCTCGAGAATCCTGATCTCGTGCATACTCTGGCGGCCCGCCACCGTGTTGCGGTGGGGCTCGACGCGCGATCCGGCGAGGTCGCCACCGATGGGTGGCTGGTGGGGTCGGGCCGCAGTGTGCTCGATGTTGCTCGATCCTTCGCCGATGCCGGGGTCGATGCGTTCGTCGTCACCGACATCTCCCGCGACGGCACCTTGGAAGGGCCCGACCTGGAGGGACTGGCGGATGTGATGGCTGCCACCCCGGTGAATGTGATCGCCTCAGGAGGCGTCGGCAGCATGGCCGACCTGGTTGCGCTCGGCAGCCTCGAATCCGGCGGACGCAGGTTGGCAGGAGTGATTGTGGGCAAGGCGATCTACGAGGGGCGCGTCGATGTGGCCTCCGCTACCGCGGAGTTGGGGTCGGCGTCGTGACGGTGCGGGCAATCCGGGTGATCCCGTGTCTCGATGTCGATGCCGGTCGGGTGGTGAAGGGCATCAACTTCGTCGACATCCGCGACGCCGGCGATCCGGTCGAACTCGCCGCCCTCTACGACCAGCAGGGTGCCGATGAGTTGGTGTTTCTCGATATCACCGCGTCGTCGGACCGACGGGACACAACCGTGGAGATGGCTCGTGCCGTAGCTGAGCAGGTGTTCATTCCCTTCACGATCGGCGGCGGCATCCGCACCGTCGACGATGCCCGCCGTCTCCTCATGGCCGGTGCCGACAAGGTGAGCATCAATACCGCAGCGGTGGAGCGGCCCGCACTGATCGCCGAGATCAGCCGGGAGTTCGGCGCCCAATGCTGTGTGGTTGCCATCGACGCCCGCGGCAGTGAGTCGATGCCGAGTGGCTTCGAGGTCTACACCCATGGGGGCAGGTCGAACACCGGTATCGACGCGGTCGAGTGGGCCGTCGTCGCCGCCGATCGTGGTGCCGGTGAGATTCTGCTCACCTCGATGGATCGCGACGGCACACGCGACGGTTTCGATCTCGCCCTCACCCGCGCCGTGAGCCAGGCCGTCAACATCTCGGTGATCGCCAGTGGGGGAGTGGGAACCCTGGCTCACCTGGTCGATGGGGTCACCCACGGCGGTGCCGATGCCGTGCTGGCGGCGAGCATCTTCCACTTCGGTCAGCACACCGTCGCCGAGGCCAAGCGGGAGATGCTTGCTTCGGGGGTGACGGTGCGCCCGGCGGGTTCCATGTGACCCAGCCACCGCTAGCGTTGGCCGACGTGACGACCACCGACGACCACAAGAGCCCGCCTGCCCTGGTCGACGACGACCGCCTACCGGTGAAGATGCTCAACGACCGCATCCTTGTGAGGATCGGCGACGCGGAAGGCGAGCGGCGCTCTTCGGGGGGCATCCTGATCCCGGCCACCGCCCAGGTGGGAAAGCGTCTGGCGTGGGCCGGCGTGGTTGCAGTGGGACCCAACGTGCGCAACATGGAGGCAGGCGATCAGGTCCTGTTCAACCCCGACGACCGCTACGAGGTCGAGGTGCGCGGCACCGATTACATCATCTTGCGCGAGCGTGATGTGCACGCGGTGGCGGCGGAGCGTCTCGACGAGGGATCCACCGGCCTCTACCTCTGACGCCGCCGTAGGATCAAGGCCATGACGAACTCGTTGGAAGAGGGACTCGAGGTCCGACTCGACTTCGACAAGGTGGCCAAGATCGGCAGAGACGGCCATCAGGTCGTGCCGGTGGTGCTGCAGGACGCCGACGGCGGCGAGGTGTTGTTCATCGGCTATGCCAACGAGGAGGCCTACCACGAGACTCTCGCCCGCCGGTCAGCCGTGCTCTACAGCACATCGCGCAATGAGATCTGGCACAAGGGCGCCACATCGGGTGATGTCCTCGAACTGGTCGAGGTGGCGGTGAACTGTGAGCAGAACAGCCTGCTCTACCGCGTCCGCAAGGCCGGTACTGGGGTGTGCCACACCAAGGACCACAGCGGCGCCACCCGACAGACCTGCTACTACCGCACGGTCACCGACCCCGATTCGCTCCGGTTCGGCTGATCTGGTGAGGTTTCAGCCCACTCGCGAAGAGTTCCGGCGACTGGCCCGCGATCACACGGTCGTTCCGGTGTGGTCCGAGGTGCTGGCCGATCTCACCACGCCGGTAGCGGCATTTGCACGGGTTGTCGGCGACGGCGAGGGGTTCTTGCTCGAATCGGTCGAGAATGGCGATCGCTGGAGCCGCTGGTCGTTCATCGGACGCCACCCCCAGGGCACCCTGGTTTCCAAGGACGGATCCCTCAGGATCATTGGCGATCTCGGCATCGACGTGCCCACCGACGGCGGCATCCTCGCGGCTCTCGAAGCGCTGCTGGCTCACTATCGTGCCCCCGATCTGGAGGGCCTCCCGCCGCTGCACGGGGGACTCATCGGTTATCTGGGATACGACGTCGCGCGCGAGGTGGAGCGACTCCCCGACGTTCCCACCGACGATCTCGGTTATCCCGACGCGGTGATCTCGATGATCGGTGAGCTCGCGGTCTACGACCATTGGCGCCAGCGCGTGAGTTTGATCGCCAATGTGATCGTCGGGCCGACCGCGTCCGATGCCTATCTCGATCTCGCCTACGACGACGCCATAGATCGAGTACGACAACTGGCCGCCGACGGGGCGAGCGCTCTGGCCGAGCCGCTGATGAGCCCGCCCTACCCCGACGACGAGCTCCCCGAGGTCGATTCCTCGATGGGGGAGGCCACCTACTGCGCCGCGGTGGAGGCCGCCCGCGAGTACATCCTTGCCGGCGACATCTTCCAGGTGGTGCTCTCCCAGCGCTTCGATCTCGAACTCGACGCCGACGCATTCGACCTCTATCGAGTGCTGCGCCAGGTCAACCCGAGCCCCCACATGTACATCCTCCGTCACGGTGACCTCGAGGTCGTCGGCGGCTCTCCCGAGCCGATGGTGCAGCTCCTCGACGATCGGGTGATCTCGCGACCGATCGCAGGCACCAGGAAGCGGGGCAGCACCGAGGAGCACGATCGACGTCTCGCCGCGGAGTTGTTGGAGCATCCCAAGGAGGTTGCTGAGCACGTGATGCTCGTCGATCTGGCCCGCAACGATGTGGGTCGAGTGGTGGAATACGGTTCCCTGCAGATCGACGAGATGATGACGCTGGAGCGCTACAGCCACGTAATGCATCTCACCTCTCAGGTATCTGGCCACCTGTCCCCGGGCAAGACGCCGATCGACGTACTCCGCGCGACCTTGCCGGCTGGCACCTTGTCGGGGGCGCCGAAGGTGAGGGCGATGGAGATAATCGACGAACTCGAGCCCGTGAAACGCGGCCCCTACGGCGGCGTGGTCGGCTATGTCGACTTCTCGGGCAACATCGACACCGCCATCACCATCCGAACGATGCTGGTGAGTGGCAATCGGGCGTCGATCCAGGCCGGTGCGGGGATCGTGGCCGACTCGGTTGCCGAAGACGAACATCTGGAGTGTCAAAACAAGGCGAAGGCGCTGCTTGCTGCGGTGCCGGCGGCGCGGCGGATGACCGCAGCCCGACGCGCCCACGAGGAGGGAATCAGTTCATGAGCGATCGCGACACGGTCAGGGCTTGGGGCTCCGATGCCCGCAGCTACCTGCAGGGCCAGATTTCCCAGGACATCGACGCACTGGTCGACGGCGACACGGCCTGGTCGCTGCTTCTCCAGCCCACCGGAAAGCTGGTGTCGTGGCTTCGGGTCCATCGGGTGAGCGCCGATGAGTACCTGCTCGACATCGACGCGGACCACGCCGACGCGATGGTGCGGAGGCTCGAACGATTCAAGCTCCGAACCGACGTCTCCTTCCAGCAGGTCGCCGATACTACGATCCCCACTCCGGTGGAGTGGCCCGGACTGGCCGACCCCGACGACGAACACCAGCGCATCCGGGCCGGTATGCCGCGGATGGGTGCGGAACTGGGCGAAGGCACGATTCCCGGGGAAGGGGGGCAGCAGTTCATCGAGTTGTCGGTGAGTTTCACCAAGGGCTGCTACACCGGCCAGGAACTGGTGGCCCGGATCGACAGCCGGGGGGGCAACGTTCCCCGCCCGATTCGTGTGCTCAGGGCGGATGGTCCTGTCGGGGTCGGCGACGACGTCACTTTTGATGGTGTTGTCGTGGGGAGCGTCACGTCCGCGGCCGACGATGTCGCTCTGGCTCCCCTCATGCGGCGAGTCGAGATCGGCGACGTGGTCGACATCGGTGGAGGAAGTGCGACCGTTGTCGAGGCTGCTCAGTTCGAAGGCACGACCTCGAAGTCGACCACGTAGTAGCCCGACGGCCCGCAGATGAGATCGAGAAGACAGTCGCTGGCATCGGTGTCGTCTGGATCCTCTTCACAGTCGTCCTCGGTGACCTCGGTGACTGTCATGGTGAACTGGGCGCCGGGCTTGCTCGCGGTGACCAGATAGATCGACTCACCCGTGAGTTCTGCGGGTAGGGCGGCCCAGGCGCCGGGTGGTTCCGGCCGCCACGACCATGTGAACTCGCCGCTCTGCTCATACTCGACGCATGCAGTTTCGCCGGGTGGTACCGACGCATGCATACGGAATACGCCGAACGGAAGTGGATCCTCGATCACCACGGTTGGACCGGTGATCTCGACGAGACGAGACTCTGGTTCGTACGGGGTTATCTGACCGGGAGTCTGGTCGGGCACGGAAATGTCGGTCAGCCCCTGAGCAAAGGTGTGGAGGAGGTCTTCGACCCCCTCGAAACCCGAGAGCGGGGGCAGTGACTCGATCAGCTCGAAGATGCCCTTTGTCGTGAGGAAGCCGTGCAAATGTTCGAAGAAGATCCAGTTGGTCGATCTCCGGTCGAGGATCGTGGTCTCGAGTTCGCTGGTGGCGAGCAGCCCGGGAAGATCCTTGTGTTCGAGGTTGGCCTCGAAGAACACCACGTCGCTCAGGTAGATCGACAAGGCGTCGGTCCACCACCCGCCTGCCGTCGTGGGGAAGGTCCGATCAATCAGACAGAACGCCATTTCGGCCGCGATCCGCTGCTGGAAATGCAGTTCGGGTAGTGATTGGAGTGGCGTGTTGAGGCTCACCAGGCACGTATCGTTGTCGTCGAGGACGTTCGATGTGTCGGAATGGGCGTCGATCGAACCGAGCGGGGTGAGGATGAGTTCAATACTGGGCATCCCGTTGAATTCCGCCGTGAACAGCTCGTAAATCAGAGCGGCGGCCTCCATCGCATCGGCGGCTGCGGCTATGTGATCGGAGTCCCAACCCGCCACTGGTCCTTCGGCGGTCTCGGGATGGAAGAGCCGGTACTTCCCGCCGCCGAACTGATCGTCGAGCAATATCGATCCCGTTTCGACCACGCAGGCCAGCCCGAACCAGCTCTCGACGCACTCGGGCTCTTCCTGAGCGACCGACACGACCGACACCGACCTGCCGGCGCTCTTTGGCGACGCTGAAGCACCTGCCGACTCGCCCTCGTCACTCGGTGGTTCCGGTGGTTCGAACCGGCGTACGAGTTGGGCGAGTAGTTGCGAAACCTCAGCTCGCGCGTCGCTGTCGGGCCCGGAGTTCTCGTACTCCCTCGCCAACCGGATCACTCCTGTGCCCGAAGCGTCGAAGACCTCGGAGTGACGCAGCACCTCGGCGGCCTCGGCATCGCCGACGAAGTATCGGAGCGTGGCCACCAGGCCCTCACCGAGGGTCCACTCACCGCCGTCTTGTCGTGCTTCGAGATTGTCTACGAAGCTCATGTCCGAGCGATCCTGGGGCAGGTGCTCAAAGGTGATCACGGTCGGTTCGGGCGCAGCCAGTTCGACCTCCGGAAAGCGAGGCAGCGCGCTCAAGGCCAGTGACTTCGTTATCTCCAGCTGGGTGGGATCGTCGAGGTCGGGGCGGCCCAAGGCGACCCGGTAGACGAGGACGCCGGTGGGTATGGCCTGGCGCACGCTGAGGACACGCAGTTCACTGCCGTCGGACGCCTCGCCGCTGAACCACACGGCGCCATCGCCGACGCCCGCGATTGGCTGCCCTGACACTCCCAGGAGTCGGGCATCGGGTTGGAAGTCGTCGGCCGAGCCCGGTTCGATGCGAACGAAGAACCCGTCTTCCTCGGCGAAGCGTTCGGAGCACGATTCGTTGCCTTCGAAGAACACCGAAGAGGGTATGACGTCGCGTTCCCAAGTGCCGAGCGCCTCATCCCTCTCCTCCTGGGTGAGGAGACTGCGGCAATCCACCGGTGGCACCTGGGGACCATCGGTGGCGGGCTCGGCGGCCGGTGACGGCTGGCTGTCGGGCGGCAAGGTCGCTTCGGCGGCCGGCGCAAAGTCGCCCGGGTCGAAGCTGTCGTCGCCACCGCCGACCACGATGGCCAGCAGCATGGTGACCCCGACGATGGCAGCGATGAGCAGCCCCGCGGTGCGACGGTCGTAGGTCTGTGCCTCGCCCATGGCCTCGTTCCCCCCGACCGGAGCCTGCTATCGGTGGCTCACGCTCAAGGGTAGCCAAGCACCGATTCTGGTGCCAGGCTCGGACAAGGGGTCACGTCGGAGTGAAGCTGGCTACCAGTTCGGCGCCTCCGATGTTGGAACGGCGGGCCATCACCGTGCCGCCCATACCTTCGACGAGTTCCCTCACGATCGCGAGTCCGAGACCGCTTCCCGACTCCTTTACCTTCGGATTGTTCTGGGCCACGTAGAGGCGTTCGAACACGAAGGGGAGATCGTCGTCGGAGATCCCGGGGCCGTCGTCGGCGACCGAGAGGTGGATGCGTCCCTCGGCCTCCCAGAGCGTGACCACCGCGGTGTGGTCGGCGAACCGCAGGGCATTGCCCACCAGGTTGGACACGACCTGGGCATAACGGTCGGCGTCGACAGTGGCGACACTCGCCTCCTCGGGCACGCGGACAGTAAGGTCGACGCCGCGATCCGAGGCCTCGTGGCGGAGTCCGAGCGCCGTGGCTCTGACGAGTGCAGCCACGTCGGTCGAGGCGAGGGAGAACTCGAAGCCGGTTCCCTCGAGCCGAGCAAGAAGGAGGAGATCGCCAACGAGTCGTTCGAGTCGTTTCGATTCGTTCTCGATGATCGCGCCAACCCGTATCGGGTCGTCGACCGCGCCATCGGCGAGCGCCTCGCCGTAGCCCTTGATAGAGGTGAGCGGGGTCCGAAGATCGTGGCTCACCGACAGCAGGAACTGACGCTCGAGCGCTCTCGACCGATCGAGGTTGTCGGCCATCGCGTTGATCGAAGTGACGAGTTCTCCGACCTCGCCACCGATCTCGGCCTGCTCTTCGGGGATACGGGCGCTGAGATCGCCGGCCGCGATCCTGGCTGCGGCACTGCTGGCATCCTGGATCGGACTGGTGAGTCTCCGGCTGAGGCGAACGGTGATGAGCACCGCGAGGCCGATCGTGGCCAGCCCGGCCACCACGAACCAGCGAAAGGCCGGAAGCAGGATCGGGTCGGGATCGCGCGTGAGGACAAGTAGTTGGGGGATACCCGCCCGGTTGGTGGAGCCGGCCGCCGCCCAGATCAGGCTGCCCTTCTGCCCGCTGATCGTTTCTCCGGCCCTCAGCGCATCGATGTCGAGGTCGTCGATGGTGATGCCGGGAGGAAGATCGCCGATGGGAGCACCACCGGTGCGCGGGAGCACCACCACACCGATCCCTTCCACGCTGATGGTGCGGGTGATTCGCTCCAGGCGGCTCCGCACATTGCCGGCGTCGGCATCGGCAGGCACGAAGGTGAGCTCCTCGAGCAATGACCCGAATGCCTCGGCCTGCTCACGAAGGTCGTCTTCGGTTGCGGCGCGGTCGCCGACTGCGGCCAAGATGATCGTGCCGAGACCGGCAAGGGTCAGCGATGCGACGACCATCCCGATCAGGGCGATCCCGAGGCGGCGTCTCACGATGGATGGGCGGTGGTTCGGGTGGTCATGTCAGTCGAGGCGGTAGCCGACCCCCCAGACGGTCTCGAGTCGCAGGCCATCGCCGAGCTTCTTGCGGAGTTGGCGCACATGCACATCTACCGTGCGGTCGTCGCCGACCCAGTCGACACCCCACACGCCATCGATGAGTTGGCGTCGGGAGAGGGCCAGGCCCCGATGTTCGGCGAGGTGGCGGACCAGGTCGAATTCGCGGGTGGCGAGAGCCACCGGTTCGCTGTGAACGGTGACCTCACGTCGGCCCACGTCGATGATGATGCCCTCGGGGAGGTCGATTACAGGTGGACGATCGCGACCGACCGACCCATCGGTGCGGCGCAGGATCGCCTTTACCCTCGCCATCAGCTCTCGGGGCGAGAAGGGTTTCGTCACGTAGTCGTCGGCACCCAGCTCCAGTCCGAGCACGCGGTCTATCTCGTCGTCGCGAGCAGTGAGAAAGATGATCGGCACATCGGACTCGGCCCGCACCGAACGGCAGACATCAAGCCCGTCGAGGTCGCCGGGCAGTCCTACATCGAGCAAGATGAGTTTTGGGCGGCGCTCGGCGATCACTTCGATGGCCCGTTCACCGGTGTCGGCCTGGTAGGGCCGAAAGCCGTCGCGTCGGAGATACAGCTCGACCAGGTCGGCAATGTTTGGGTCGTCCTCCACGACCACCACAACAGTTTCATCGTTCATATGAGTCCCGAGGGTGGCGAACAACTGTGATGAATCCATGATGGCCCGCGAAACAGTCGTGTTCGTGGCTCTACCATCTCGCCGTGGGTCACTACGAGGTTCTCGGAGTTCCCCCGGAGGCTTCCATGGCGGAGATCCGGGGCCGCTACCTGGCTCTGGCGCGCGCGTCGCACCCCGACTTCCATCACGCCAGCGAGGCCGATCGGCTGAAGGCCGAGCTCCGGATGCGAGACATCAATGCCGCGTGGGACGTACTGAGCGATGTCGACGAGCGCTCGGCCTACGACCGCGCTCGGATGCAGACCGAGAGAAACCGCATGCCTCCGACGGCGCGCCCGTTTCACGCCACAGCAGCCGGGCACGAAGCGTTTCGCCCCTTCGACGACGGTCCGGAGACCAGGTTCGATCCGAGCGTCGACCGGCCGATCACACCGAGCCGCTTGCCGGCGTGGCTCGTGCTGGCGCCTCCGTCACTTCTTCTCGGAGGGATCGCAGGGCTGGCTGTGGGGAGCCTCACCAGTATCGTGGCCCTGGTCGATGTGGGCCTGCTCTCGATGCTCGCCGCGGGGGTGTTGTTCCTGCTGGCCCCACTGGTGGCGCTGGCGAGCAGCCGTCGTGGTGATCGCGCCGCTTGACGGACTCGTCGTCGATCGGCCGGGGCCGTATCATCTGACTCCATGATCTCGGCCAAGCGACACCAGCTCTGAGTGCCACCTACCTCGACCGGATCCTGGAGGCGCACAGAACCACCGCGGCCGACGACACGAGGGCACTCGAACCCCTCGTCGACGAAGCTGCCCGGCTCGCGCCGGCCAGAGGGTTCAGGGCTGCGTTGCAGGCGAGCGACGGGATAGCGGTGATCAGTGAGGTGAAGCGGCGGTCCCCGTCGAAGGGCGATCTGTTCGCCGACCTCGACCCCGCGGTTCTCGCCCGCCAGTACGAGCAGGGCGGAGCGTCGTGTCTCTCGGTTCTCACCGACCGCACGTGGTTCGGAGGATCCGGCGACGATCTTCGCGCCGCGCGCGCCGCCACTACCTTGCCGACCCTCCGCAAGGACTTCACCGTGGATCTTCGAGATGTCGTAGACGCGCGACTCATGGGGGCCGACTGTGTGCTGCTCATCGTCGCCGCGCTCGACGTCCACGAGCTGAGCGACTTCCACCAGCTGGCGGTCGAGCTTGGGCTCGATGCTCTCGTCGAGGTCCACGACGAGAGCGAACTCGATCGGGCCCTCACCGTGGATGCCGCCCTCATCGGAGTCAACCAGCGCGACCTGATCACCTTCGAAGTGGATCAGGAACGTGCCGTGAGAATGGCGCCCCAGATGCCCACCGGAGTGGTACGGGTTGCCGAGTCCGGGGTTCGCGGCCGGTCCGATGCTGTGATTCTCCATGAGGCGGGCTACCACGCCCTCCTGGTGGGCGAGACCCTGGTGCGCAGCGGCGACCCCACCGTGGAGATACGCAGGCTCCGTGGCGGGTCTTGAGATCGAATTGCGGTTCGCTCGTGCATCAGGCCGGGTAGCGTCGCTGTCGTGTTCGTGAAGATCTGCGGAATCACTCGAGAAGACGACGCCCTGCTCGCGGTGGCGCTCGGCGCCGATGCACTCGGGTTTGTCTTCGCCCCCTCACCTCGCCAGGTGGCGGTCGATCGGGCCCGAGATATCGCCCGGCGTCTTCCGCCCGATGTGCTCACCGTGGGGGTATTTCGCGACCAGCTCCCGGATCGGGTCGTCGACATCGTGCAGCGCGCCGGACTCGGCGCGGCCCAACTCCACGGCTTCGAGACCGCCGAACAGACCCGGGAGGTCAGATCGCGTGTGCCTCTGGTGATCAAGGCCTTCCCAGCCGGCCATCCCGGGCTCCGCGATCTGGAGAGTTATGGCGCTGATGCGGTGCTCGTCGATTCCTCCGCCCCGGGCAGTGGGCAGGTGTTCGACTGGCGTCTCGCCGAAGACGCGCCTCGAAGCGGCTATCGGGTGCTTCTCGCCGGTGGTCTCACGCCGCTCAATGTCGCCGATGCGATCACGCGAGTGCGCCCGTGGGGCGTCGACGTCTCCACCGGGGTTGAGGCCGAGCCGGGAGTGAAGGACGCAGTGAAGCTTCGCGAGTTCATCGATGCAGCCAAGGCCGCGGGCGCAAACCTCCCCGACACCGGGGAGACGCGGGCACCGAGCAGCGACGGCCCCTACAACTGGGAAGAAGATCTCACGTGACGACAATGGGCGATCCCGAGCAGGGCCGGTTCGGGGAATTCGGGGGAATGTTCGTGCCCGAGACGCTCGTTCCGGCCTGTCAGCAACTCGACGCCGCATTTCGTGAAGCGTGGATCGACCCTGCCTTTCGGGCCGAGCTCACCGACCTGCTCAACAACTACGCGGGCCGGCCATCGGCGCTCACCGAGTGCAGCAACCTGAGCGAGGAACTCGGTTGTCGGGTGCTTCTCAAGCGCGAAGACCTCAACCACACCGGCAGTCACAAGATCAACAATGTGCTGGGCCAAGCTCTGTTGGCCCGCCGGATGGGCAAGACGAGCCTGGTGGCGGAAACGGGCGCCGGCCAACACGGCGTGGCTACCGCCACCGCCGCCGCACTCTTCGACATGGACTGCGTGGTCTATATGGGAGCGGTAGACATCGAGCGCCAGAAGCTCAACGTCTTCCGCATGCAACTGCTCGGCACCGAGGTGCGATCGGCCGAGTCGGGTTCGCGAACCCTCAAGGACGCCGTCAACGAAGCAATGCGGCACTGGGTGGCGGTGGTGGAGACAACCCACTACTGCCTCGGATCGGTGATGGGGCCCCACCCTTATCCGTGGATGGTGCGCGAGTTTCATCGTGTGATCGGCGACGAGGCCCGCCAACAGTGCGCGGCGGTGCTCGATGGCGGTATCCCCGACGTGGTCGCCGCATGTGTAGGAGGGGGGTCCAACGCAGCGGGCATCTTCGCCGGCTTCGCCGACAGCGACGCACGATTGGTCGGTGTGGAACCCGCCGGTGGGGCGGCCGTCGGGCGCGCCGTGCCGGGCATCGTGCACGGGTCTCACTCCTATCTGATGCAGGACGAATGGGGTCAGGTGCTCGAAGCCGAGTCGATCTCGGCCGGGCTCGACTATCCGGGCATCGGGCCCGAGCACGCCCACCTGGCCGCCACCGGCCGGGCCGACTACATCCCTGTCACCGACGCGGAGGTCGTGGATGCGTTCCAGCTCCTCTCCCGAACCGAGGGCATAATCCCCGCCCTCGAATCAGCCCACGTGATCGCCTGGCTGAGCAAGGCCCGCCACGAACTGAAGGGCCAGACCGTGCTCGTCAACCTCAGCGGGCGCGGCGACAAGGACGTGGCCCAGATGATGGACATTCTCAAGTGAGCGGGGTCCTGGAGGCCACACTGCGCTCGCGCCGAGACTCGGGTGGCAAGTGCCTCGTGCCCTACCTCACCGGAGGGCTCGGGCCTGATTGGCTCGACACGGTCCACGCGGTCGCCGCGGCCGGTGCCGACGCGATAGAGATCGGAGTGCCCTTCTCCGACCCGGGCATGGATGGCCCCACCATCCAGGAGGCCAACGACATCGCGCTCGAGGCTGGAGTAACGCCCCAATCGATCCTCGACTCGCTGAGAGGCGCCGACATCGGTGTGCCCACCGCGGTGATGACCTACGGCAACATCGCCTATCGCATGGGGTGGGAGCGTTTCGCGTCCATGCTCGTCGATTCCGGTGTGAGTGGGTGCATCCTGCCCGATATTCCCCTCGAGGAAGTGGGTCCCTGGGCCGAGGCCGCCGACGGGGCCGGAGTAGAGACCGTGATGCTTGCCGCCCCCACCGCACCCGATGAGCGGTTACCTCGTATCTGTCGACGTTCCCACGGGTTCGTCTACGCGGTGGGGTTGCTCGGCATCACCGGTGTGCGGGCCGAGTTGGCGGCATCGGCGAAGATCATCGCCGGCCGCCTGAAGAACGTCACCGACAAGCCTGTGTTGGTGGGGGTCGGTGTCGGCACGCCCGCTCAAGCCGTGGAGGTGAGCACCGTCGCCGATGGAGTGGTCGTGGGTTCGGCGGTGGTTCAGCGCATGCTCGACCGGGCCGGGCCCGAGGGCGTGGGCGAGTTGGTGGCGGAGTTTCGAGCCGCCCTCGACGGGCCGTGAGTAAGGGCGGCGGGCGCCATGCGCGATCTCGTCGTAGATCTCCTGCTGCCCAAGACCGACCGGGCGGTGACCATCCAGTTCGTGGTGATGGGGGCCGTTTGGGCCCTCGTTCTACCATGGAGTTTTCGATGGCGCCGCGAGTACCGCACCTTCGTGATCGGACTCGCCCTTCTCAATATCGCCTGGTTCGGGGCACGTGCGATCCACTGAATCGTGTCGCCCGCGGGTCACCATGGGAATGGGCGACCCGCCCAGGAGGTTTCCCGCGCCGTGGATCATGATCTGATAATTGTCGGAGGAGGTGCGGGGGGACTGAGCGCGGCTCGCGCCGCTCGTTGGGCAGGCGCCGATGTCGCCCTCGTCAACGATGGTCCGTTGGGAGGCGACTGCACCTTCACCGGCTGCGTGCCTTCCAAGACCCTTCTCAGTGCCGGCCGAGACGGCCTTGGCTTCGCCGCGGCGATGCAAAGGGTGAGAGCCACCGTCGATCGCATCGCCGCCACCGAGACCGCCGACGTGCTGCGCGGTGAGGGCGTCGATGTGGTGGAAGGCCGGGGTCGGCTCACCACCCACGACACGGTCGCGGTGGGTGATCGTCGGCTCACAGCCCCTCGAATCATCATCGCCACCGGCAGTCGCCCCTTTGTGCCTCCGATCGCGGGGCTCGACACTGTCCCCCACCTCACCAACGAGTCGATATTCGATCTCACCGAGGCGCCGGCTTCTCTGGCGATCGTCGGCGGCGGGCCCATCGGCTGTGAGATGGCAGAGGCATTCGCCGCCCTCGGCGTGGCAGTCAGCCTGTTCGAGGGCATGGATCGCCTCCTGGGCCGCGAAGAGCCTGCGGCATCGGCCGCGGTGGAGGTGGCACTCACCGCCAAGGGCGTCACCGTGCACACCGGCTCGATGATCGACAAGATCGACGCCCGCGACTGCGGTGATGTGGTGGTGCACACCGGCGACGAGATGAGAGAGTTCTCCCAACTGCTGGTTGCGGTGGGACGAACCCCCAACTCCGAGGGGCTCGGGCTCGATGAGCTCGGCGCCACCATCGACGAGGCCGGATTCATCGGCACCACGGAGAGACTCGAAACAAGCGTTCGAGGCGTCTATGCGGTCGGAGACGTCACCGGGAAACTGGCGTTCACCCACGCGGCCGACGAGATGGGCCGACTCGCCACCGGCAACGCCCTGCGCAAGGGGGTGCGGGGTCGCTACCGCACCCACCTCATTCCGTGGGTCACGTTCACGAGCCCGGAGGTGGCCCACATCGGACTCACCGAAGCCGAAGCCGCCGCCAAGGGTGCCCTGGTGGCCGAACTCCCTCTCAGCGAGATGGATCGAGCCATCACCGATGGCGTCACCGACGGCTACATCAAGCTGATCGCTGGTCCCAAGCGGTTCACCCGTCGCCTCTTCGGTGGCCACATCATCGGAGCCACCATCGTGGCGCCCCGTGCGGGCGAGATGATCCACGAGGTGGCTCTCGCCATGCGCGCCGATCTTTTCACGGGACGCTTGGCCCAGACCGTTCACGCCTATCCCACCTGGTCCTACGGGATCCAGAAAGCCGCCGGCCAGTTCTTCGGAGAAGTGGAGGGGCGCAGTGCCCGACCAGCTGTTGCGTGAGTTCCGGCGTTTGATCGGCCTGTTCGTGGCCCTGCTCGCCGCGGTTGCATGGGCCCTGCTGGCAGCACGGACGCCGAGCAACACCTACCACTTCGCCCCGATGGTGGTGGCCGCGGCATGGGTTGTGTTCGACGGCTACCGAGAAGCCGGAGTGACCCCCCGTAGAGCTGTGAACCTCTCCATCGCCGGATTTCTGATCGCGGTCGTGGCCACTGTTGTCCTGGAAGTCAAGGGCGACCTCGATGGGCCGGTCTTCTGGGAGCACGGCGACGATGCCCCGGTGGTGGTCGAACACGTGCTGTTCTCGGCGCTCGGTGCCGTCGGTGGACTGCTCCTGGCCGTTCGGCAGGCCTCGAGACCCTCTGTCACTGCTTGAAATCGGGTTCAACTGTCGGTCTTGCAACAGTTCTGAGACGGGCACAACGCCTGCCGGGTTTGTGCCAGCATGAACGAAAAGACGGACAGTACTGGAAACAACGGCGAAGCCGAGCTCGTAGACGTGATCGTGATCGGCATGGGAGTGGCAGGCGAAAGCGTGGCCGCTCCGCTCGCCGAATCCGGGCTCAGGGTGGTCGGGATCGAGGCCGGTCTCGTCGGAGGAGAATGCCCCTACTGGGGTTGCATCCCTTCGAAGATGATGATCCGCGGTGCCAACCTGCTCGCCGAGGCACGGCGGGTCGACGGCATGGCCGGCACCGCCACCGTCGAGCCCGACTGGGCACCGATCGCGGCGCGCATCCGTGAGCAGGCCACCGACAACTGGAACGATCAGGTGGCAGTAGACCGCTTCGAGGGCAAGGGCGGGGTCTTCGTTCGCGGCCGGGCCCGCTTCGTGGGTCCCCGCACGATCGTGGTCGATGAGCGCACCTTCATCGCCGAGCGTGGAGTGGTGGTGGCCACCGGCACCAAGCCCGCGATCCCACCGATCCCTGGTATCGACACCGTCGATGTCTGGACCAACCACGAGATGATCGAAGCCAAGGAGCTTCCCGGCTCGATCGTGGTGTTGGGGGCGGGAGCAATCGGCTCAGAGCTCTCCCAGGTGATGGCCCGGTTCGGAACCAAGGTCACGATCGTGGAGGCGCTCGACCAACTCCTACCGCTGGAGGAGCCAGAGGCGGGCGGCCTGCTTCGCGAAGCATTCGAGCAGGACGGCATCACCGTGCACACCGGGGTCATGGCCCAAGAAGTGCGAGCGGTGGATGGCGGGGTCGAGGTGGTGCTCGCCGACGGCACCGTACTGGCCGCCGAGCGCCTGATGGTAGCCACCGGTCGCCGCACCGAACTGGCTGCCCTGGGCCTCGATACCCTCGGTCTCGATCCGGCCCTACGGTTCATCCCCACCGACGAACGGATGCGGGTGACCAACGGCGTGTGGGCCGTTGGCGACATCACCGGCAAGGGACTCTTCACCCACGTCGGGATATACCAAGCTGGCATCGCCGCGGCCGACATCATGGAAGGCAAGGGGCCCGTTGCCGACTATGCAACCATTCCTCGCGTCACCTTCACCGACCCGGAGGTCGGATCGGTGGGGCTCACCGAAGCCGCGGCTCGTGAATCCGGGATCGATGTGGCCACGTCGCTGGCAGAGGTTCCCGGAACTGCGCGCGGCTGGCTTCATGCCAGTGGCAACGACGGCCTGATCAAGCTCGTGGTGGATCGTGAACGACGCGTGCTCGTGGGGGCCACCTCGGCCGGTCCCCATGGCGGGGAGGTGCTCGGCCTTCTCACCCTCGCCGTGCACGAGTCGACCTCGATCGATCGCCTGCGCAGCATGATCTATGCCTACCCGACCTTCCACAAGGGCATCGAGGACGCCCTGAACCGTCTGGAACTCTGAGTCAGTCGGTGGAGAACGGCGGGTATTCGTCGGTGAGCATCCAGAAATAGGCGTTGGTCCTGGTGCCGACCCTCAGGGCTCCCATGACGAAGTTGTGGATGCCCTGAGGCCAGCGCCCTGTGAACAGCACCGCGAACCAGGCGATGAACCAGAGGACGAACGCCACTATTGCGATGACCATGGTGAACAGCAGGGCGGGGATGGCCCAGATGATGCGCAGGCCGACGGTGAGTCGGTTGCGGTTGTCGAGCGCGGGTTCGAAATCGATGCGGATCGGCTGGCCACCGGGGTCGGCTGCTGTTGTTGCAAACTCGAACGGCGGGTACTCGGCGTGAAGGAATCCGGCATAGGCATAGGCCCGGGTTTCGTATCGAAGAATCATGCATTGCAGCGTTGCCAGCCCTTCGGGAAGTTTGCCGGTGAAGAGGATGACGAACCAAGAGATCACACCGATCACCTGACCGACGGTGTTGAGCACATTGGCCAAGATGAGGTGGGGTATGGCCAGGATCCACTGCACCAAGGGGCGCCAGTGGTCGAGCTTCTCGGGCGCTTCGAGCGTGATTGTTGCCGGATACGTCATGAGGCCGTCCTCGCCATCGTGGGTACACCTGCCGCGGCAAGTGTCGGTTACCGAACGTTAGCCCGTCCTCAGTCGGGGATGGCCAGATGGCTGTTGTGGCGCAACTCGTGGAGCACTTGGAGCCAGACGAGATCGTACCCGTTTGCGGTGAAGCTGTCCTTATCGCGTTCGTCGTGAACCACGAAACTGCCGTCGGGGAGGGTCTCCAACTTGGAGACCTCGATCCAGCCGTTCTTCTCGGGGCCGCGCCGGTTGACCACGTCGCCGCTCTGCGCCTCGGCGGCGCGGATCATCACGATCTCGATGCGACTGCGCACGGCTTCTCCTCGGGTCTCGCCTACCCATCGGCCGCGGGCACGTCGTGATGTAGGTCGAGCGGCTTGTTTGGCGGGGCCTTTCTCAGCCGGTGTTGCGAAGACCGGCAGCCACGCCGTTGATGGTGAGGAGCAGGGCGCGGCGAAGGCGAGCCTCCTCGACCGGGTCGTCGGCACCGGATCTGCTCCGGGCCAACAGGTCGACCTGGAGCACGTTGATCGGGTCGAGGTAGGCATCTCGCACCATGAGTGTCCGCCTCAGGACCGGGAGATCGTCGAGCAGTTCACCACCGGAGAGGCTGGCGATCTCATCGAGGGTGAGCTGGTGTTCCTCGACGATCCGGTCGAAAAGATGGTGAAGCTCGGGCCTCACAAGAGTGGTGACGTAGTGCCGGGAGATCGCAAGATCCGTCTTGGAGAGGGTCATCTCGACATTGGAGATGAACGTACGGAAGAACTGCCAGCGTTCGTACATCTCGGAGAGCTCCTCGGCCCGACCCGACTCTCGGATGGCCGCCAGCCCCGAACCAACCCCGAACCAACCGGGAATGATCTGGCGTGACTGTGTCCAACCGAAAACCCAGGGAATCGCCCTGAGATCTTCGAGCCCACCATCGGCCCCGGCCCGACGGGCAGGCCGCGAGCCGATGTTCATCGCGGCTAGTTCCTCGACCGGCGTCGAGGTCTGGAAATACTCGACGAGCCCCGGCGACTCGAGGAAGGAGCGATAGGCGCCGTAGGCGGCGTCGGACATCGCGTCCATGGTGGCGTCCCAACGCGCGCTGGTGACCGGATCGTTGCGAGGAGAGCGGTGGGCGAGGGAGGCCTCGACCACCGCGGCGACGGCCAGATCGAGGTTTCGTTGGGCTATCTGGGGCAGGCCGTATTTGTCGGCGATCACCTCTCCCTGCTCGGTCAGCTTGACCGACCCGCTCACAGCTCCCGGAGGTTGGCCCAGGATCGAGGCGTGGGTGGGTCCCCCTCCTCGACCGATGGTGCCCCCGCGGCCGTGGAAGACGGTGATCCGTACGCCAGTCTCGACGGCGATGTCGGCAATGGTGCGCAGCGCCTTGTGGATCTCCCACTGCGAGGTGGTGATTCCCCCGTCCTTGTTGGAGTCGGAGTAGCCGACCATCACCTCCTGCTCATCGCCGCGAAGCTGCACGATGCGCCGGTAGGGGGCTGTCGAGAGCAACTCCCGCAGGACGGGACCGATCGAGCGGAGATCGTCGATCGTCTCGAACAGGGGCACGAAGCCGAGCCGGGCGGTATCGGTGCTGAGATCGATCAGGCCCACATCACGGGCGAGTACCGCGGGGGCGAGGATGTCGTCGACGCCCCGGGTCATCGAGATGATGTAGCTCTCCACGATCTCGTCGCCGTGATCATCCATGCGCTGCTGAAGTAGATCAAGAAGTGCAAGCGAGGGGTTGTCGGCCGCCCGGGTGGGAGGCGCAAGGGGGCGCGGGCTGCTGAGTTCTTCGGCGAGCAGGGTGGTTCGTTCAGCTCTCGACAAGGATGCGTAGTCGACACCGAGGGGAGCGAAGAGCGATTCCAGCGCCTCATGGTGACGGTCGGTGTGCTCGCGGATGTCGAGTACAGCGAGATGGAAGCCGACCATCGCCACGATCCGCCTCACCCGCGCCAATCGGCCGTGGGCTATCGAACCTCCGCGATTGTCTTCCAGCGAAGCAGCCAGCATCGCCAGATCGGCTTCGAGGTCGGTGGGGGAGAGGTAGGCACGAGAACCAGGCGGTGTCTGGGCAGTCTCGAGGAGGCGTTGGTGGATCACCGCCAGCCGCAGGCGGTAGGGCTCACCTGCGCTGAGAGTGCCGAAACGACTGATGACCGAAGGGAAGCTCTCCCGGTCGTCGGCCAGCTGGGAGGTGAGATCATCGGAGACCGGGCGAACCGCGGTGCTGACGCTGAGCTCGGAGGAGAGCTGCTCGACCTCGGTGATCAGGAGACGGAGCGCTCGACTGCGCTGGAAGTCGAGCACCGCCAAGGTGGTGGACGGCGTGACGTTGGGGTTGCCGTCGCGATCGCCTCCCACCCACGTGCCGAACCGGATCGGGGGTGAAGTGTTGTCGAGTTCACCCCCGATCGACCGAAGCACGGCATCGATGTCGTCGAGCAGTTCGGGAACTGCACCCACGATCACCTCGGTGAGGAAATAGAGAATCGAACGGGCCTCGTCGACAGGGTCGGGCTGGGCTCGCCTCAGCTCATCGGTCTGCCAGATGGCATCGATCAGTTCGTCGACGCGGCGGTCGATCCGGCGTTGGCTTCCCTCGTCGTTGTCGGCGTGGTGGCGCTGCTCGATGAGGACGGCGATCTCCGCGAGCTTGTCGAGTATCGAGCGACGCGATGCCTCAGTGGGGTGGGCGGTGAACACCGGCCTCAGTTCAGACTGGTTGGCCGCGTCGCTCACCTCCGCGGGGCTGAATCCCTGATCTATGAGACGCTCGACCGTCTCACCGAAGCGGTTGCCCCGTGCCGCGTGGGTCTCGGTGAGGTCGTCGATCCGGTGGACCTGCTCGGCGGTGTTGGCCAGGTGGAAGTAGGTGGTGAAGGCGCGCACGAGTTGGATGGCATCCACCACCTCGACATCGGCGAGGAGCTCGGCCAGTTGCTGATCGGCGTCGTTGCCCTGGCGGAGTTCCCTTGCGAGAACTCGAACCTGTTCGACCCGCTCGAGCAGGTCGGGTCCCTGCTGGCGGATGAGGGCATCTCCGAGTTGGCCGCCCAGCCGGCGGATGTCGCTGCGAAGGGCGGAGTCGAGGTCGTCGAGCGAAGGAGCCACCGCCGCACCGTAGCGTCGCACGGGGAACCTGTGTCCGGATTGGGCGATTCGTCGGCCCCGATAGAGGTGACCTACCGTCGAGCGATGCCCGACTCGCCGGAAAGCCTCGTGAGCGCCCTCCGTGACCTCATCGAGGTCGTGAGGACCTCGGACCTCGATGATCTCGCCCTCAGTAGCTCCACCGCCGCCGTGCAGGCGATCACCGACGATCTCCGTCCCCGCATAGTGGACGGGGTACGGATGCAGGCCACCCTCGATCTCCACGAGCTGCTCACCCGACCCGATGCCACCGTCGACCGTCGGGCCCGCCTCCGAGAGCTTGGCCTCTCGGGAGCTTTCCCCTACAGCCCCTATGTGGGCCTCCTCAACCCCCTCGCTCCACCGGCGACGCTCGAGATAGTCGACGGTGAACCCTGGGCCGTGCTTGAGGGAGAGGTGCGCTTCAGAGATGCCTACAACGGTCCGCCTGCGGGGGTGCACGGCGGAGTGCTCGCCGGCATGTTCGACGAGTTGTTGGGTGCGGTGTGTGTAGTGAACGACGTGGGTGGCTTCACCGGCACCCTCACGATCCGGTATCGGGCCCCGTCGCCGCTCCGGGAATCGATACGCATGCACGCCTGGATCGAGAAGGTAGAAGGGCGAAAGACTTTCGCCCGGGGCACCTTCCACCACCGCGACACTCTTCTCCTCGAGGGCGAGGCGGTGTTCATCGGTTCGGATGACCTCCCCATGACCCGGCCGGCACGGTGATTTCATGAGTGTTCATACCGAGACCAAGGGCCCAGTTCTCACCGTCACCATCGATCGAGGCGAGCGTCGCAATGCTGTTGATGGGCCGACGGCGTCCCTTCTGCTCACCGCATTCGAGGAATTCGAGGCCGATGATCAGCTCCGGGTGGCGATCCTCACCGGGGCAAACAACACCTTCTGTGCCGGCGCCGACCTCAAGGCGATCTCCGAAGGCACCGGCAACCGGGTGGAACTCGATGGTTCGGGCCCCATGGGCCCCACACGGCTTGACCTGTCCAAGCCGGTCATCGCCGCGATCGAGGGCTTCGCGGTGGCAGGCGGGCTCGAGTTGGCCGTCTGGTGCGATCTGCGGGTGGCAGCCCGCGACGCGGTGCTCGGCGTCTACTGCCGCAGATGGGGTGTTCCGCTCGTCGATGGAGGAACGATCAGGCTCCCACGACTGATCGGTGCGTCGCACGCGGCCGACCTGATCCTCACCGGCCGGGGTGTACACGGCCCCGAGGCTCACCAGATGGGGCTGGTCAACCGGCTCAGCGAACCAGGAGAGGCCCTGGCCGTGGCCCTGGGTCTGGCCGAGGAACTGGCTGCGCTTCCGCCCCTGTGCATGCGTTCAGACCTTCGTTCCTCGCGCGACCAATGGAGCCTCGATATGCCCGCCGCGCTCTTGAACGAAACAGAACTGGGGCGGGCCACGATCTTCTCGGGCGAAACCGTCGAAGGGGCCAGTCGCTTCGCGGCGGGAGCGGGCCGCGGGGGCGCGGCCGCGGACTGAGCAGGCTCAGTCCAGTGGGTGCGGCATTGGCTCCGCGTGCACGATCACCAACTCCTGCACCGAACGGGTGAGTGCCACATACAGGAGGCGCAGCCCATTGGGATACTGGGCGATGGCAGCCGGTTCGACGACGATCGTGGCGTCGAACTCGAGGCCCTTGGCGGTGAGAGGATCGATCACCGAGATGGCCTCATCGAGAGAGGAACCCAGACGCGTGTCGGCGAAGTCGAGGCCCTGGGTAGCCAGCGCCGCGAGCACCGCGACCCGTGAGGCGTCGGGCACCACGATGCCGATCGATGCCCAGGTCTCGGCCAACTCCGCTGCGGCGGCCGCCACTTGACTGGGCACGGCATCGCCGTCGACCCGGCGCAGGTCGGCTCCCGCGCCCCGATCGCGGATCGACGATGAGGGAGTGATGTCGGGCGCGGTGAACGGAAGCAAGCGATTGGCGAAGTCGAGTATCGGCTTGGGTACCCGATAACCGACGGTGAGCTCGCAGGTACGGATCACCGAGGTATCCACTCCCAGGCCAGCAGCCACCTCGTCCCATGATCCCCTGGCGCTCACTCCGGTGGCCTGGGCGATGTCGCCGAGAAGTGTCATCGACCCGTCGGTGGTTCGCCTCCCGGCCGCCCTCAATGCCATCGGGCTCAGATCCTGGGCCTCATCAATCACGACATGGCCATAGCGGCGACCGACGCCGGTGGTGAGCGCGTTGGCCTCGTCGAGCAGGGCAAGATCGGCGGCGGTCCACGGCTCATCGCTGATCCTGTCGGCCGACCCTCGGTGGAGGAGGTCGAGTTCGGAATGGGTGAGGAGCCCATCGGCGGCCCGTCGGCGGTTGGTGGGACTGCCGAGCAGGCTTCGGACGAGTTGGGGGCCGCTCAGACTCGGCCAATGCCTGTCGACCGCCTTGCGAAAGTCGCGAGACGACTTCACCTCGGGAATCACGCGAGCGAGTTCCGGCGGATCGACACCGCGATCCACCAGCTGGGAGCGGACGGCCCGAACCAGGATCTCGACAAACACTGTCTTGGCCTCATTGAGGGGCAGGCTCGCGGCCTGGGCGGTCTTCTGAGCCTGCTCGACCACATCAGGACCGAGGCGAACCGTGCGCAGACCGATGGGAAGGGCGATCGGTTCAGCCGGGGGCCGTATGCGCAGGCGAGCCAGGCGATCGATCATCTCCGCCATCACCGCGCGACCCTTGAGCTCTTCGACCTCGGGAGAGTCTTCGGAGCGCACCCTCACGCGGGCGCTGAGCAGGGAGGTGATTGTGGCCTGGGTCACCGCGGTCTCGCCGAGGGAGGGCAGAACGCTGGCCACGTATTGCAAGAAGACCCGGTTGGGTCCGATCACCAGGACATGGCTGCGGGCCAGCGCCTCGCGATGTTCGAACAGCAGGAAAGCGGCTCGGTGCAGGCCCACCGCCGTCTTGCCGGTGCCAGGACCACCCTGCACCAGCAGGCATTCGGCGAGTCCGGCCCGGATGATCTCGTCTTGTTCTGCCGCGATGGTGGCGACGATGTCGGCCATCTGGCCGCTGCGACCGCGTTCGATCTCCGCCAACAGCGGATCGGGGATACCGGTGGCACTCATGGACTCGGGATCATCGAGCCTTTCGTCGAAAATTGCGATCAGCTCGTCGCCCTCACATGAGAAACGGCGCCGGCGCAGCAGCCCGAAGGGGTCGACGGCGGTGGCGCGGTAGAAGGGGATGGCCACCGGTGCTCGCCAGTCGACAACCACAGGGTCGCCTCGGCTGTCCTCGATGTGGCGGCGGCCCACATACCATTGATCGCCGTCGGTGATCACAGGGTCTTCGTCGATCCGCCCGAAGCAGAGAGCGGCTCGCCCCACATCGACCGATGAGCGACGATCGGCGAGATGAGCGCGAACGATTCGTGCCTCCACCGTGCCTTCATCGGCCACCTGGCGCTCGCCGAACGCGAGCACCTTCTCGGCCCGCTCGACCATGGCGTCGAGCGCCGATCGAGCGCGATGAAGGTAGGCCTGCTCGGCCCCGTGGTCGCGATGGCGCAGCTCGTCGCCCTGATCGGTCGCCGTCATTGCCTTGAACCTAGCGGTGGGCACGCCGAGGGTCGCGGAGATTGATCGGCGCCGGTTGTACAGTCGGCCGACGGGTGTCGGAGGTTCCCAACGGTGCTGTTCCCCACGTTCACCTTCGCGGCCTTCTTCGCTGTCGTGCTCCCAGTGAGCTGGGTCATACGTGAGCGGGTCACGGCCTGGAAGCTGTTCATCCTCGCCGCCTCCTATGTGTTCTACGGCTATTGGGACTGGCGCTTTCTCGGCCTGCTGGTCGCTCTCACGCTCGGCAACGAGATCGGAGCCATCGCCATCCAGCGTTCGACCGGCGCCGGGATGCGTCGTGCTGTCGTCACCTTGTCGATCGTCTTCGACCTCGGCGTGCTCGGATTCTTCAAGTACTACGGGTTCTTCGTCGACAGTCTCGAATCCAACCTGGGCCTTTCGGGTCCCGCCCTCGACATCGTCTTGCCGGTGGGGATCTCCTTCTTCACTTTCCAGGCCATCAGCTATGTGATCGACGTGTACCGGCGCGATTGCAGCCCTGCACCCCTGCTCGACTTCGCCGTCTACCTTTCCTTCTTCCCCCAACTCGTGGCCGGCCCCATCGTGAGGGCCACCGAGTTTCTGCCCGAGCTGAGGTCGAAGCGGATCCCCGATCGGGTGGAGGCGGGACGGGCGGTGCTGTTGATCGGGCGAGGCCTGTTCAAGAAGGTGGTGATAGCCGATTTCCTGGGCCGCGCCGTGGTGGACGACGGCTTCGGCACGCCGGGAGAGTATGGCGCACTCGATGTTCTCACCGCGATCTACGGCTACGCGATCCAGATCTATGCCGACTTCTCGGGCTACACCGACATGGCGATCGGTATAGCCCTGCTTCTCGGCTTCAGGTTTCCCCAGAATTTCGATCGCCCCTACGCCGCCGTATCGGTGCAGGATTTTTGGCGCCGTTGGCACATGACCCTGTCGCGCTGGCTGCGCGACTACCTGTATGTCCCCCTCGGCGGCAATCGGAAGGGACGAGCAATCACCTACAGGAACAACCTGATCACCATGGGCCTCGGCGGCTTGTGGCACGGCGCCGCCGGCACCTTCATCGTCTGGGGCCTCTACCAGGGCATCGGCATGGCAGCCGAACGGTTCATCTCCGATGTGAGAGGTGAGCCCGATGTTCCTTTCGAGGCGGCCGATGTGCGGATTCGCGAGCTGGCGCATCTGCATTCCGGCGCGGAAGTGGATGCCTGGCGCGAGGACGCCACCTCCCCGGTGCCGTTCACGCCGCTGGAGGTCCGGCGGCTATGGCTGGGGCGCCTCGTGACCTTCCACTTCGTCTCTGTCGGCTGGGTCGTGTTCTACGCGGGCACGGTGCCTGGGGGCTCGCTATCGAGCGCCTTCGATGTGTTCGGAGCCCTCTTGAGCGGCTGGACGGCCGGGCCAGAACTTCTCAACCCCCTCGTGGCCGCGGTGATCGTCGGTTCACTGGCGGTCCAGTACTTCCCGCCCCTGCTCACCCGCCAGTGGTCGGCGATGTTCTCCACCGTTCATCCCACGGTGGTGGCCGTCGGGTTCGCTTTCTGGATCATGCTCGTCGTTGCGCTGGGCCCCGAAGGGGTCAGCGAATTCATCTACTTCCAATTCTGATCATGGACCGATCCGACCCCCTCGAACGAGCAACCCGGCCCCGTCAGCGGGGCGAGACGTGGACCGATGAGCAGTTCGTCGCGGCCCGAGAAGCCGACCTGAGTGAGCGCACCGCCGCCATCTCGTCGGCAGTGATGGCGGCGCTCTCGTGCCTGCTTCTCGCCGCCCTGCTCACGTCGGGGAAGATCGTCGAGATCGCACAGCGTCAAGAGTTCGGCGAGGCCCGTGATCGCCAACTCGCGGTGGCAGAGGGGCTCGACCGGGTAGCCAATTTCTTGTCGCTCAACCGCCCCTACGACACCATTCGGTCCATCCGAGGCGCCGGTGAGGATGTGGGGGAGCGGGTCGACACGATTGAAGAGGTCGCGGTTTCCACATCGACGACGGTGACACCCACCACGTCGAGTGAGGCGCCCAACGACGGCACCACATCAACGACCACCACTACCATTGTGGCGGTGCCACTGAGGACGGTTGGCGTCGAGAGGCCATTGACGGTGTTGGTGGCGGGCGACAGCCAGGCGGAGTACCTCGGCCAGGCGGTGACCACCGAACATCCGGGATGGGCGCTCGAGGTCGACATCGACGACCGGATATCCACGAGCCTGGCCCGCCCCGACTACTTCAACTGGCCCGCCCATCTGGCATCGGTGGCCGCCGATGCCACTCCCGAGGCGGTCGTGTTGTTCATCGGGGCCAACGACCACCAGGACATGGTCGACTCGACAGGGGAAAGGCTGGTGGAGGGGACGCTTCCATGGCAGGCCGAATGGACACACCGCCTGGAACTGACCCTCGATTTGTTCGCGGGTGGCGACACCCGGGTCTTCTGGGTAACCCAGCCGCCGATGCGCGATGGCGATCTCGATGAGGGGATGGAGCTCATCAATTCACTGGCCCAACCCGTGGTGGCCGCGCGTGAGTTCGTGACCGCGGTCGACATCTGGGAGCTGTTCGGCGGCACCGATGGATATCAGGACCGCGTCACTCGCGATGGCGAGTCGATCGACGCGAGGGTCTCCGACGGAGTGCATCTCACCAGGTCAGCGGCATCGTGGGTGGCTGATCTCGTGTTCGAGGAGATGTCCGAGGAGTGGGATTTCGAGTCCTGATCCTACCCCTGGTCAGTTGTGCCAGGGTTCGCGGGGGTAGTTGCGAAGGCGACCGAGAGCCCCCTGCTGGCGCCCGATCACCGTCCACCAGAGCTCGCCGGGCTCGGGCGCGTGGATGTCGGCGATCTCTGCGTCGACGACGAACCACGCCTCGTCGACCAGCTCGGCTTCCAGTTGGCCCGGCTCCCAACTCGCGTAGCCGGCGAACAAGCGAACTTGCTCAACTCCGGGAACTTCCTCGGGGGAGACCTCGAGGTCGACGGTTCCGAGTCGGCCCATCACCGGATTCCAGTTGGGGCCGGCATCATCGAGGTGCACCGTTGCCAGGGCGATCACCGAGGAGGGCGAAACCGGCCCACCGATGAACACCACGGAAGGTTTGGCGGCCATGTCGGACCATTCGTCGATCGTGCCCGACACAGGGAGTTCGCTCGGCCGGTTGAGCACCACTCCCAGGGCGCCTTCGTCGCCGTGCTCGAGCATGAAGATCACCGTGAGTTCGAAATTGGGATCGTTGAGTGAGGGAGTGGCCAGGAGATGTCGGCCGCGGGTGATCATGGACACCATCTTCGCGTGTGGCACGATCAAGGCCGTGTCTTCTTCTCCACCTCCGGTCGTCGCGGCCGTCGCGGCCCATGATCCTCTGGGTGGTGCCGGCCTGGCCGCCGACCTCACCACCTTCGCCTCGCTCGGGGTCCACGGGGTGGTGGCCGCTACCGCACTCACCGCCCAGCATCTCGCGTCGGTCGACCGGGTCGAGCCCACACCGCCCTCGCTCGTGGCTGCCCAACTCGATGGAATCGTCGCCGCGTTCACGGTCGCCGCGGCGAAGACGGGCCTCCTCGGATCGGCCAAGATCGTGGAGATGGTGGTCGAACGGATCGATGCCGGCACCCTGCCCGCGCCGGTGGTCGATCCTGTTCTGGTCGATGGGCGTGGTGTGCGCTTCGTGCCGGCCGACGTGGAGTCGGCCTACCGCACCCAACTCATCCCGCGAGCGCGGATCCTCACCCCTAACGTGCACGAAGCTTCCCTGCTGGTGGGACGCCGCCTCGACTCGGTTGATGATGTGGTGGCCGTGGCCGACGACTTGGCGGCTCTCGGGGCCCAGACCGTGGTGGTCACCGGCGGCAGTTTCCTCGATGATTTGGCGGTCGATGTGGTGGTCGATGGGAGCGGGGCGGTGGAACTGCTCGAGGGTCCGCGATTCGAAAGTCGCCACGTGCGCGGTTCGGGATGCACCTTCGCGGCCGCAGCCACCGCGATGCTCGCCCACGGCGATGCGCCGATCGAAGCCCTGCGCACCGCCAAACGCTTCGTCAGCGACCGCATCGCGGCTGGCTCAGCCTGGCAACTCGACGACGGTGTGGCCGGCCCGGTGGCTCACTGGTTCTGACGATCAGGGCACACCCTCCCACTCGTCGCCGTAGTGAAACACCAACTCCTCACCCTCTTCGATCGGTCGCAGCGCGAATAGGGCCGGCCCGTCGAACTCGACGTTGGGAGAACTGCTGTGATTGAGGCGGGCCAGCACCCCGTCGCCGTCGACACCGGCGAAGTTGCCGTCGTCGTCTTCGATCCACAACACGTAGGTGCCGTCGACCGCGGTGGGGAGTCCGGTGTAGTTGCCGATGAATGCACCCTCAGCGATCGGGGTGATCGCGAAGACCCCCACGCCGTGGATGTCTGATTCGGCCTGCGCCACCAACTCGTCGGGGCCTGGATCACTCATCGTCGCGAAGGCTCACCACATCAGCAGTCGCATCGTCGGGTGATTCCCGGCGCCGTCCATCGGTGATCAGTGAGCGGCTGATGGCACGCGCTGCGAGTTCTTCGGCCGACGACTCCCCTCGAAGGGGGTCGCGTAGAAATCCATCGACCGATACCGAATCGGGAAAGCTCATCACGATCACCGCTTCGGGAGCACCCACCGAACCCTCGATGGGCTCAACCCGTCGTTCGAAGCGGCCGCGATGGCGAGGTAGCAGGCCCTGCAGGTGGGCTATGTACTCTTCGAAGGCTTCGGGCGCGCCGGCACTCCAGAGGCGAAAGGTGAGCTCGATCCGGGTTTCATCCGACACGCGGCCACACTATTGGTTGTGAGGGGCTGGTTCGACCGCGGTCGGCTCAGGAGGCGATGGCAGCCACCAGGTGGACACGATTGGTGAGGCCACCGTTCATGGCCATGTGGTAGCCCCGCGTGTCGGTGAAGTAGGCGGAACCGTTGGCCGGGAGGTGGGTGACGTGGTGGTTCACCACAAAAAGTGAGCCGGGATTGGAGACGATCGGCACGTGGATCCGGGGTTCGGGGTCGCGGTGCCAGGAGTTGCAGTTGTAGAGGCCCTTCCACATCACTCGCATTCGGCCGATCGGCACCCGCTTGGAGAGCTCGGAGTGGACATGGGCGAAGTAGGTGTCGGCGAACGCCGGGATGAGTTCGCTGAAGGCGGCCTCATCGACCACCTCCTCCATGGGCTCCTCGACGTAGCGGTCGTCGGCGCGGATCCAGTAGAGCCCGGACAGTTCGTTGTCGTCGTCGCCGCTGGTGCCAGGGCGGCGCGTGATCGGTATCACCCCGAAACCGGCATCGACGTCGCCCAGGAATTCAGTGGCGACGAGGGCGTCGTCGAGGGCGCGTTCGAGCTCGTTGATGTCGAACTGGAGGGTCAGCCTCCTGATTCCAGGTCCTTCCACGAACTCAGCGACCGAGTCGGTGACCATGTCGTTGGTCAACCATTCGCTCAAAGCGTTCTGGTCGGCTTCCAGCACTGGATCGGCGGTGGGGGCCATCGTTCACCTCGTTGCTGACTCGAGAGCGTCAGCGGCAGAGTGTAGGCGAGACTGAGAGCCTCGGATGGCACCGGGATGGGCTGATTCTCAGTTTTCCACCCGCACCAAAAGGGCCTTCAGATAGGCGCCGTGGGCGAACCCGATCGGGTGGTCGACGGGGTGCTCGCTGAACTCGAGCTCGGTGAGGTGTCGGCCCTGTTGTCTTGCGGTGTCGAGCACCGCGGAGTAGAAGGCGTCGGCACTCACCCGGCTCGAACACGAGCACTGCAACAGCAGGCCGCGAGGAGCAGTGAGTCTGAGTCCGAGGTCGGCGAGGCGGCGGTAGGCCTTCAGGGCTCCGGTGACCGAGGACTGGCGTTGGGCGAACGATGGTGGGTCGATGATGACCATCGCGAACTTGCGTCCGGCATCGGCCAGCTCGGTCATCACCGCGAACGCATCGCCCACCGATGTGTGGTGCTTGGTGCGTAGAACAGCGGCGTTGGTGGCGGCATTGAGAGCCATGTGATGCTGCGCCGCGGCGATTGCCTGGGGCGCCTGGTCGACGCTGAGCACCGTACTGGCACCCCCTGCCGCCGCGTGGACGCTGAACCCACCGGCGTAGCTGAACACGTCGAGCACGTCTCGTCCCTTCGCGTGCTCGCGCACCAGGGCTCGATTATCGCGTTGATCGAGGAAGGCTCCGGTCTTCTGGCCACTCGTGGGGTAGGCGGTGAACTGGAGTCCGTTTTCGAGATAGGCGATCGGTTCGTCGGTGATTGCGCCGTGGATGCACTCACCGTCGGTCAGTCCGTGGGTTTCGCCCGCGGCCACATTACGAGCGAGGCGCAGCACTACTGCTTCGGGATCGAGGAGTTCGACCACAATGTCCACGATCGGTTCGAGGTGACAGAACCATGCAGGGCTGTAGAGCTTGACCACCACCACTGGTCCGTACTGGTCGATCACAAGTGAAGGAAGGCCGTCGTTTTCGCCGTGGACGAGGCGATAGGCGGTGGTGTCGTCGGACTGGAGAAGGTGTCGACGGCGATCGAGTGAGTCTGTGATCGATCGACGCCAGAAATCGTGGTCGACGGGGGTGGGTTTGCCGGTGTGGAGGACCCGTATCGAGATGGGGGAGTGGGGGTCCCAGAGGCCGATCGCGGCGAACTTTCGATTGTGGTCGAATACCACCGCAAGGTCGCCGGGGTTGCCCGCGTGAGATCTCGACTCGATCGAGTCGGAGTAGATCCAGGGATGGCCGCCCCTCACCTGGCGAAGGGCGTCGCGGGTGACGCGGACCGCGATGCGGCGCTCTGCGGGGTGGGGGAGTGGCCTCATCGTGGGAGCCACGCGAAGTCGGTGTTTCCCCCGCTGACTATCACGCCCACCTTCTTTCCGGCCACGGCGGCGCCGAGCTTTCGCAGGGCCGCAAGCGGCGCGGCGCCTGAGGGCTCGACCACCGTCTTCATCCGCTGGAGGTGGAAGATGGCGGCATCGATGATCTCGTCTTCTGACACGGTGACGATCTCGGTGCCGGCGGCGCAAAGGATCTCGAACGCCTTCTCGCCGAGCACCGCGAGGAGGCCATCGGCGATCGAGTCCGGTGGCATCACGGGGGGTTGGTGGATCCCGGTCTGCAGGGAGCGGTAGGCGTCGTCGACTCGCTGCGGTTCGGCCCCTATCACGATGGTGTCGGGAGCGATCGCAGCAGAGGTGATCAGCGACCCGCTGATCAGGCCCCCTCCTCCGACCGGGCAGAGGAGAAAGTCCAGGTCAGGATGGTCGTCGAACAGTTCCAGGGCTGCGGTGCCTTGGCCCGCGATGACGTCGAGGCTCTCGTAGGGGTGGATGAATGTGGCGCCTGACGCCTCGGCTCGGGCGTGGGTCGACTCGCTGAGAACCGCTCTGTCGACCAGGACGACCTCGGCGCCATAGCCCCGCACCGCGTCGATCTTGATGCTTGGGGCACCCGCCGGCATGAATATGGTGCACCCGATCTGGCGAATCCGGGCCGCGTAGGCGACAGCAGCGCCGTGGTTGCCCGACGAATGGGCGACAACACCGCGTGAAGCGGTCTCTTCGCTGAGTGACAGCACGGCGTTGGTGGCACCTCTGGCCTTGAATGCGCCGACCTTCTGGAACGACTCCAGCTTGAACACGACGCTGGCATCGAGTTGATGGTCGAGAGTGGCCGACGACATCACCGGAGTGCGGTGCACGTGGGGGGCGATGCGTTCGGCTGCGGCCACGACCGATTCGAAGGCGACATGGGGCAGCGGGGGTCGGGCCATCGGGAGAGTGTACGACGCCGACGTGCTGTGGGAGATCGCTGTTGTATCATAGTCACTTTACATAACGATGATTTCCGGCGGACTTTCGATCGGGATCGAGGAGAGGGTGTGCACACCTCAGCACTGATGCGATAGTGATTCCCCCGTGGACCCTGACTCTGAACCCGCCGATATCGACGTCTCGTCCGCGGTGGAGCGCCTGGCCGGGCGGGTTCGGCGCACCCCGGTGATCTTCCCCGGCCCCGGAGCCTTCGGTGTCGCTAAAGAACTCGCGCTCAAACTCGAGTGCCTCCAACACGCCGGCTCGTTCAAGGTCAGGGGCAGCTTCAACAACGCCTTGGCTGCCGAGTTGCCCGACTCGGGCCTCATTGCGGCGTCGGGCGGCAATCACGGCGTTGCTGTCGCCCATGTGGCCCGATCGCTCGGAATCGGCGCGGAGGTATTTGTCCCTGGGGTGTCATCGGCGGTGAAGGTCGACCGAATTCGGGCCCTGGGCGCCACCGTTCACGTTGTGGGTGAGGTCTACGACGACGCTCAGGCCGCCTGTGATGAAAGGGCGGCCCAGACCCACGCTCTCAATATCCACCCCTACGACGCGTCACTCACGGTGGCCGGTCAGGCCACGCTGGGTGTGGAGTTGCTCCAGCAGGTCGACGAGATCGACACCGTGGTGGTCGCCGTCGGCGGGGGCGGGCTGGCCGCGGGCCTGGCGGCCGCGCTCCCCTTCAACGTTCGCGTGCTCTGTGTGGAGCCCGAGACGAGTCGCTGCCTGTCGGCGGCGATCGAGGCGGGGCGGCCCGTACAGGTCGATGTGGGCGGTGTGGCGGCCGACTCGCTGGGAGCCAAGACCATCGGATCGGTGCCCTGGAAACTCCTCGCCGACCGGGTCGAGTCGGTGGTCGTGCCCGACGAGGCCATCGTCACAGCTCGTCGCCGACTGTGGGACGACGCACGGGTCGTGGCCGAACATGGCGGGGCAACCGCCCTCGCCGCGGTCACCAGCGGAATCGTCGAATTCGACCCTGATGAAAGAACCGTGGTGGTCGTCTGCGGGTCGAACACCGACCCCCGAGATCTTCTCGATTGACATCATCGGGCTCCGGAGTCGCCGCTCGGGACTTACGGCGATACCGTTTCGGCCGTGGCACGACGGCTTGACATAGAACTCACCTCCTCTCGAGACGACGGGAGCTGGACCTGGCGCGCAGCCGGAGCGAAGCAGCCCAAGGGCGCGCTCGATGGCACACTCCTTCCAGCCGGCGTGTCCGTCGGCGACGTGTTGAAGGTGGAAGCCGACGCCGACCTCGAGGGACTCACCGTCACCACCGTGTTCGCGCCCAAGGGTCCCCGCAAGGAATCCGAGCGCCTCGAGCTGCTCGGTACCGGCCGTGACGAGCCTCTGGTCACCCAGGTGCTCGCCCCGAAGGGCCGAGGACGCGGCCGGGGCCGAGATGGCGACGACCGAGGCCGGAGTCGAGGCCGGGGCCGAGATGGCGATGATCGCGGCCGAGGACGCGGCCGAGGCCGAGATGGCGACGGGCGCCGAGACCAGCGGCCGAAAGGCAAGGGCGACGGTAGAGGGCCCCGCGATCGCGGAGGCCAACGTCGTGAACGTTCGAAGCCTCCGGCCCGTCCGAAGGCACCACGCCTGCGTCCCGCCCGCACCCACCGTCAGGCCGTGCTCAAGGCTCTACCCGAGCTCCAGCGGGCCCTGGCCGAAGAGGTTCTTCGTGGCGGGGTGCCCGGAGTACGCCAGTCGGTCGACCAGATGAACGAAAAGGCAGTTGCCGAGGGCATGCCGAAGATCAAGACCGAGCCTCTGGTAACTCTGGCCGAACGACTCAACCCCCGCCTCAAGTCGGCCGAGTGGCGCGACCGGGCCGAGGCAGCGGTGGCCGGCCTCGGCGATGTCGACCTGCGCGATATCCGAAGCGTCGTGGTGGCAGCCGACAATGCTGCACGCGACGACGAGAGCCGCGCTCTGGCCGACCAGCTCAGAGAAGGACTCGCCCACCGGGTGGAATCCGAACACCGCAAGTGGCTCGACGAGCTTGCCGCCACCATCGCCGATGGTCGCACGGTGCGGGCCCTCCGCCTCAGCTCCCGCCCCCCCAAGGCCGGCTCTCCCCTGCCGGTCGACATGGCTGAGAAGCTTGCCGCCGCGGCAGCCGAGAGTCTCACCGCGGAGGTCACCTCCGACCGTTGGGCCACCGTTCTCGACGCGGTTGCCTTCTCCCCTGTCAGGTCTCAGGTCGTCGCTCAGGGAATCCCCGAGAAACCCACCGAAGATCTTCTCAAGAGCGTGAAGAAGCTCGCGTCACGCACACCCGACATCGCCAAGCTGTTCGGTATCGAGCCGCCCGCGCCCAAGAAGCGGGGCAGGGGCGGCCGGAAGGCTCGACCCACTCCCCCACCTCCTCCCCCACCGGAGATGGCGGCGCCTGAGTCCGCGGCGCCCGAGTCAGCGCCGGAGCCTGTAGCTGCGCCTGAGTCAGCGCCCGAACCGGTGTCGACTGAGTCCGCGCCTGAACTCACCGCACCTGAGCCCGCGCCCGAACTCACCGCACCTGAGCCCGCGCCTGCTCTGGAGCCTGCCCCGGAGCCAGCGGCCATCGAGGCCCCCGAACCAGTGGAAGCCCTCGCACCCGCTCCCGACACCCCCGTCGAGGCCGAACCCGAAGAAATCACCGAGGATCCCGTGACGTGATCCAGTTCGAGGTCGACGGCCATGTAGGAGTCATTCGCCTCGACCGCGTGGAAGCTCGAAACGCCATCAACGCCGAGATGTCGGCGGCCATCGAAGGTGCGATCGATCGCCTCGAAGACGACGATGACCTCTGGGTGGGAATCCTCGGCCACAATGGTCCGGTCTTTTGTGCCGGAGCCGACCTCAAGGCGATAGCGGCGGGGATGGCAGGTGGGCTCGGCACGGCTCGCGGAGGCCTGGGTGGCCTCGTACGCCGAGAACGCACCAAGCCCCTCATAGCGGCTATCGACGGTCATGCGGTGGCCGGTGGGCTCGAACTCGCTCTGGCGTGCGACCTTCGGGTGGCGTCGACCGACTCCCAGCTCGGCATCCCTGAGGTGAAACGTTCCCTGGTGGCGTCCGCAGGTGGTCTGGTCCGTCTTCCGTACGCCCTTCCTCCCGCAGTGGCGATGGAGATGGCGCTCACCGGCGACACGATCACCGCCGAGCGTGCCCATCAGCTCGGGATGCTCAACAGGACCTGTGAGCCGGGTGCGGCGATCGACGAAGCGATGGCCCTGGCCGCTCAAATCATCGCCAACGCTCCGCTCGCGGTCCGAGAGAGTCGCCGCCTGATCATCGATGCCGCCCACCAGACCGACATCGAAGCCATGGATGCGGCCGCCGCGGCCCAGATCCGCCTGGCTGCCACCGACGACCGTGCGGAAGGCCCTCAGGCCTTCATCGAGAAGCGCCCTCCTGTCTGGAAGGGTCGCTGACTCGAAAGATCAGAAGGTTCATCCCGTGCGAGGAATGATCCCATGGTCTGAGAGAAACTCGGCCAGCCCGTCGACCAGCGTGAGCTCGGCGACATCGCACAGCGCCACCCATCGTGCGTCGGTGGCATCGCTGCCGCCGGTTGCGGCGGCGTCGCCGGTGAGCGACACCGCGAAGTCGAGGATCACGTAATGGTGGGCATCGTCGATCCGTTCGGCATGACCTACAAGAACGCCGCACCTGCCTGTGAGCCCGGTTTCCTCGAGGAGCTCTCGCTCCACCGCGTCGCTCAGCCGTTCGCCTGGTTCGACACGGCCCCCCGGCACCGACCAGAGACCCGCTCCCGGCGCCTGGCCGCGTCTGATGAGCAGCAACGCATCGGCCCGGAGCACGATTGCCCCTACCGCCACCTGCGGGCGAGGTGTCATTGATCGAGGCGGCGGTGAACGGTGAGTGATCGCGCGACGAGCCCGAACGTCTCGAAGAAGTTCTTGGTGGCACGATCACCGGGCAGGGCCATGGAGTCGATGCCGACTGCACCGAATCCGCGACACCAATCGATGGCCAGCTCCATCATCTCCTCCCCCACACCTACTCCGCGTGCTCCGGGCAGCACGAAGATGTCGGTGAGCCGTCCCAAGCGGCGGCCATCGTGGAGCGACACCTGTTCGACCGCGGCATAGCCCACGACGGTGTCGTCGATCGTGCCTACCGCAAGCAGCCGATCGGGGTCGGTCAACTCGGCCTCAAGGCCCTTCGCGAATGGCGGCTTGCGGGCGCCGAGGTGAGACCAGATGTAGCCGCCTCTCGCTGGTGCGAGTTCGGCGATGGCTGTTTGGGCCAGGTCGACGAGGGTGGCGAGATCGGCTGGTCCGGCCCGTGCCGCCCCGATCTCCATGATCAGGAGCGAAGCTGCCGGATCCGGTTGATCACCGTGGCGCGTGCTCGATGATCCTGCTCGAAAGCAAGCAGCTCGGAAAGGTCTTGGTCGGAGAGGGGCTCGAGGAGTTCGAGTAGTTCGGTCGCGGCCATCGACTCGTAGCCGTCGATGGGTAGCTCGATCTCATGGCCCTCGATGTCTTCCTCGGGGAGGTCGGCCTCGGGTGACGGCTGGCGGAGTCCCACGGCGGAGGCCACGACATCGCTGAGTTCGTCGACCAGCCGGGTGATGCCAGTAGGCGACTGCTGGGCCGCGATCTTTCCGGCCAAGCGGGCCAGTGCCACCTGTCCCCGGCCGCGATCGGCCAGCTTGGGGATGAGGTCCTTGGCCTCCAGGGCGAGACCGAGCGGCGCGTAGAGCACGAGGTCGAGCACCCGATCGCCGAGTCGCTCAGGTGTGCTCATGGATTGGAGATGGGCCCGCCGCAGTGAGGACATTCACCATCACTCACCGCCGCACTGTTGACGAGCAGGAAGCAGTGGGGGCAGGAGAATTCGTTGTCCTGACGAGCTTGCACATCCTCGGCGTCGCCCGGTGCGACCGGCGGCTTCACCGGAGGGGCATCTTCGTCGTCTTCGTCTTCGTCGTCGCCGGCAGCGATCCGATCCTTCAGGATCGCGTCGAGATCAGCCTCGACCTCGTCGTCGTCTTCATCGTCGTCGTCTTCGGCGCGAGCGGGAGTGGCGACGTCGTCTTCGTCGTCTTCTTCGTCGTCTTCTTCCTCATCGTCGCCGTCGTCTTCGAGAGACCCTGAAAGGTCTTCCTCATCGTCGTCGGACATCTCTTCGAGATCTGCCGGTTCTTCTTCTGGTGTGTCGTCTGCGTCAGCCATGAGCTACCTGGTTGCGGGGGTGTGCGGCGGAGCATAGACACTCAACGACGAATTCGGCGGATTTCCAGCACCGAATCCGCGAATGCGGCGGCGCTTTCGTTCATACCGTTCTCGAGGAGCCCATGAAGCCCCTGGTTCCAAGCCGCCAGGGCCTCGCGCTCGCTGTGGGTGCGGTCGATCAGATAACGCAGGTAACGCGCCGCCATCTGCACTCCGTCGGAGAGGCTAAGAGGGTCGAGTTCGAGGCCGAGGAGTCGTTCCTCCACAAAATCGACGGTGTCGGGACTCAGCTGGCCGATCCCCAGATGACCTCCGGGACCAGTCACCGATGGCTGCCAGTTCGACTCCTTCCAGAGGAGGGCCTCGAGAAGATCCTGAGGTACGCCATAGCTCGAAGACCAGTTCCTGAAGGCATCCTTCAGCGGAGTCGCGCTCGTCGAGGGCGCTGGGTTGGTAGGGACGGTGCTGGTGGGCACTGTGGTCGTGGGCACTGGGCTTGGGGGCACGGGGGGCGCAGGAGGCAAGGTAGTGGTCGGCGCCGGCGCCTCGGGGGCGGAGGCGCCGGGGATGGTCAGGCGTTGACCGACTCGGATCAGGTTTGGGTTGGTGAGCGCGTTCCCTGCCGCCAATGCATCGGGCTTCACGCCGAAGCGAAGAGCGATGGCAAACAGGGTCTCCCCTGCCTGCACCGAATGAATGCTCGCGGTTGACGCGAAGTCGTCGGCATTCGACGATGGTGATGCCGGAGTGCTGGCATCGAGCGCCAAGGTCTGGCCCACATAAATCCGGTCGGGATCGGTGAGCTGGTTGGCATCGATGATCGTCGCCACCGACACTCCGTAGCGGCGAGCGATCAGCCACAGGGTGTCGCCGGCGGTCACTGCATGCTCGACGCCGCCGCGGCCGGACGGGGACGTGGGCGTGGTGGTGGACGGGTCCGTGAGCACGAGGGTTGCGCCGGCCACGATGTGATCGGCGTCTTCGATGCCGTTCCAGGCGACGAGTTCCTCGACCGTGACATCGTGGCTCTCGGCCAGCTGGGTGAGGGTGTCGCCAGGGCGCACTTCAACCGAGGTGGTGGCGAGCATCATGGTTGCCACGAGGGCAACGATCACGCTCAGGGGACTGACCGACAGAAAACGGGTGAACACGGCTGCGAGCCTCCAACGGCTCCGCCCGTGGCTGATGCAGACGGTAGCGCCGGGTGCGGTCGCTGCCCACCATCAGGCTGCAGGTACCACCAAACGTGGCGCGCACGGCCACGCTGAGTGCGGATTGACCTGATTGCGGGTTATCCGCTGGTGCGGTCGGCCCTCTTCTCGTCGGCCTTGCGCTCCGCATCGAGGCGACCGAGGGCGGGCTCGGCTGAATGGTCGACGAAGCGCAGCGCCGCCGCGACCGCATGGTGGCCGGCGACATCGGCGATCTCGGTGTGCATACGTTGACAGACCCGCCGATAGGCCTCGTGGCCCTGGGGGCCGGTGCGCAACTCCAGCATGTGCATCGCCTCGCGAGCGTTGAACTGCATGCTGTAACGCACCCGATAGGCCAACGAAACCGCGTAGGCGGCCTGGTCGGGAAACTCCTCGAGCAGGGCATCGTGAAGCGATGCAGATCGGTCCATCACCGCATCGAACTGCTCGGCCACGCCCGCGGCCTCGACCGCAGCGGGGCGCACGTAGCCGTGGCGCGGCGACAGGGGTTGCCACTCGATGGTGAGCATGCGATGGCGCTGGAGATCACGGAATGCTCCATAGTCGCTCACGACGTCGAAGCGATAGCCGGTGCGCTCGAAGGCACGGCCGGGGCGCTGGCGCCGGTGGGCGCGGTCGCCGGTGTAGGTCTTGATGATGCTAATTCGTTCCTCGATGCCCATGGCCCGGACCCGCGCTTCGATGGTCCGCTCGGGAAGCGAGGTGTAGGGGTAGAGCATGGCGGTGACCATCTTCACCTCGCCCTCGGGATCGAAATCGACCAGCTCCACGAGATCGTCGACCTCGCCGCCGACCTCGTCGGCGAACACAGAGTCGGCCACGGCCTCCATCGACTCGCGTACGTCGGCCATGTAGGCACTGGTGCGGACGCCGCGTTCGGGAAGATCCACCCGCTTCAGGAAGGAGGGCACGACCTTGCGTAGCTCGGCGAGCATGAGGTCGGCGTAGGTTCGAGCTTCGGGCAGCGGATGGGCTCTCATCCGAAGCAGGAGGGCCTCATAGGCCTGGCCGGTGCCGTAGATGCCCACATTGGACAAGGCCGCCGATGGCAGCATTCCCCTGATCGCGTCGAGGCCACGGGCCTTGATCGCCATGCGGTAGGCGAAATCGCTGTCGGCGGGATTCTTCGGCTCCACCGAGCGGAAGAACTCCTGCATCTGGGGGACGAGCCCCGAATAGGCATCGAAGATCCGGTCCATGTCGGCCACATAACGGGTGCCGAGCGAGGAGCTGAGGATGTCGGGGTCGCGGTAGAAACGGTAGCGCCCACCGAGGCGCTGGTCGTAGGCGATGTAGCGGGTGGACTGCTCGAGGTACGACATCAGGCGTCCCCACTCGAGCACCTTGGTGAGCACGTTTGATGCCTGTTCGCAGGCGAGGTGCACACCTCCGAGTTGGGCGACGCTGTCGTCGCCGTACTCGAAGAAGACGACGTCGTAGAGTTCTTCGGCGCGTCTCAGGCCGATAGTGGCGTCGATCGATTGGTCTCCCTCGATATCAAGCTCACCGACGAACTCTTTCAAGAAGAGTCGACGAAGGCTCAACGCGGTGCGCGAGTAGCGGGCGAAGAGAGCACCCTTCACCACCTCGGGCAGGTTGACGAGAGCGAAGACGGGCTGATCGAGATTGGTGAAGTAGCGGCGAAGGACATCGGCTTCGGCGGCTGTGAACTCTTCAGCGATATAGACCGTCATCGGACGGTGATCCTACGCGGTGGTATCGAACGCACCGCGGATCGCCGTCATGGCCTCCTGGTCGGCCCAGCAATCCACGATGGTGAGCGCGATCCAGAGAGCGCCGTCAGATCCAGATGTCGAGGGCCTCGGGTTCGAGCCTCACGCTGAGCTTCGTCGCTCGAACCTGACGATGACCGTCGAGGTGTATCGGGATCGGCTCGGCGAAGTCGAACTGGGCGGCGCTGGTGCGTCTCACCGTGATCTCGGGGTGGGGGATGTGGGCGCCGCTCCTGAGTCGAGATCGGGCCTTCAAACGGTCGCCTACCGAGAGATCGGCATCGAGCAGATCGAGACGGCCATCGCCGGGATGGGCCCGAGGAGCAATGTTCCAGGAGCCTATGAAGGCCGCGTTGGCGGCGATGAGTATTCGGCCTCGAAGCCAGGCCTTTCGGGCTACGAGATGGGCCACGAACCAATGGAGCTTGCCGTCGAGGAGCGCCTCGCCGAGGTCGACGGTGACATGGGTGGCCTCGGGGGCGGATTCGAGAGCCGAGCGGTCCGACCCCCCGAGGGTGCGGTGGAGATCACCACCGGTGAGACCGATCCGCGGTATCGCGGAGTTGGCCCGGCGAGCCGCGGCGATCACATCGGCGGCGGCACGATCCGAATTCGCGTAGACCAGATCTGACGGCTTCTCGGCTCGCTCTCCCCAGTTGGCCCCCCGTTTGATGCTCACTCGGCTTCGACCGCCCCGGACAGGGCCACCACACCGCGGTGAATGGCATCGGCGGCTTGGCGGGCGGTGGATCGCGTGGAGCCGAGGGGAGCCACCGATGCGATCTGGCGGAGTAGATCGATCAGCTGCTTCACGTTGCGGACGAAGTCGCCGGCGGTGAGATCGGCGCCCGCGTCGAGCAGTACCCCGAGGTCTTCACCAGCAGCCCAGGAGTGGGCAATCGCCGCGAAGCCTGCGTCGGGCGACCTTGACTCCGGCACACCGTGATGGCGTTCGACGCGCACGAGCGAAGCCGACAGGCGCTCGAGCCGACGGAAGCGCTGGGTGGCCACGCCGGAGGGGAACCAGGGGTCAGGAGGCGGGCTCGCGCTGCGGTGCTCGTAGGTGAAACACGAGGCGATGGAGGCCAGCTGGGGAGCGGTGAGCTCGTCGAAGACGCCGTCGCCGCACGCATCGGTGATCAGGAGATCGATCTCGTGGTAGACGCGTCCGAGCATGCGACCCGAGTCGGTGACCTCCCATCCATCGAGATGGCCCCGGTCGCGAAGCACCGCGCAGATCGCATCAAAGCGCCGCGCTATCGAGGCGCTGTCGCGTCGGGCCCGACGCTCCAGCGCCACGACCTCCTTCTCGGCACGGTCGAGATCGGCCCGCGGATCCTTGCCGGAACTGCGCCGCTTGCGGCGTGCGGAGGTCTTCACTCCCGACCGTTTCAGCCGCGACGCCACATCGGCTCGGTAGTCGGCGCGCTCGGGGGCCATCGGGAAGGGCAGTTCGATCTGGCCGACGGTGACCGGTGAGTGATCGAGGTCGGCCAGCGCCCAGCGTTGTTCCCAGCCCCCCACCCCCACCAGCCTGATCAGAGCCCGTCCGCCCTTGCGCCAGCTGACACCCAGCACCGCGAGGCGCTCGCCCTCTTCGTCGGTGATGACGTCGCCGGGGCGGAGACGGCTCACAGCATCTGAGATCGCGGCCTCGTCGTCTGAGATATGAGAGTCTGCTCGAGGCTCGGGCAGGGTGGCGACGAGGGTACGAAGATCATCGACGCGCTTTCGTTCGCGAGCCAGTCGGGTTTCGAGACGAGAGACGTTGGCATCGGCTTGGTACTGGGCGAAAGATCGCGCCAGCAGGGCCCGGGCGGCTTCGGGCTCTTGGCGCTGCAGCAGGTTGGCGGCCATGTTGTAGGTGGGCCGAAAGGCCGAGCGAAGGCGAAAGGAGCTGCTGGCGGCGAGAGACGCGACCTGGTCGAACTGGGCGAACGGCGACCAGGGGACGAGGGCGTGGCCCGTCTCGTCGATCCCCCGCCGCCCGGCCCTCCCGGTGAGCTGGGTGAACTGGGCGGGAGTGAGGAGTTCGTGGGTCTCGCCGGTGAACTTCGAGAGCTTGTCGATCACCACGCTGCGGGCCGGCAAGTTCACCCCGAGGGCGAGGGTTTCGGTGGCGAATACCACCCGGACCAGGCCTTCAGCGAAGCAGAGTTCGACGGCTTCCTTGAAGGCAGGAACGAGGCCCGCATGGTGGCTGGCGATCCCTTTCTCGAGGCGCTTCATCCAAGCCGTGGTATCGAGCACGGCCAGATCCGAGCTCGGGAGGCCGGCGATGCGGTCTTCAGCGATGCTCCTGATGCGGGCCGCTTGCTCACGATCGGTGAACCGGGCGCCCGCCCGCTCAACGGTGACGGCCGCCTCGTCGCAGCCCTTGCGGCTGAAAATGAACCAGATGACGGGGAGAAGGTCGCGGTCTTCGAGCACATCGAGTAGCTCGAGCCGGCTGGGAGCCTTCCATGGCGATCGCTTCGTTCGACGCTCACCACGTCCGCGTCGGAGCTCGGCGTCGAATCCAGCGCCCTCGGGATTGGGGCGGCCGGCGACCAGGGTGGGGATCATTTGGGGCGCCCTGCCCCGGTGGTCACCGATCGCGTAGTGGTTGGTGAGGTCGACCGGTCGAGTGGTTTCCACGACCTCGCCGGTGTCGCCTCTGATCGACTCCAACCACCCCACCACCTCGGCAGTGTTGGAGACGGTGGCCGACAGGCAGACAAGCGCAACGTGCTCGGGGAGGTGGAGGATGACCTCCTCCCAGACGGGTCCTCGAAAGGAGTCCTCGAGGTAGTGCACCTCATCGAGCACGACCGAGTCGAGGTCGTCGAGACGTCGTTGCTCGTAGAGCATGTTGCGCAGCACCTCGGTGGTCATCACCACCACATCTGCATCACCGTT
>JAJCXY010000039.1 GCA_029263215.1 Acidimicrobiales bacterium
GTCGGGTGGGTGGTGCGGATTCCGGACACGATCATCATGAACAGCATCGACCCGAAGACCAGACCGAGAACGCCGATGATTGAGGTAGCGGCGACGGCCTTCATGAGAGTTCGACGCCTGCAACAAGCCAACCTGATGGGCCTGTCGGGTTCGCGACAAGGGCGAGGGTGACGAGGACCCGAACCCGGGCCTGGCCGGCTGCGGCATCGATCACGGTGGTGTCGATGACCTCGACGAACCAGACGGTGCCAGACGCATCGACGTCGCCAGGCCCGGCTCGGGTGGCGACAAGCTGGGTGAACGATGGTGTTGACCAGGCGGCGACTCGTTCATGAAGTGGGGGAGCGGCCGGGTCGGCGTTGCCGGCAGCGTCGACCACGCGGTCGCAGCGATCGAGGGATCGACGTCGTTGGGCGAAGTGGCCGCTGTCCCAGGAGCAGAAACGACCGCTTGCTCCTCGAAGATCGGGGGTGAAGCCGGCGGATTTGTAGCGGTCTGTGCGGGTCCGGGCGGGCTGCACGCGACGACAAGAATTACTGTGGCACTGAGAAGAAGGAATGGGGTTTGGTTCACCGAGCCAGTACGGGCCGCGCGAGATCGAAATCAGACCACGTGGCCTGTCGCATCCCGTGGCCAGCCGAGTCGTAGTATCGATGTCCATGCGTGTGATCCGGGCAATCGGTGCCGTTGTGCTCGCGGTCACTCTGGGAAGTGCTGGCATCGTGGCGACGGCCGGGCCCGCCCACGCGTGTAGCTGTGTCGATCTGGCACTCGAGGACTATGGCGAAGATGTAGCCGTTGCGTTCACGGGACGTCAGATCGACAGAGTCGTCTTTGACGACATCATCGACAACGGAGTGGTACTGCTCTTTGAGGTAGCGACTGTCTACAAGGGAGAGGTCGGTTCACGAGTCGAAGTTCGCACTCACGCCCAGTCTTCGGCGTGCGGCACTGATTTCGACATGGCGGGAATCGCCGGGGTGGCAGCGTTCATGTGGCGGGACGAGCTGCACGTGAGCCAGTGCGGCTCGGCGGTTTCTCCAGCTGAGCTCGAAGCTGTGTTTGGCGAAGGGTCACCTCCCGACGAGACGATCGCTGTCGCCACCACCAGTGCGGGAGGCGGTGATGGGCTGGCACGGGTCGCTGTGATCGGAGCCGGTCTGGTCGTCGCCATGCTCGGCGTTGCCGGCGTGTCGATGATCGTGTCGGCCCCAAAGGATCGGAGGCCCACATCCTGACCCGCTGAGGCACACGGACAGGCTGGTGTGAGCGCACTAGGGTCCCCGCGATGGCGATACGAAGCGCTGCTCAGCGCAAGTCCGATGCGCTGAAGCGCTTGGGGAACGATCCGAATGTGTGGCTGGCCACTGCCGACGACTCCGGGACGCCTCACTTGATTCCGTTGTCACTTGCCTGGGACGGAGTTCGGATTGTCGTTGCGACGCCCACGGATTCGCCGACCGTGCGAAACGCCAGAGGATCAGGCCGAGCCAAGGCGACGCTGGACAGTGCCGACGACGTGGTGCTCATCGAGGCCACGGTCGCTGTCGTCGACTTTGAAGCTGTCAGCGAAGCGGATGTCAAGAGCTACGTCAGCCGGGCGGGCTGGGACCCCAGCGAGCAGGCGGGCCATTGGTCGCTGCTGATCTTGACTCCACGAACTGTTCGTGCGTGGAACGGGGTCGCGGAGATACAGGGCCGAACCATCATGCGGCAAGGAGTTTGGCTCGCCTGAAATGGTCGTCGGCCAAGCAAAGGCTGGCTTGTGTTGCCGTGTTGTCTAGGGGTCTTGGAGTACGGCAGCGCTTTTGAGCAGTCGTCCGGCTGCGATGGCGGCTGCTGCGAGTTGAAGGGTGCCGGTGGCGATGAACACCGTTCGTAGGTTGGTGAGGGTTGCGAGGATGCCGCCGGCGCCGGCGCCGATGGGGATTGCGCCCCAGCCGAGGAATCGGTAGACGCTGTTGACCCGGCCTAGGAGTTCGTCGGGTATCAGTTTCTGGCGCGCTGAGACGGTGATCACGTTCCAGGTCATTCCAGCGAAGCTCAGTACCGCGATGAGCGTGCCGGCCGCGATCGGAGATGAGGTGAAGCCGACGAGGCCGAGCGCCATGGCGATGGTCACGTAGGCCCCTAGCAGCGACGGTCCCGGACCGAAGCGGTCGTTGATGCGGCCGGCGATGAGGGCGCCTATCACCCCTCCGGCGGCGCCTGCGGTGAGTAGCAGCCCGAACCCGAGATCACCGAGACCGAGTTCGTCTTGGGCGAACAACACGAGTATCGATAGTCCGGCGTTGCCGGCGAAGTTGGTGATGGCCAACAGCACAGCGAGGGTGCGGATCAGATCGTGGTGCCATAGCCAGCGCAACCCTTGTTTGATTTCCGCGCGTAGCCGCGGGGGCGCGGTTGTGGCTGGTGGGCGGTAGAGGCCGGGGATGGCGAGTATCAGCAACGCCGATAGGCCGAAGGTTGCGGCGTCGACGAAGAGTGGGAGGGAGGCCGCGATCACGAACAGCGCTGCTCCCAGCGGAGGCCCGGCGAACCCGTTCGCGACGAGTTCGGCAGCGCCGAGTCGGCCGTTGGCGCGGTGCAGGTGGCGGGGATCAACGAGCGAGGGTAGAAGTGTTTGGGCGGCGTTGTCGTAGAACACCTCGGCTGTGCCGACAAGGGCGGCCGCGACGTACAGCGTCCACACGGCGTGCACGTCAGCGGCAACGGCAACCGCGAGGGAGGTAATTGCCGCGAACCGGACGGTGTTGGCGCGCCACATGATCACCCTGCGGTCCCAGCGGTCGGTGACTGCACCGACAGGCAGCGCGAACAGCAGCCAGGGCAACCGGTTCACCACTCCCAGCCCGGCGACGACCAACGGATCACGAGACAGGGTCGCGATGAGCAGCGGCAGTGCCGCCAATGTGACCCCATCGCCGAGGTTCGAGATCGTCGACGCGGTCAGCAGCAGCCGAAATCGGTGCCTGGCCCTCATAGAACAGGCCCACCCGACCAATCACCAGATTCCCCGCGGAAGTGGGAGAACAGGACCAGCGAACTCGCGGCCTTGAGACGTGGCCGGGTCGTCGCGACACCAAGAATCAGGAGGCCAATGACGATCAGGTCTCGTCCGGCTACGAAATCCGAAAGTCTCGACGCGCCGGTGAGGATCGATAGATTGAATGGTGAGACCATCGATTGGAAGTCTCCCAATCAATTGGAGAAACGTCAATGATTGAAGATGAGTGGGCTCGAATCGAAGCAACCAGCGCCGATTTCAAGGCCTTGGCCCATCCTCTACGCCTCCGGATAATCCGTCTCTGCGGACACGAAACCCAAACCAACAAGCAGCTCGCTGACCGATTGGACCTCGACCCGGCGACCAGCCTGCACCACGTTAGAACGCTGGTTCGGTCAGGCTTCCTCGAGGCCGAACCGCCCCGCACCGGTCTGCGCGGCGCGCTCGAAAAGCCGTACCGGGCCACGACGAAATCGTGGAGGCTGGCCATACTCGACCCCGATGATCGGCAGAGTGTGGTGATCGCCGGAGTCGACGCGTTACGTGCCGAGTTACTCGACGCAGGCCCAGATGCTCTGCTGACCAACAGTCGACTCGGCCTCCAACTCTCCACCGAGGAGACTGTCGAACTCACCGAACGTCTAGAGGCCCTCGGCACCGAATACGCCCAACGTCCAACCACCCTCAACGGAACACGAGTCGGTCTGTTCCTGACGCTGCACCAACTCACAGAACCCACCGAGCAGGCAGACCCCCGCAGCGCCGATTGACC